>JAICMO010000014.1 GCA_025929185.1 Pseudolabrys sp.
AAGCAGAGCAGTCGGTTAGTCCTCTTGAGGGGAATAGGGGCGGTGGTTTCCGAAATCACGCAATCCTGTGAATTCTGCAGGGAAGCCGGGAAATGCCCGCAAAAAATCGCCAATTCCGACGCAATCAGGATTCGGAATAGGTCTGCGCTCTGCCGTAGGGCGGCCAAAATAGTCGCTGAACTTTAGTCGAACGGCATCGTTATGGACGGAAGCGGCAGCCGCGCGGGGGAGGCGAAGTCGTAAATCATGCACATTCTTGCGATGATTGATCCGCTCTATTCGATCTCGGGCTTCGGTGTGGGCCTCCTGGTCGGCATGACGGGAGTTGGCGGTGGCTCACTGATGACGCCGTTGCTGATTCTCCTGTTTGGGGTCCATCCCGCAACCGCGGTCGGCACCGACTTACTTTACGCTGCGGCCACCAAGACCGGCGGGAGTTTCGTTCATGGGCTGGCGCGGAGCATCGATTGGCCGATGGTCCGGCGGCTGGCGACCGGCAGCGTTCCGGCGACGATCGTCACACTGACGATATTGTCGCTCCTCAACCTCAACGGCGCGGCCGCGCGCAGCCTCATTACAATCGTTCTGTGCTTTGCCCTGTTTCTAACCGCGGGTGTGCTAATCTTTCGCAAGAATATCCTGGATTACTATCACGGTCGTTTTCCGACGCTCGATGCGCAGAAGACAGCGCTTGCGACCGTGCTGGTCGGCATGGTCCTCGGTGTGTTGGTTTCGATTTCTTCCGTCGGAGCCGGCGCCATCGGCGTCATGGCCCTTGTGATTCTTTATCCGCAGATGCCGATGGCGCGCATTGTCGGCTCCGATATCGCGCATGCCGTGCCCCTGACGCTGATCGCCGGCATGGGCCACTGGATGTTCGGCGCCGTCGATTGGCACATCATGTGCTCGTTGCTGGTCGGCTCGTTGCCGGGAATATTCGTCGGCAGCTATCTGACCACCCGTGTTCCGGAAACCGCCTTGCGCTTGATTCTCGCGGTTACGCTGATTTTGGTCGCCAGCAAGCTCGCCTACGATCACGTAGACAATTCAACCTCGCTGCTGACCGCATTCACCAAACGTGCCGTGGAATAGATCGATTTGGACTAGGCGCGGCGTTCGCGCACCTGCCGCTTGGCCTCCGACAAAAGATCGGCGTCGGAGGTTTTGGCCGCCGAAGTAACCACCGTTTCGCTGCGTTGGCGCGGCAGCGCATACGGGTGCTCGCGCTGCAAAAAATCGATGAGCTTTTCGCGCACCTCGCAGCGCAAATCGAAGGTTGCGCCCGCGTTATCGGCGCTCACCAGAATACGCACCTCAATCGAGCGGTCGTTCGCATCGGTAACCTGCAATCCTGCGGTCGTGCCATTCCAGAGCTTCGATTGGCGGACGATCTCTTGAAGCTTCTCGCGAATGGCCCCAATCGGAGCGGAATAGTCCAAATAGAGCATCACCACTCCGATCAGGGCGGAACTCTCTCGCGTCCAGTTCTGGAACGGCTTCTCGATAAAATAAGACAGCGGCACGATCATCCGCCGCAAATCCCACAGCCGCACGACGACGTAAGTCGATGTGATTTCTTCGATCGTGCCCCACTCGTTTTCGACAATGACCGCATCCGCGATGCGGATGGGCTGGGTCATTGCAAGCTGCACGCCGGCAAACAAGTTGCTTAGCACCGGACGGGCGGCGAGACCGGCGATAATGCCGGCGACACCGGCCGATGCGAATAAGCTCACCCCGTACTGCCGCACCGGGTCGAACGTCATCAACGCGCCGCCGATGGTAAACAGCGCTATCAGGACGTCCGCGCTGCGAAGCAACACACGCACTTGCGTGTTGTGCTTGCGGGCAAGCAGGTTGTCCTCAGTGTCGAGCCGGAAGCGCAATAAATACAGATCGGCCGTAATATGCAGCGTCGCAACCGCTGCCCAGCCGACCAGACCGATAATGGTGATCAGCAGGAAGCGCGCGAGCCAGTATGCAGTTTGAGAATCGAAGGACGCTGCCGGCAGTGCAATAAGCATTGCGAGAATAAGTAGCGCCAGCCGTGAAACCCCGCGCATCCGCGTGAATACCGAAAGCACGTAAGGGTAGCGACCGGCGAGCGACCGCCGCAGCACGTTGCGGAAAATGCGGTGCAGCACGAGGGCCGCCGCGGCCGCCAATAGCATGATAAGCATGGCCGCGAGATCGTTAGGCAGCCAGGCGAGCAGGTCTCGGATCGTGTTCAGCGCCGATCTGATCGAATCCATGCCTCTTCAATAGCTCAGCAGGAGCACCGCGAATATGGGCCAATTTGGCCTTCGGCGCACTGGACAATAGACGCCGTCCGGTGGCAGAACCCGCCAATCGCAAACCCCGGCAACGTCAAATCCCATGAGAAGTTTCCTTTTGAAACTGTTTACCTGGTGGAACGCGCAAACGTTCGGCACGCAGGTATGGACGTGGGCATACGGCGAACTGGTCGGGGACGATGAATTTGGCAATCGCTACTACCGCACGCGCGGCGGCAAAATCGATCCGGTGCTTGGCTTCGAGCGGCGGTGGGTCATCTACAACGGCTATACCGAAGCGTCGACCATCCCTCCCGCTTGGCACGGCTGGATTCACCACATCGTGGACACGCCGCCGACGCAGGAGAAATACACGGCCCGCCCCTGGCAAAAGCCGCATCGGCCGAACTTGACCGGCACGCCCGCTGCCTTGCGTCCGAGCGGTTCGACTCTAGCCGCCGGTCGACGGCCCAAGGCGACCGGTGACTACAATGCGTGGGAGCCGGGAGGCAACAGTCAGTGATCGGCAGCTAGTCGTTGTCATTACGCCGATTGCCGAACGCTGATTGCCGGCTACTGGTCGCGGAAACTGCCACCTGGCCGCCCTTCCAAGGCCGCAATCGCCATGTTAACGGGGCTCGGCCGGCGGGAGTGGGCGGCAAGCTTTTCCCGCCTGGTGGGAACAAAGCCGGCTTCAATGGCAAGATTTTTTTTTATGGCGGTGGCAGTCACGGCGGTTGTCGCCGTGACACCGGTATCCGCGCAATTCGACAGGATTTTTGGCGATGGTCCGCCGCGACCGCCGGCCGATATTCCTGAGCAGAATGCGGGGCCGCCCGACCGAAGTTTTCCGGATGATGACGATGGCTTTCCATACCGCAACAACGAGCAGCGGCCGCCGGTGCAAGGCCGTTCAGATGTGCCTCCCGCGGAGCCTTTGCCTGCGCCGATGAGTTTGCCGCCGGCAAGCAGACCAGGAGCGGCGGGCATTCAATCGGCGCCGTTGCCCGCTCTGCCCGGCGCCGCGGGACCGGGGCAAACCAATCCGCCGCCGGCCGACAATACGCAACCTGCCCCGCAGCGCGCAGGTCCACCCCAAATGCTTCCGGGCTTGCCGCCCGGAATACGCCAGCCGCGCGGCACGCCGCAACAACCAGCCGACGCGCACGCTCAGCCGGAAGACGAAGTGGTCGAGGAGCCGCCGCCGCAGAAGATCGCCAATCCGACCGCTGTCTTCAGCGGTCTGGACAAGATCACGGGCCGCATCATTTCGTTTGACGTGGCAATCAACGAGACCGTGCAATTCGGCGCCTTACAAGTCACGCCACGCGTCTGCTATTCGCGCCCACCCACGGAGACGGCGCAAACGGACGCGTTTGTCGAAGTCGACGAGGTGACATTGCAAGGACAAGTAAAGCGGATATTCACCGGCTGGATGTTTGCAGCGAGTCCGGGGCTGCACGCCGTTGAGCATCCGATTTACGACGTATGGCTGACCGACTGCAAAGGCGGAAAGAATCCGGCGCTCGCCGATGTTTCGGATACGCAACCGGCGACCAAACCGGCGCGGCAGAGGCAGCCGGCTCAACGCCGTGCCCCTGCGCCACAGACGGGGGCTCAACAACAGTCTGGATCGCCCCGGGCACCGCGCTGAGGCTCAACGCGCAGCAGCAAGCTTGACCGCTTCAGCGCCATCAACCGGTTCATCGAGCGGCAACGCGGCGAAATTGCCTTTTCCGCTGAGAGCCCTCTCGAGCAGCTTATGATAGCGCTGCCGCGGCACCTCGATGGCGCCGAACGTCCTCAAATGATCGGTAACAAATTGCGTATCGAGCAGACGATAGCCGCCGGCATTGAGGCGCGCGACCAGATGAACGAGCGCAATCTTCGAAGCATCCCGCACGCGGCTGAACATGCTTTCGCCGAAGAAGACGGCGCCTAGCGACACGCCATAGAGTCCGCCTACGAGTTCGCTGCCGTCATAGACTTCAACACTGTGGCAGTGGCCGCGGCGGTGGAGCCGACAATAGAGCGTGCGGATGCGCGTGTTGATCCAGGTGCGGGCGCGGCCGCGCATCGGAGCCGCGCAGCCGTCGATCACCGCATCGAAATCGCGGTCGACGGTAACCTTCAGCCGAGTCGAGCGTAGGGTGCGCGCCAGCCGAGCCGGCACATGGAAGGCGTCGAGCGGAATGATGCCGCGCCGCTCCGGCTCAATCCAGTAAAGTGCCGGATCGTCCGCGTTCTCGGCCATCGGAAAAATTCCGCAAGCATAGGCCTTGAGCAGCACTTCCGGCGTGATTTCCACGAAGGCGCTTTCGCGGTTAGCCATCATGTTTGCGAACCCGACAGTGGTAGCCTTGTTCCATAGCCTTTCTGAAAAAGCGGGCACTGAACAAGCCATTCCTTAACCTGAAGTTCACCATAGTGCGCTCAATTTCAAGAAATTTGAAAACAAACCCACGCGAGCCGCGTTTCCGGACGGAGGGCATGTGCGGCGCGGCTTTGGTAACGAGGAGCTTGAAGACAGCCATGTCAGGCTTGACCAGAACGGCCAGCGTGCTCGTCGTGGAAGACGAAGCGATCATCAGCGAATTTATTGCCGAAGAATTGGCCGCTCACGGCTTCGCCGTGCACGCAGTTGCCAGCGCCGTAGATGCCCTCAGTTACCTCAACGACGGCGCGCCGGTCGACGTACTGTTCACCGATATCGATCTGCCGGGCGGTATGGATGGTTCCGAACTTGCAGAACGGGCGCGTGGGATGCGTCCTGAACTACCGATCGTCTACGCATCCGGGCGGTACTCACCGTCCGCGCTGGCGCCGCTGGTGCCGCGGTCAGTTTTTTTGCGAAAGCCGTACGACGCCGACGATCTTTGCAGGTTAATCGACCGGCTTACGCTCCATTTGCATTAGCAAGAGCTCAATCCGCCATTCCACCGGCGGCAAGAAACTGCTCGAGCCAATGGATGTGGTAATTGCCGTCGATGATATCGGCTTCACGCACCAGTGCGCGGAACAGCGGCAGCGTCGTTTCGATCCCGTCCACCACGACTTCATCGAGCGCGCGCTTGAGCCGCATCAGCGCTTCGGTGCGCGTCTTGCCGTGCACGATTAGTTTGCCGACCAGGGAGTCGTAGTAAGGCGGAATACTGTAGCCTTGATAAACGGCGGAATCGATCCGCACGCCAAGGCCGCCCGGCGCGTGATAGTGCAAGATTTTCCCCGGCGACGGACGGAATGAAACCGGATTCTCCGCGTTGATGCGGCACTCGATGGCATGCCCGCCGAACACGATGTCGCTCTGCTTCAACGTGAGTTGGTTACCCGCCGCGGCACGAATCTGCTCGAAAACGAGATCGATGCCGGTGATCATTTCGGTGACAGGGTGCTCGACCTGTATGCGCGTGTTCATCTCGATGAAATAGAACTTGCCATCCTCATAAAGGAATTCGACGGTCCCGACGCCGAGATAGCCGAGGTCGCGCATTGCTTGCGCAACCGTCTCGCCGATGTCGTCGCGCGATTTGGTGTTGAGAGCCGGCGAGGGGCCTTCCTCCCACACTTTCTGATGCCGCCGCTGAAGGGAGCAGTCGCGCTCGCCGAGGTGGATCGCGTTGCCCTTCCCGTCGCCGAGCACTTGAATTTCGATGTGGCGCGGCTTCTCGAGATATTTTTCCAGATAAACTGCGTCGTCGCCGAACGCTGCTTTTGCTTCTGCGCGCGCGGTGGAAAGCGCAGCCGCCAGTTGGTCCGCGCTGCGCGCGACTTTCATGCCACGACCGCCTCCGCCGGCGGCCGCTTTTACCAAGACCGGAAAGCCGATTCGCGCAGCGGTGGCGGCAGCGTCCGCGTCGGAACTGATACCGCCCTCCGACCCCGGCACCACCGGGATGCCAAGCCGCTTGACGGTACGCTTGGCTTCGATTTTGTCGCCCATCAGCCGGATGTGCTCAGGCTTCGGCCCGATGAAATGGATATTGTGCTCGGCGAGAATCTCGGCGAAGCGCGCGTTCTCCGACAGGAAACCGTAGCCGGGGTGGACGGCATCCGCTCCGGTGATCTCGCAAGCGGCAAGCAGCGCGGGAATATTGAGGTAGCTGTCCTTTGCCGCCGGCGGCCCGATGCAGACGCTTTCATCCGCAAACCGCACATGCATGGCGTCTGCATCGGCGGTGGAATGCACGGCGACGGTTGGAATGCCCAGTTCCTTGCAGGCTCGTTGCACCCGCATGGCGATCTCGCCGCGATTAGCGATGAGGATTTTATCGAACATCTCAGCCGTTATGCCCTAGCAGTGCGGCATCCCGTAACCTATGGGGTTTCTCGTCCGCATTCGCATTGTCGGGGTCGCTGCCCCTCTGTGGCGGAGAACGACGGGGAAGCTCACTCGATAATCACCAGCGGCTCGCCGAACTCGACGGGCTGGCCGTCCTCGAACAAGACTTGAATAACCGTGCCGCCGCGTGGCGCTGGAATCTGGTTCATGGTTTTCATCGCTTCGACGATGAGCAGCGTGTCGCCGGCTTTGACCCTGCTGCCGATCTCGATGAACGGCTTGGCGCCGGGCTCCGGAGCGGCATAGGCCGTCCCGACCATCGGAGAAATCACCACGCCCGGATGCTTGGTCGGATCCAGCGGCGCCGACGCAATTTCCGTGACGGGGATAGGAGCGGCCGGCGCAGCGGCGGGGGGGACCGCGACCGCCATCGGTGCGCCATTGCGGGCGACGCGAACGCGCTGACCATCTTGCTCGATTTCAATTTCGGTCAGGCCGGTTTCGTCCAGAAGCTTCGTCAACTCCTTGATGAGTTCGTGATCAATGCTTGGCGATTTCGATTTGGGCATCGCTTAGCGTTTTGCCTTGGAGCCGACGATGCCGGCAAGCCCCGCGATAGCCAAGGCATAGCCTTCAATGCCGAAGCCGCAGATCACGGCTCTCGCCGCCTTGGATATGTAGGAATTTTGCCGGAATTTCTCGCGCGCATGGATGTTGGTGATGTGGATTTCGATGACGGGCAGTTTTACCGCGAGGAGAGCGTCCAGAATCGCGATTGACGTGGTCGTGTAGCCCGCCGGATTGAGGACGATTCCGGCCGCCTTCTTCGCATGCGCTTCCTGGATCCAGTTGACGATTTCGCCTTCCACATTCGACTGCCGGAAGATCACGTCAAGACCGTGCTTCTTCGCGGTTGCACGGCAAAGCTTCTCCACGTCGGCAAGCGTGGCGCGGCCATATTTTTCCGGCTCGCGCGTGCCGAGCAGGTTGAGGTTGGGACCGTTGAGCACGTAAGCGATTTTGGCCATGGGCTGTTTTCGGGCGAAATGCACGTAGGTCGTTGTTTCGGCTTTATAGGTGGCCGCAGCCGGAAGGGGAAGCCGTCTGGCCGGCGCTAGACGGCTTTCTCCGAAAAGTTTTGCGTTTCGCTCGCCGCCCAATCCACCACGTCTTTGAGCGCCTTTAACCTTTGCCGGCCCGCCAATTTCGATTTTTCGAATACCGCAATCTGCCGGTCGGCGCTGGTTCCTGCTGCGACGATGCGCTGGAGACGGGCCATTTCCTGTTCGCAGTTGAGCGCCGCCGCGTCCTCAGCGATGAAGTCGAACACCTCATCCAGCCATTCCTTTACGGTGCGCGGCGAGCGGGCGAACGGATCGACGAATATCGCGCCGACGCCGTATCGCTGCGCGTGCCATTTGTTCTCCACGGTAATCGCGCGGCCGACACGGTCAAAGCCTGAGTTCAGCGCGCGGTCACGGTCGAGCGCGCGTACCAGGCAACGGAAAAGAGCCGCGATCGCGACCGCGTCGTCGATCTGCGTACAAGTGTCCGCAACGCGCAGCTCGAGCGTCGGATTTGCGGTCGAAGGCCGCAGCGCCCACCAGATGTAACTCGCATCGGGAATAATCTCTGCCCAGGTAAGCGCATCGACGTATTGCCGATATTCGTCCTCGCTGTGGAATAGCTCGGGCAAGCCCGTGCGCGGTAATTCGTCATAGGCCGCAAGACGGTAGCCATGTAGGCCGGTGACATGGCCCTGCCAGAACGGCGAGGAGGTGGAAAGGGCAAGCAGCAGCGGAAGGTACGGCGTCAGGCGCATAATGAGATCGATGCGCTTTCCGACGTCCGGCACCTCCACATGCACGTGCATACCGCAAAGCATGTTGCGCATGCCGATCATTTGCAGGTCGTCCATAATGGCGCCATAACGTGCTTTGGGCGTCATCACCTGCTCCGGCCAAAAGGCGAGAGGAAACGTGCCCAGTGCCGCAATGCCCAGTCTGTGGTTGCGGGCAATGGCGGCAAGGGTTGAGCGATAGTGCGCAAGATGACGGCGCGCGTCGCGAAGCTCGGCGCAGGGCGGCGTTGCTACCTCGATTTGCGACTGCAACATCTCGGTCATCAGCCGGTCGCCCAGTATTTCTTGCGCCTGGGCCAGGAATTTCTTGTTGACGTGCGTCACCGCACGCCTCGATGCAGCGTCGAACACGAAATATTCTTCTTCGATCCCGATCGAATACATATCGAGCCGGACGCCATCGTGAAAAGGATCGCTCACAAATTAACGCGAAACCGGCCGCGAGGCGATTGTCTGCCTGCGGCCGGTCAAAGATGAATGGGGAATCTACGTCGGAACGTGTTTCAGCAGGTGCTGCGTCCGCAACGGGCGGTATTGATCTTCTCCTTCAGCGCCGCAAGGCCGACGGCTCCGACCACTACGTCCTTGCCGATCACGTAACTCGGCGTGCCGTTCAAACCCAACGCATCCGCGAGCTTGAAATCTTCCTCGATTGTCTTCTTCACTTCAGGGCTTTTCATATCCTTTTCGAGCTGTACCATATCGAGGCCCACGTCCTTGGCGACGGCGAGCGCCCGCGCCTTGTCGGCTGCGCCGCGTCCGCCAAGCAGCTTTTTGTGGAATTCGAGGTACTTGTCGGGAGCCTGCATGCGCACCGCAACTGCGACTTGCGCCGCTTCGACTGAGCCGGGGCCGAGGACCGGAAACTCCTTCAGCACGACCTTGAGATTGGAATCGGTTTGGAGGAGATCGAGCATATCGGCCATCGCGCGCTTGCAATAACCGCAGTTGTAGTCGAAGAACTCGACGAAAGTGACGTTGCCCTTCGGATTTCCGAGCACGACCTGGCGCGACGACGAAAACAGCGCCGTCGCATGATCCCTGACGGCCGCCTGGTGTTTCGCCGCCTCGGCGGCGGTCTGCCGTTTCTCCAGCTCGACCATTGCCTCCTGCAAAACTTCCGGGTGGCTGATCAGGTAGTCGCGCACGATCGACTCGATCGCGCTGCGCTGTGTTGTCGAGAACACCTGCGCCATAGCGCTCGGCGCAGCCCAAACAGCCAGAGTTGCAGCAAACGCCAAAACGGGCAGGCGGGATATTGCGTTCATTTTCGTCATCCTTGTCATGACAGAAACGGACTCAGTTTAATTTCTTGGCGGGTTGTTTCACCGTTGCGATGTCGTCGGCGCGCACCCAGGCAGGAGAGCCGACCGGCAGGCGCGTTTTGGCGCGTTCGGCGAGTTGGCGCGCGGTCTTGAAGTCACCACGTGCGAACGCCGCCTGGGCGGCAGAAAGATCGGCGTGCGCGAGGTCCCCCCGGCGACCGTAGGCCATGGCGAGCTGATTATAGGCTTCCGGCATCTCCGGTTCGCGATCGAGAGCGGTGCGAATCATTCTGATCGCTTCATCGGCATTTTTCTTGTCGCCCGTCGCGACCAGCGCCTGGCCGAGCAGAATTTGAATCAGTGCGGGGGTGGGCGCAAGCGCGACAGCCCGGCGCAGCGGCGCGACAGCCTCCGTCGGACGGCCGCCCTCCAGCAGCGCCTGGCCTTTGAGTTCATAGAAATACGGATTGCTCGGTTCCGATTGAATCAATCCGTCGATCTGCGCGATGGCGCCACGCAAGTCACCATGACGGTATGTCGCGATCGCGCGCGCGTAGCGCGCCGGAAGAGTGCTGTTGCTCTGCGGATAGCGGCGCATCACTGTCTCAGGGCGTTCGAGAAAACCGGACAGCTTTGCGCGCATCAGGTCGTGGCGCAGTTGCAACGCCGCCGAATCCTTTTTTTCCCAATAGGGGCTGCTCTTGGCCAATGCCTCGAGCGAAGAGACGCGTTCGGCCGGCATCGGATGTGTTTGCAGATAGGGATCGATGTAGCGCGAATTGTAAAGCTGTTCGGCGCTGAGCCGTTTGAATAGATCGTACATCCCCTTGGGCGACTGTCCCGAGGCATTGAGAAATTTCACGCCGGCGTGGTCGGCCTGATCTTCCTGTGCGCGGACATAGGCGAGCAGCGAATGCTGAATAACGGCTTGCGGCGCGAGAATCGCGCCGACACCCGCGCTGCCGCCGTTGGAGCGCGCGCTGGCAACCATGGCGCCGGCGCCAAGCAGCAAGGCGATAACCGATTGGGTCTGCGCCGTCGCAAGTTGTTCGCGCAATCGCATCAGGTGTCCATCGGCAAGGTGACCGGTTTCGTGCGCCAGCACGCCGATCACCTCGTTCGGCGTTTTGCACTCGAACAATGCGCCCGCATTGATGAAGATATGCCGCCCGTCCATGACGAAAGCATTAAAGGCGCGGTCATTGACGATCACGACCTTGATGTTCTGCTGCGAGAGGTGAGCCACGCGCAGAATGGGCCGCACGTAATCACGCAGAAGCTGTTCGATCTCGGCGTCGCGGATGATCGGCCCAGCGCTTTGCGCGCGGGCCGGAGCAAGCGCGGCAGCGAAGGTCAGCGCGGCGGCTAAAACGCCAAAGATGCGCGATGGTGGCGTCCTGCGCCGCACTTTGGTAGGTCTGCCGTTAACGGTCATTGCCTGCTTGCCACCGGCTCGCCGCAACCTAGTGACGCGTCCTGAGGTGGTCAACGCAGCCTGCGATCACGTCTGCTTGCGGTAAATGCGTGGCCGGCAACCAAACAGCGCAATACGGCAACAGCGGGGCGGTTCCGGAGAAGCCCCAAAGGACAAACCGATGCTCGATGCGGCCAAACGGCTCCTCCTTCCGTCTCGGCGCAGCGATGTGTCGCCGTTCATGGTCATGGACGTCATGGCAGCCGCGGCCCGAATCGAGTCCACGGGCGAACGCGTGGTCCACATGGAGGTGGGGCAACCGGCGGCCCCGGCGCCGACGACGTCGATCCGGGCTGCGCAGGCGGCGCTCGTTAATGCCCGCATCCGCTATACGGAGGCGCTGGGCATTCCGTCGCTGCGTGCGCGGATTGCGCGCCACTACGATGATACTTATGGGCTCGCGCTCGACCCCGCACGAGTCTTCGTAACGACCGGCTCGTCCGGCGGATTTATTCTCGCTTTTCTCGCGCTGTTCGAGCCGGGCGATCGCATCGCGCTCGCCAATCCTGGCTACCCGCCGTATCGGCACATCCTCACGGCGCTCGGATGTGAGCCAGTGCTGATCGAGACCGGTGAGGCGTCGCGCTGGGCGCTTACCGGGGAGGCGTTGATCGCCGCGCATCGCAAGAAACCGGTTGCCGGCGTCGTGGTGGCGAGTCCCGCCAATCCGACCGGCACGATGATGGACGTGGATGCGCTGGCACAGCTCATCGGGGCAGCGGAAGCAGAAGGCATCAAGGTGATCTCGGACGAGATCTACCACGGACTCGATTACGCGTTCGCCGCCGAAACGGCGGCGAAAATTTCGCCCAATGTCGTCGTGATCAACTCGTTTTCGAAATATTTCTGCATGACCGGCTGGCGCATCGGCTGGATGGTGGCGCAGGAAAGTCTGATTCGGCCGATCGAGCGATTGCAGCAGAATCTCGCGATTTCTGTGCCAACGCTGTCTCAGGTCGCCGCCGAAGCGGCGTTTGACGGCAAGGCCGAGATGGAGGCGGTGAAGCATGGCTATGAAAAAAATCGCCGCGTCTTAACTGAAGGCCTGCCGCGTGCGGGCCTTGACAAATTTCTGCCGGTGGATGGCGCGTTTTATCTTTATGCAAATAGCGCGCGTTTCTCGGACGACAGCTTCGATTTTGCCAAGCGCATGCTGGAAGAAGCGGGTGTGGCGGCAACGCCGGGCATTGATTTCGATCCGGTGAATGGCCGGCATTTTATTCGTTTTTGCTATGCGGGCTCAGCGGCCGAGATGCACGAGGCGGTCGAACGGATTCGCATTTGGCTAAAATCTTAAACAATGTTCCCGCTGTTGGCAGCTACTTTGCGCCAATTTTAGCGAATTGAAGAACGAAACGTTGGAAAATGCGGGACTACGACTCCGAGCGATAAGTCTACCAGCGCGACTACGGCCTCCAAACGCGGTTGTGGCGTGCTCTATATTTTAAAGGCGACGTTGTTGCCGGTTGGAGGCCGGCGCGTAAAGGTCGGACTGAAATTACAAGAGGGGCCCTCCATGCGGGAATGGCTGCTCATGTCTGGTCCGGTTGTGATTGTCGCTTATTTCCTGATCTATCCGGATCAGTTCGATGCGTTCATTGCCTGGGCGATGAGGTTGATCGGCTAGGCTGCGATCGCCTTCACGGCACGGGTGCAAGCGGTGTCCGCTTGCCTACAGGCGGTGCGTTGTTTGTTGCCACACAGCCTGAGCCGGCGCTGAACGACGTCGTTCGACTCGTTTCTGCTATGCTGCGCCGCTGATTCAAGTCTATCGAGATGACAATGCAGACCCTTGCGGCGCCACGCTGGCTGCTTCTGTCGCTTGCTTTCGTTGCCGGCACTGTCGACGCCTGCACCTTCATCGCGTTGTTCGGATTGTTCGTCGCCCAAGTAACCGGCAGTTTCGTGTTGGTCGGCGTCTCGGCAATCACCGGCCATTCCGCTGTCGTCGCGCGTCTGTTTGCCATTCCGGTCTTTTTTCTAGTTGGTGTAGCCACGGTTTTCATCGCCGCGCCGTTCCGACAGCCGGCGCGGGCGCTTGCCATTACGCTTGCGATCGAATTGGTGCTGGTGCTGTGCTTTGCCGCCTTGGGCCTGACCGGCGAACCGTTTCAGGGCGCGGACACGCCGCTGGCGATCACAGCCAGTCTGTTCGGTGTCGCTGCAATGGGCGTGCAAAGTGCGCTCGTCAAGCTGCTGATAAGAGATGCTAACTCGACCAACGTGATGACCACCAACACATCACAGGCCGCAATCGACGTCGGTCAATGGATCGTGGCGCTCGCAAAAGGTGAGGACCGCAAGGCTGCGAGTCGGCGGCTGGGCGTGCTCATACCTGTTCTGGCTGGATTTCTTGTCGGCACGGTAGGCGGCGCGCTCGGTCTTCGGTGGGTCGGCTTCCGCTGCCTGGCGGTCCCCATCGCCCTGCTCTCGGTGGCGGTCGCCTGGGCCGCCCGCGCGGGCTGGAAGAGCTGATCTGACGCAAGCCTATTTTTTGAACGCGCTGAGGATCGCGTTAATGCGCGACGTGTTGTCGTGCGCCCAACTCGGCTCGCTCGAGTCGCCTTGCGCCAAACCGTCGGTGCATCTGACGTAGCCCATTGACAGCATCCGGCCGCTGGCATTGTCGAATTGCCGTTGCTCGCACATGCCGCCCTCCGCCGGAACGAACAGGATCGATCCGACGCGGTGACCCCATCCTTTGCCATCCTTTTTGTGAGTGCCCTCGGCGGTCGCGGCTTTGTGCTCAGGGTCAAAGAATTCTCGGCCCCCGAGAAAAATGCCGACGGCGAATATCGCCGCGAGACCTGCGGATGCGATCGCGGCGCGACGCCAGTCGCCGGCGAGGACCTGATAGAGGTGGCGGGGCGGTGCCCCTTCGGGCTGGTCGGGCGCCATAAGGCGGATTCCTAAGGGTGCCAAAGTCAGCCATGAAGGCTAGCCGGGGCAGGTTTATGAAGCCTGAACGAGCGCCTTTGGCTGCTGCAACATCTTGGCGTGGCTCTTTAAACAGAGGCGAAAAGCCCTACATGAGCTAGCGGTTCATATCTCAACCCTCTGAAAGCCATGCTGGACTTCACATCCTCTCCCTATGTCGACGGCATCGGGGCGGCGCCGGCGCCCGCCGATGCTGAAATCCTCGACGCCTATTCCAATGCAGTGATCACAGTTGCCGAGACGGTCGGTCCGGCCGTCGTACGCGTGGAAAACCGCGGCGCCAAAGGACGGCCCGGCGGCGCCGGCTCGGGTGTCGTGATTGCGCCGGATGGTCTTGTTTTGACCAATAGTCATGTGGTCGAAGGCGCGCGCGAATTGCGGCTGATGGATGCCGAAGGGCGCGTGATGGAGGCGCGTTCGCTCGGCGAGGACCTCGACACGGATCTTGCCCTGTTGCGCGCCGGATCCGTGCGCGATCTCCGGAGTGCCCAACTCGGCGATTCAAAGAAGTTGCGGCGCGGCCAACTCGTGGTGGCGATCGGCAATCCGCTAGGCTTTGAATCGACGGTGACCGCGGGCGTTGTCTCGGCGCTCGGCCGGTCCCTGCGGGCGCGCAACGGCCGGCTGATCGAGGACGTGATCCAGACCGACGCGGCGCTCAATCCCGGTAATTCGGGCGGTCCGCTCGTCTCCTCGCGCGGGGAGGTGATCGGCATCAACACGGCTGTGATTATGGGAGCGCAGGGCATCTGCTTTGCGGTTGCAAGCAACACCGCGCAATTCGTGCTGAGCGAGCTTATCGCGCATGGGCGCGTGCGGCGCGGCTTCATCGGCATGTCGGGCCAGACCGTGCCGGTGCCGCGGCGTCATGCACGCAACGCCGATATCGAGAATGCGACAGGCGCGATGATCACAGGCGTCGAGCCGGACGGGCCGGCGGACGAGGCCGGACTGATGTCGCTCGATATCATCGTGCGCGCCGACGGCGAACTTGTAACAGGCGTCGACGATTTGATTCGCCTGCTCAATGCCGAGCGAGTCGGCAAGCCCGTCCCGATCGACGTACTGCGGCGTGGTCTTTTGCGCAGCTTCGAGGTTCGTCCGTTGGAGCGGCCCACAGCCAAGGCTGCTTGACGTTTTGGAGCCGTTGAGCGGCGCGTCGGCGCGGCCTAGCCTTCCGCCGGGCAAAGTGGCGGAGGCGGAACATGGCACGGCCAAGCTTGTTCCCAATCGTCGCGGCGGTTTTCGCGCTGATCGTCGTTTCCGGCGCTGCGAACACGTTTACAGTCAAATTCAGTTGGGCCGGCATTCCGGCCTGCGGCAAGACTTCGCCGGAATTTCATCTATCCGCCGTTCCGCCGGGGACGAAGCGGCTGCGTTTCGAGATGCACGACTTGAACGTGCCGGCCTTTCATCACGGCGGCTCGACCGTCACTTTTACGGGCGACACCGTGAAGCAGGGCGCGATCCGTTATATTGGCCCATGTCCGCCGGGCGGTGAGCACCATCGCTATCGCTGGACGGTGGAAGCGCTCGATGATGCCGGCAAAACGCTTGCCGCCACAAGTGCGACGGCGACATTCCCGCCCTGAGCGGCTAGCCCTTCGCCTTGAGTGATTTGTAGATCTCCAGCGCCTCGGCCGGCTTCGTGTTCTTGTGCACGACGGCGTTGACGGCCGCGATCATCGCTTTCGGCGCGTCGGACTGGAAGATGTTACGGCCCATGTCGACGCCGGCTGCGCCCTGCTGCACGGCGTTATAGGCCATCGTCAGCGCATCGAGCTCAGGCAATTTCTTGCCGCCCGCCATCACGATCGGCACCGGGCACGACGCGGTGACGGTCTCGAAACCGTCCTCGACATAGTAGGTCTTCACGTATTGCGCGCCGAGCTCGGCGATGATGCGGCAGGCGAGTCGGAAATACTGCGCGTCGCGCTTCATGTCCTTGCCGACGGCGGTAATTCCCATCACCGGGATGCCGTAGCGTAGGCCGGCATCGACCAGGCGCGTCATATTGTGAACAGTTTGCGTCTCGTATTCGCTGCCGACGTAAACCTGCACGCCGACGCCGGCCGCATTGAGCCGCGCGGCATCGTCCATATCCATCGCGATTTCTTCTTTCGACAGCTCGCGCAGGATGCTGGCGCCGCCGGACGCGCGCAGCACCATCGGCTTGTGGCATTCGGCGGGGATCACGCTGCGCAGGATGCCGCGCGTGCAGAACAACGCGTCGCACTGCGGCAGAAGCGGCACGATCGACAGGTCCACGCGCTCGAGGCCGGTGGTCGGCCCCTGGATATAGCCGTGGTCGATCGCCAGCATCACCGTGCGCCCGCTCGCCGGATTGAATGTGCGCGCAAGCCGGTTCTTCATCCCCCAGTCGAGTTGGTGCGAGCCTTTGAGGAAGAACCCCGGCGTCAGCTGCGGTTTATCCGCCTGGTAGCGCTCACCTTCCTTGTCGGCTTCTGGCATGAAGGCCTCGCGTCGATACTGGGTAGAAATCGCGTTCGTTACTTTGGCGCCGGTTTGGGGGCGGACCCGCGCGGCGAATCTTCGTTCGCCATGCAGCGCTTCATGTAAGCGGCGCGCTTGGCGCCGGTGAGCTTTTGCTCCTTGGCGCCGAACTGACAGGTCGCGAGCTTCGGGCTCTTCTTGGCCGGCGCGGCCGAAACAGGCGCGGCGAGCAGCATTGCGCATGCGCCGATGAAAGCTATGGTTCGCAGCATCGTCATGGCTCCATGTGGGAAGCGTCGGACGGAATCAGGATAGCAGACTTGTGCGCAATTCGTGGCGTCAGCGCAAGGCGGCGGCGATATTTCCGCCGTCTACGGTCGTGACGTCGGCCGTTGTCTTGAGCGCCAGCGCCTGGGCGAGAAAAGCTTGAGCGACATCGTCTGCGGTGACTTCACGCCCGAGCAGATTGCCGCTCATGTAATCCTTCTCGCTCACGCCTCGCGCCTTCGAGCGCTCCTTGATGAAGTCGTCGGTGAGCAAGCCCGAGCGGATTCGATCGGCATTCACGGCGTTGGCGCGGATGCCGTCTGGACCATAATCGAGCGCGTACTGCCGGACCAAGAATAACGTTGCTGCCTTGGGAAGACCGTAAGGGCCGAAGTTTGCGCCCGGATTCACCGCCTGTTTCGAGACATTGAAAAGCAGGCACCCCCCGGTTCCTTGCGCCAGCATGATCTTGACGGCCGCTTGCGCGACTTTCTGATGCGCGAAAAAGTTCAGCTCAAAGCTCTTGCGCAGGACAGCTTCATCCACCTCGCCGATCTTGCCCTGCCAGGCGGCGCCGGCGTTTGAGACGGCAATATCCACGCCGCCGAACGTGGTCGTCACCTGGTCGAATGCCGCCTTGACCGAAGCTGCGTCAGTAACGTCGCAGCGAACGGCAAGGGCGGAGCCGCCGATCGCTTTTGCCGTTTGCATGGCGGCTCCCGCGTCGATGTCGAGCAGCGCGACTTCCGCGCCGGCTGCGGCGAACACGCGGGCAGTCGCCGCGCCGATCGCGCCGCCCGCACCTGTGATGGCGACCACCTGACCGGCAAGCGGCAGATTCTTCGGCACGCCGAGCTTGAACAATTCAAGCGGCCAGTATTCGCAATCGAACATATCGGCGTCGGAGATCGATCTGAACGTGCCGATCGCTTCTGCGCCTGTGATGCATTCGACAGCGGCTTCGGCGATATCCGCAGCAACCGTCGCGTCTTTCGCTGTCGGGCCGAAGCCGAACAGGCCAAGCCCGGGCACCAACACGACGCGGGGCAAGGGGTCGACCATGGTCTTGGTATTGCCGACCCGCAGGTTGTTGTAAGTGAAATAGGCGCGATAATGATCGCCGAATGCGTCAGCCAGCTTGCGCGCTGCCCGCTTGAATTCGTCGAGCTTGCCGGTCTCGGGTGGTGGAACAATAAGCGGCCAGTTCTTGGTGCGAATCGTGTGGTCGGGCGTGATGACGCCCTGGCGAGCGTAGCGCGTCACGTCCTTGCCGTTGACGAACGCCATGATGGCGTCGCTTACGCGAAATTCCGCGATCTGGCGCAACCAAGCGCCTTCGTTCCGCTCGTCCCGCAGGCTGCACGCGCCGCGCAGGATCGGCGCGACTTGCGACAGCGGCGCGATCCGCTGGAAAAATTCCGCCGACGCGAACACCGATTTACGATTTTTCTGCAATCGTTCTTCGGCGAGAGTGACCATTTCGATCATGCGTTCGTAAGCTTCGCGCGCCTCCGCGCCGAAGGTGACAATCCCGTGCTTGTCGAGGATCAGCCCCTCGACCTTTCGGTTTCTGTCGAACACATCGGCGGCTGCTTTCGCCAAGCCGAAACCGGGCATCCGGTAGGCTACAAATCCAAGCCGACTTCCGTAGACGTCCGCGGATAATTCCGGGCTGTTCGGCTGATCGATGAGGCTCAGGACGGCCGTCGCATGCGTGTGGTCGATGAACGCCGCCGGCAGGAAAGCGTGCAGAAGCATCTCGACGGAAGGAGGCGGTGCCGCCGGATCGATAAGGTGCGCGCGTTGCGCGCGCGCCATGTTTTCGTCGGATAGCGCATCGAGGGCACACAGTTTTCGCAAGGGCGCAAGCCGAATCGCCGGCATGCCCGCAGGCTCGATGGCGGCCATATCCCAGCCGGTGGCTTTGACGCAAAGGACCTCGGCCTCGTCGCCGGAAAAATCGCGCGCCCACGTCTTGAGCGAGGTGTTGCCGCCGCCGTGCATCACGAGCTTGGGATCGCGGCCGAGCAGACGCGTCGTATACACGCGCAGCGCCACGTCGCGTGCAATGCCGGCTTTGCCGTAGTGATCGATCGCCGCCCGCGCATCGCGCTCGACCCAGGCGGATTTCATTTTTCCGGCCGTATCATCGTCGCGCTTCGATCGCCCATCCCGCGGAAACTAGCTCTTGTCGCCGCCCAGTAACCGGCGGCCCCACCAACCGCGCTTGGGTTGCGCAGGCTCATTTGATTCGTTGCTCGTTACGATCGGCGTCGGCGGTGGCGGCAATGTCGACGGTGGCATCGGCGCGCCGGTCTCGCCACTGCTCGAAAACGGAGCGGGTTCTCGGACCGTCGACCGTCGGCGCGGCGGTTCGTTCTCGCCGGGTGCCGAAGTCGGCGGCGCGGAGTCGGCCGCGGGCGATGTGCCCTCGCGCGGCGGCGCCGCATAAACCGGCTCGCTTGTTGATGCGGCCGGCGGCTCATAATCAGGAGGCGGCAAAGGCTGCTGACGATCGAAATCATCATGATCTTGACGGCTCTGCTCGGTGTTGGCGGCATTCTCGGATTGAAAATGTCCTTCACCGTTGCGGTCGTGGCGGCTACGGCGGCCACCGCGCCGGCCGCGTCGCCGCCGCCGGCGTCCTTCCCGGTCCCGCTGTTCGCCGTTTTCGCCTGCCGGAGGTCCAGAGGCATAAGCTTGATATTGAGAGACCTGCGGCTGATCGCCTTGCGGTGAAAATTCGTCTTGCGGCACGCTGAGCTCGCCGGACGAAGCCATGTATTCCGGGGCTTGCTGTTGCGAGTTCTGGTCGTGTGAAGGCTGACCGCTTTCGTGGCCGTCGCCGCCCCGTCCGCGCCCACGTCCGCGCCGACGCCTGCGCCGTCGACGGCCGCCTTCGTGCTCGCCATTTCCTTGAGCCTGTGCAAAGTGCCGCTCGCCGCCGGAGGACGGTTGATCGGCATCTTGATTGCGGCGTTCGAAGTCTTCGGATTCACCCTCGGCGCTCTCTTCCTCGTAGAACGAGTCTTCTTCGTCTTCTTCAGAGACGATGATCGGTTCGGCCGATGCCGCCAATGCGCGGGCGGCTTCCGGCGTGTGCACCTGCTCGCCTCGATCGATGATGAAGGATTGCTGCGCCGGCACGCTTGCGTCCGCAGAGATGGTAATCGTGATCCGGAAGCGTTCTTCCAAGGCCCGCAAGTGCGCGCGCTTATGATTGAGCACGTAAAGCGCGACCTCAGAGCGCGTGCGCAAGATCAGATTGTGAGTCGCGCCTTTGATCAACATCTCCTCGATGCCGCGAAGAAGCTGCAAAGCCACAGATGAAACAGAGCGCACGTGTCCGCTGCCGCCGCAGATCGGGCACTTCTCGGTTGAGCTTTCCAGCACGGACGTGCGGATACGTTGACGCGACATTTCGAGCAGCCCGAAATGCGATATGCGCCCGACCTGAATGCGGGCGCGGTCATAACGCAGCGCTTCTTTCAGGCGCCGCTCCACCGTGCGGTTGTTGCGGCTTTCATCCATGTCGATGAAATCGATCACGATAAGGCCGGCGAGGTCGCGCAATCTCAGCTGCCGCGCGATCTCTTCCGCGGCTTCAAGATTGGTCTTGAGCGCGGTGTCCTCGATGTGGTGCTCGCGCGTCGCGCGGCCCGAATTTACGTCGATGGCGACCAGCGCTTCGGCCTGGTTGATCACGATGTAACCGCCGGAGCGCAGTTGCACGACCGGCGTGAACATCGCGTCGAGTTGGCTCTCGATGCCGAAGCGGGTGAAGATCGGCTGCGTATCTTTGTAGAGCTTCACGTATTTCGCATGGCTCGGCATGAGCATGCGCATGAATTCCTTGGCGTCTCTGTAGCCTTGCTCGCCGGAGACGATGATCTCGTCGATGTCCTTGTTGTAGAGATCGCGGATCGAGCGCTTGGTAAGAGAGCCTTCTTCGTACACGAGCTTTGGCGCCGTCGATTTTAGCGTCAGGTCGCGAACCTGCTCCCAGAGGCGCAGCAGGTATTCGAAATCGCGCTTGACCTCGACCTTCGTGCGGCTCGCGCCGGCGGTGCGCAGGATGACGCCCATGCCCTCCGGCACATCCAGTTCTTGCGCGATTTCCTTGAGGCGATTGCGATCTTCGGCGGATGTGATCTTGCGCGAAATTCCGCCGCCGCGCGACGTGTTCGGCATCAGCACCGAATAGCGGCCGGCAAGCGAGAGATAGGTCGTGAGCGCCGCGCCCTTGGTGCCGCGCTCTTCCTTGACCACCTGCACCAGCATGACCTGGCGGCGCTTGATGACCTCCTGAATCTTGTATTGCCGACGGAAGCGGGGGAGGCGCTCTTGCACCTCCTCCAGGGCGTCGGCGCCGCCGACGGATTCGACCCCTTCTTCCTCACGCTGATCCGCGCCGTTGGCCGTCTGCGGTTCGGAGGCGGAGGGCTCAAAAGACATCGGCTCGGCAAACGACTCTGCCCCGGCCTCGATCGTCGTCTCCCCTGCGGACGCCCGCTTACCTTCGTCCGTCGCCTCTATGTTGGCGCGCGGCGACTCGTCAATTGCATCTTCTACGCCGGCGGTTTCCGAAGAGGACACCGCGCCAAAACCCGCCGCCGTTGGGTGCGCTTGAGCCGTTTCGCCCGGCGGCTCGCCACCAGGAAACGCCGACTCGCTTTCTGGCCCAGGTTCTGACGCTGGCGCTTCGGTCGTGTTACCGGCGATTTGCTCCGCTGCCGGTTCGAGCGCCTCTATGGTTTCATTTGTCTCGGGCGTGTCAACCGGAACGGGATCGCTCCGCACTACATCTTGCTTGCGAGAACGTTCCGAATTTCGGCTGTGGTGACGATGCCGCCGCCGAAGTGAGCGGCTTTCCGCATCGGCTTCGGCATCACGCTCTTGGCGTGCCTCGTCCTCAAGCAACGCTTGCCGGTCGGCGACCGGAATTTGATAGTAATCGGGGTGAATTTCCGAGAACGCCAAAAATCCGTGACGATTGCCGCCGTAATCGACAAAGGCCGCCTGCAAGGACGGCTCGACCCGCGTGACTTTGGCGAGATAGATGTTACCGCGAAGCTGCTTGCGGTTTGCGGATTCGAAGTCGAATTCTTCGACGCGATTGCCGCGCAGGACCACGACTCGGGTTTCCTCCGGGTGGCCGGCGTCGATCAACATTTTGTTCGGCATAATTGAATCTCACTTGGGCAAACCTGTTCGCGTCTTGCCGCGCTGGACAGAGCGCCTGGCGAAGCGAAGAAGGTTGTGCCTGATTGCGGTTGGTGGAAAAGGCCGCCGCGTGTCTACCCGAAATCCCAGCCGTATCTGCGCCCTGGCACGCAGTCGCAAAACATTCGCGGCGCGGGCGAGGCTCAAGTGAATTGTGCTGGGTATTTTGCAGCATCAACTGCGACCCATTTTTTCTGCGGCCACGCTATCCATGCGGCCGCGATTTCTTCATTGCTGACGGCGTCGAAGCGAACGGCGACTGAGGCCGGGCGCTGATCCGGGGGTCCTTCACAAGGGTCTCGGCTTGGCTGCCGTTCGTCCGCCGACCTCCTCGAGGGGGCGACCCTGGAACGGCGCGCCGGATGCCCGAACGCGAGACAACCGGAACAAATAACCGTCAGCAAACACTTACATACGGCCCTGTGTCCTGCCTGGCAAGTGAGCAGATGCAGCACGGCCACACCGATGCCGTCGTGACCACAATATAGTCAAGTTCCGTTAACCGGCGCATCGCCTATTGGAGTACAAACGGCGGAAAGGGTCCGGATTCGTGACTGTCCGCGAAAATCTGCTTGCGGTGGCGCTCGTCGCCGGTTTCGCCGGCGCCTTCGTCGCTGGGTTTGCATCGACGGCCCGGAGCACCGATTCGAAGACGGCCGGCGATCATTTTCCGATTGCGAGCGACGTGCGCGTCGGCGGCGACGGCAAGCAGACCCGGTTTGTCATGGATTTCACCGACAAGGTGGAACTTGCGACCTTCACTCTGGCCGACCCGTACCGCGTGGTGGTTGACCTACCGCAAGTCGTTTTCAGGCTGCCGCCGAAAGCAGGCGAACACGGTCGCGGGCTGATTAAGGCATTCCGTTATGGCCTTATCATGCGCGGCGGATCGCGGATTGTGCTCGATACCGAAGGCCCGGTAAGGATCGGCAAGGCCTTCGTGCTGGCGCCAAGCAGTGGCCAGCCGGCGCGGCTTGTGATCGACCTTGCGCCCACCGATCGGCAGAGCTTTATGCACGAAATGGCATTGGCGCCCCGGCTGCCTCGAACAAACACGAAGGAAAGCGCTGGGGCCGTGAAGGATTCTTCGGGGGATCAGCGCCCGCTGATCGTGATCGACCCCGGCCATGGCGGCATCGACTCGGGCACCAAGTCCGGCAACGGGCAGAACGAAAAGGACGTTGTGCTCGGTTTCGGTCTTCTGCTTCGCGACAAGCTGCTGAAATCCGGAAAATACCGCGTAGCAATGACGCGCAGCGACGACACCTTCATTCCTCTGAACGATCGTGTGCGCTTCGCCCGCGCGCGCAAGGCATCGCTGTTCATTTCGATTCACGCCGACTCCATTCCGCGCAGCGAAGGGCAAGCGGAAGGGGCGACGGTCTATACGCTTTCGGAGCATGCATCCGATGCAGAAGCGGCGCGTCTTGCGGATGCCGAAAACAAATCAGACGCCATTGCCGGTGTCGACCTGACGTCTCAGCCCGACGACGTTGCGACGATCCTGATCGACCTTGCCCAACGCGAAACCAAAACCTTTTCAATGCAATTCGCGCATCTCTTGGTGGGGGAATTCAAGAACACCACGCGCCTGCACCAGCATCCGTTGAAATCGGCGGGCTTTATTGTGCTGAAGGCGCCGGATGTGCCCTCGGTCCTTGTGGAACTGGGCTACATGTCGACGAAGGACGACATGCAGCATTTGATGTCGCCGACGTGGCGCGCACGCACGGCAGATTCGCTGGTCAGTGCGGTTGATGCGTTCTTTGCCCCGCGCCTTGCCGGCGGGGCAGGGCTGCGGGGTTCGAACGATGCGCGCTAAGCCTCAGTTTCAACATAAAACGGGGCGATCTCACTTATCTGTCATGCGGCCGCCAACGGCCACGGACAGGGGGGGCGAGCCTTGAACATCCTATCGTTGATCCTGGATTCGGCGCCGAAATCCGTCCTGATCGGTTTTTCGGCGAGGCTGCGCCCATGAAGCTGATTTTGCGATTTTTTGGCTTTTTATTTGCGGCCGGCACGATCGTTTTTGTTGTTGGCGTGGCCACCGCGGCGGGAGTTTTGTGGCATTTTTCCAAGGGCTTACCAGACTATTCTCAGTTGAAAGATTACGAGCCGCCAGTAATAACGCGCGTGCATGCGTCTGACGGGTCGCTCATTGCCGAGTATGCACGCGAGCGCCGGCTGTACATTCCGATCCAGGCGGTGCCGAAGCTCGTCATCGACGCTTTCCTCGCCGCCGAGGACAAAAATTTCTACGAGCACGGCGGGCTCGATTTCATCGGCATCGCGCGCGCGGCGGTCAGCTACGTAGAAAACTTCGGCTCCAACCGCCACCCGCAAGGAGCTTCGACCATTACGCAACAGGTCGCGAAGAACTTCTTGCTATCGAACGAAGTTTCGTTCTCGCGAAAGATCAAGGAAGCGCTTCTTGCCCTCAAAATCGAGCGCACCTACAGCAAGGACAAAATCCTCGAACTTTATCTCAACGAAATTTACCTCGGACTTGGCGCGTACGGGATCGCGTCCGCCTCGCTCACTTATTTCGACAAATCGGTACACGAACTCACGATCGCGGACGCCGCCTACCTGGCGGCCTTGCCGAAGGCCCCGAACAATTACAATCCGTTTCGCCAGCACGACCGCGCGCTTGAGCGTCGCAATTGGGTCATTGATCGGATGGTCGAAGCCGGTTTCGTGAAGCCCGACGATGCGGAGAAAGCCAAAAAGCAGCCGCTCGCCGTCACCCGGAAGCCGACCAGCGCGCACGTTTTTGCAGCCGAATACTTTGCGGAGGAGGTGCGCCGTGAAATCCTCGATCGGTATGGCGAGAAGAAGCTTTACGAAGGAGGGCTTTCGGTTCGGACGACGCTGGATCCAAAACTGCAAATGTTGGCGCGTAAGGTCTTGCTCGCAGGCTTTGAGCGATATGACGAAGCGCACGGCTGGCGAGGGCCGGTGAGCCGCATCGATCTTTCCGGCGATTGGGGTGTCAAACTTGCCGACGTGAAATCGCTATCCGACGTGCAGCCGTGGCGGCTTGCGGTTGTTTTGGAAGTCAACGCTCAGTCGGCTCGTATTGGCTTGCAGCCGGCGCGGGACGCGGGTGGGTTTGTCAGCAAAGAACGCGAAATCGGGATCATACCTCTCGATGGCGTAAAGTGGGCCAAGGCGGCGGAAGGGTCCGCACGCGGCAAGGCCATCACCAAAGTCACCCAGGTCCTGAGCGCTGGCGACGTCGTCTACGTCTCGCCGGAAAAAACACAGGGACACTACAGGCTGCAACAGGTGCCCGAAGTCTCCGGCGCGATCGTCGCCATGGACCCTACGACTGGCCGCGTACTCGCGATGGTCGGCGGCTTCTCCTACGATCAAAGCCAGTTCAATCGCGCTACGCAGGCGCTGCGGCAGCCTGGCTCTTCCTTCAAGCCGTTCGTCTACGCCGCGGCGCTTGATAACGGCTATACGCCGTCGACGCTGGTGCTCGATGCGCCGATCGAAATCGATCAGGGGCCGGGCCTGGGCGTTTGGAAGCCGGAAAACTACGAAAATAACTTCTACGGCCCTTCAACGCTGCGGTTCGGCATCGAGCACTCGCGCAATGTCATGACCGTCCGGCTCGCGCAGGATATCGGCATGCCGTTGATCGCCGACTACGCCAAGCGATTTGGCATCTACGACAACCTGCCGCCGTATTTGTCTTTCGCGCTGGGTGCCGGCGAGACGACGCTCATGCGGATGGTCACCGCCTATTCGATGATCGACGATGGGGGTCGGCGCGTGAAGCCCACGCTGATCGATCGCATTCAAGATCGCTACGGACATACAATCTACAAACACGACGATCGGGAGTGCCGCGGTTGCGATGCTAAAAAGTGGGAGAACCAGTCCGAACCCACGTTGATCGATCACCGCCAGCAAGTGCTCGATCCGATGACGGCCTACCAGATCACTTCGATTATGGAGGGTGTCGTTCTGCGCGGCACCGCCGCCGGCGCCGGCTTTCAGAAGGAGGTCGGAAAGCCGATCGCTGGAAAGACCGGAACGACCAACGAGGAAAAGGACGCCTGGTTTATCGGTTTTACGCCTGACATCGTGGTCGGCGTCTATATGGGGTACGACAAGCCGAAGCCGCTCGGTCGCGGCATGACGGGCGGACGCCTCGCTGCGCCTATCGTGAAGGATTTCATGAAGGTTGCCTTGGCCGATAAGCCGGCGGTGCCCTTCCGCGTGCCGCCGGGCATCAAGCTGATCCGTGTCGACCTGAAGACCGGCCAACGGGCTGGGCCGGAGAGTCGGAAGGTCATTCTGGAAGCTTTCAAGCCGGGCACCGCTCCGCCCGACAGCTATTCCGTGATCGGCGACAACGACAATCGGGGCGGCTCCTGGGGCGCAGCCGTTTCGCCCGATGCGGAGCGAGCGGTACGCTCGGGCACTGGCGGATTGTATTAGCCTCTCGGCGCCGACGACAGTTGCGTCGTTGCAGGTCCAACGCTACATCGCCACTCGACATTGAATGCGGAGGCGATTCCGCACATGAGGTAGTATGCGCGCGGAAACACAAGGTCTCATCGAAGACATCAAGCGGTCGATCGGACTGCTGAGGAGGCATCTTTGACGTCGACAACGCGCAACGTCGACTCGCCGAGCTAAACAAGGACTCCGAGGATCCTAATCTCTGGAGCGACCAGAGTCGCGCGCAGCGCGTCATGCGCGAGCGCGATGCGCTCGATGCTCAGCTCACGGCGCTCGGCCGAGTCGAGCAGGACCTTGACGATCAGCTCACGTTGATCGAATTGGGCGAATCGGAAAATGACGAGAGGGTCGTCGCCGAGGCCGAGGCCGCGCTGAAGAGATTGAAAGCAGAAGTTGCTCGACGCGAGCTCGAAGCGCTGCTTTCGGGGGAAGTCGATCGCAACGATTGCTATCTCGAGGTGCATGCCGGCGCGGGCGGTACCGAAAGCCAGGATTGGGCCGGGATGCTGATGCGCATGTATGTGCGATGGGCCGAGCAGCATGGCTACAAGGTCGAGTGGATCGAAGAAACGGAAGGGGACGGCGCCGGCATCAAATCGGCGACCGTTCTGGTCAAAGGGAATAATGCCTACGGCTGGCTCAAAAGCGAAAACGGTGTGCACCGTCTCGTGCGTATTTCGCCGTTCGATGCCAATGCGAGGCGCCATACATCCTTCGCGAGCGTCAATGTTTTCCCTGTGCTCGACGACAGCATAAAAGTCGATATCAAGGAGAGCGATGTACGCGTCGATACGATGCGGGCCGGCGGAGCGGGTGGCCAGCACGTCAATCGCACCGAATCCGCCATTCGCCTTACGCACATTCCAACGAACATCGTCGTGAAATGTCAGAACGACCGCTCGCAGCATCGCAATCGCGCGCAAGCGTGGGACATGTTGCGCGCGCGGCTTTATGAATTTGAGGTCAAGAAGCGGGAAGAGAAGGCAGCTGCCGATCAGGCCGCCAAAACCGATATCGGCTGGGGACACCAGATTCGTTCATATGTCCTGCAGCCCTATCAGATGGTCAAAGACCTGCGCACCGGCGTGTCCACATCGAATACGGGCGCGGTGCTTGACGGCGATCTCGACGACTTCATGCAGGCCGCCTTGGCGCAAAAGGCCTTCGGCGGCGGCCCCGAAGCAATTGAAGACGTAGACTAGTCGAGCCAGCCGGGTGGGACGCGGAGACCACGCTCAAAGGGCGCCGAGGCGGACGCCGGCCCGCAGGAATTTCTGCGGGTCGACGGCGTTGTCATTGACGCGCGTTTCGTAATGGAGATGCGGCCCGGTTGAGCGACCGGTTGAACCGATTTTCCCAACGATTTGACCAATATGGATTTTTTGGCCGACCTTCACGTCGATTTCAGAGAGATGACCGTAGCGCGTGGAAAGACCGTTCCCATGGTCGATTTCGACCATGTTGCCGTACCCTCCCTGCCAGCCGGCGATGGTCACCGTTCCCGCAGCCGTCGCTCGTGCCGGATCGCCGAGAGAGCCACGGAAATCGATACCCGTATGCATTGCGAGTTGATGCACGAACGGGTCCATTCGCATGCCGAAAGGTGAGGTCATGTCCAGTTCGCCATGCACCGGCTTGCGCAGCGGCACATGAACGAGCGCAAGCGAAAAACGATCAGCCTGCGCACGGGCGAGGTTTACCCGATACAGCGTGCGATCAAAGGCGCTTGCGGCCGCGGTCGGCGGCTTCACGGGGACGAACGGTCCGCCAATTCCGCCACGTGCGGGAACGCGATCCACGTTGATCCCGAGGTCGCTTAGGACGCCTCGAATCTGGTGGGCCTTGTTGGTGTAATGCTCTTCCAGACTACTGAGCACGAGCCTTTGTCGTTCCTCGACCTTCTCGAGAGAGGCCGATATGCGCGACAAGATGCTGTCCACCCCGCCGGCGTCCTGTACGTTGGCGACGCGGGTGAGCGGTTTGCGCGGCTCGCGCGATTCAAGCCGCGCATCGCGGTCGCGCGGCCCTTTCAAAATGACGGTGTCGCTGATCGGCGACGGCTTTAGATTATCGGCCGCGGGCGCAGTGGAATGTGGGCTGTGCGTCGATCCGGTCGTAAGCAGATCATTGGCGATTGCTGAGGTGCGGGATTCGAGCAAACGCTGGCGGCGCAGCAGAGAGCCGAGCTTGCGTTCGAATTCCTCCTGATTGAGCAATTGGTGGCTGGTGATCCGGTCGACCGTCGCACGCAGCTCCGCGATGCGATCCTCGTAGGCAAATTGCATCTCGGTTTGCCGGCCGATAAGGCGTGTGAGCACGTTTTCGCGGAAGGCAAAGTAAGTACCGGTCGCGATGGACCACACGGCCATGATCACCAGCGTGCCGACAACGATCCAGAATGCCACTGGCCCGATGCGCACCTGGCGTCCGGCGTGCGCGAGCGTGTAGCCAGGGTAGGCATGCTGGACATGGCGGGAAACCGCAGCCGCCGATCGCGCGCGCGCGGGGCCATGCCCAGAAGCGTGATCGTGATGCGGCTGGGAAGTGGCTGGATACAACATTGACGCTCCCGCAGGTTCCGGCGGGGAGCCCGCGGACCAGCTCGCCAATTTCAGCCGCTTATAGTTAAAAATCCGGTAATCCCTGGCCGGGGTGCCGGCTTACAGCGCCTTTGCCGCGGCCAGGACCTCCTCGGCATGTCCCGGGACGGAGACTCTGGGCCAAACGCGAGCGATCCGTCCCTTGGCGTCGATGAGAAAAGTCTTGCGCAGCACGCCCATGAACTTGCGGCCGTACATCGTTTTTTCGCCCCACGCCTTGTAGGCTTTTAAAACGGCGTGGGTTTCGTCCGAGGCGAGCGCGATTTTGATGCGGTGTTTGGACTTAAAGCGATTCTGTGTCTCGATGGGGTCGGCCGACACGCCGATAATTTCAGTATTTACCTTGGCGAAGGCGGGACGCAGACGGGTAAAATCCATTGCTTCGCGCGTGCAACCCGGGGTGTCGGCGCGCGGGTAAAAATAGAGGACGAGGTTGCGACCTTTGACGGCCTTCAACGAAACCTCGGACCCGTCGTCAGCCGGCAGGGCAAACGCTGGCGCTGCGGCGCCCGCATCAAGATCGGCGGCCATATGCCTTCCTTTCGTCGCTTTCCCTCCGACAATAGCGGGACTGCCATGTGAGGTTGTGTGGGCACGCATGGCCTTGCAGATCAAATCGAGCATTCGCCGCCGGTCGGGCTTGGCTGACTTGGCGGAGGCTTGCAACGCGAGAGAGACGAGGGTGCCCCATAGCGCATGACGGTCAGGAATAAAAGCCACACGCGCACGGCGACCCGCCGGGTGGGGACCGGCAAACATTTGCGGGATCGTTTCGCGCGCCTTCACAGCCGTCTCAGGCCGGGCGAACGCTTTCAGCGCGGACTTCTTCGTTTTTGGCGCAACAACTCCGTCCGGCATACCGGTTATTTCCTTGGCGGCATTGCAGGAGTCATTGCCATTGCCGTCGTTGGCTTGTGGTGGCGCCTCAACAGCGGCCCGATCGAGGTCGATCTGGCAACGCCCTGGCTCACGTCCGCGATCCAGGACAATTTCGGCAAGCAGCATACGGTGACAATCGGCGGCACGCAGATCGAGCGTGACGAGAAGGGACGCACGTCCATTCGCATTCGGGACATCGTCGTCCGCGACGCCGACGGCACAGTCGTCGCGAGCGCGCCGAAAGCTGAGGTTGGAATTTCCGGATCGAGTTTGCTCACCGGCCATATCCGGGCCGAGAGCCTTAATCTCGTCGGCGCCGAAATGGCCGTGCGCATCGAGCAGGACGGGAAAATCACGGTCTTCACCGGCACCGACACGCGGCCGATCGCAACAGCCGAACCCGGCACGCAATTCGCTCCGCCGCCGCAAACATCAGCCCCCGCGACCAACAATCCTCTAAGCAAGGGCCTCGCGGGCTTTGCTGGCGCACTGGCATGGATTGACCGGCTGGCCGCGACGGGCCTTGACGGCCACGATCTGCGCGAGCTCGGGCTCAAAAACGGAAACCTCATTGTCGACGATCAGCGCAACGGCAAGCGATGGACCTTCAGCAACATCAATCTAAGCCTCACCCGGCCTGAGCAAGGGGGCATTCTGTTTCGGGTCGCCTCCGACAATGCGGACCATCCTTGGGTGCTGAACGCTGCAATGCGGCCTTTGAGCGGCGGCATTCGCGCGATCGGCATCGAGGCACGCAAGGTGTCCGTTCGCGACCTTCTGCTCGCGTTCCGCATGGGGGCAAGCGACGTCGATACGGATTTGGCGGTTTCGGCGAGCCTGCGCGCCGAGATCGGCGCCGACGGCATGCCGCAGACCGCCGAAGGCGAGATCGCATCGGGCGGCGGTTATATCGCGGACCCGAAAACGCCGTCGGTGCGGGTGAACGTCGATCATGCGGACCTGCGGTTCAATTGGGACCGGCTGCATCACGCGCTCGTCGCGCCGTTTCAAGTCCAGTCGGATGGCAACCAGTTCACGTTGCTCACGACCCTTCAGGTGCCGACCGATCAAAGCGGGGTGTGGTCATTGGGCATCGCCCGCGGCGACCCCGTCATCGATCCGGTCATCATCGGAGGCTCCGGCCAGGGAGACGATGCAAGCTTCGCGTTCAACCGTGTCTCAGGTCGCGTGCGCATCGATACCGTGCAGCGGCGCATCGAGGTCGAGCAGGCGGATTTCAACCGCGTCGATGTGCGTCCGTCGCACAATATCGGCATCGCGATTTCCGGCAGCTACGATTATTCGGGCTCCGTGCCGCATCTGGCGTTCGGCGTCGCCAGCAACCGGATGCCCGTGTCGCTGCTCAAGCGGCTATGGCCAGTATTCACGGCCACGAACGTGCGCGCGTGGGTGGAGGAGCATGTTTCCGATGGGACGGTCGAGCGCGTGGTGATCGCCGGCAATGCACCGCTTCCGGATTTCCAGACCAGCGGCCCGCCGCTGCCGAACGAAGGCTTGTCGGTCGACGTCGAGACCAGCGGAACGACCTTGCGGCCGATCCCCGATTTGCCCGCCATTCATGACGCCGATCTTACCGTGCGCGTCACCGGCGGCAGCGCCAGTGTCAGTCTCGGGCGCGGCACCGTCCAAGTATCTCCGACGCATAAACTCAATATCGCGAACGGGCTTTTCGAGGTGCCGAACACGCATCCGAAAGGCGCGCCGGCCGATGTGAGCTTCCGAATTGACGGCTCGGTGCCGGCGGCGGCCAAGCTGCTGGCAAGTGATGCGCTGCGGGGCGCAGTCAACATTCCGATCGACCCTTCGAATAGCCGCGGGACGGTCTCCGCGCAGGTCAAACTCAATCTGAAACTCGGTCGCGATGCGCTCGGGCCGGCGGCCTACGCGATCAACGCCGATCTCACCAATTTTGCGGCCGACAAGATGCTCATGGGTCAGAGGGTGGAGGCCTCAAGTTTGCACGTTGCGGCCACGAGCCAAGGTTATCACGTGAAAGGCAATGTGAAGGTCAATGGCACGCCTGGCACGTTGGATTTTCACAAATCGAAGAACGATTCACTCGCGGATCTTCGGCTGGAAACCTCGCTCGATGAGCCGGCGCGCAGCCGCCTTCACATCGATTTTGGCGGCGCGGTGGTCGGCGCAATCCCGGTTGTCTTGACCGGTCGCGTTGGCAACGACGACAGCTCCGATCAGATCGAGATCAACGCCGATCTCACGCCGGTAAAGATCGACAATCTGCTGCCAGGCTGGATCAAGCCTGCGGGCAAGCGGGCGCGCATGAGCTTCATGCTGGTCAAAAGCGATCAATCCATCGCGCTAAATAATTTCGTCATCGAAGGTTCGGGTACGCTTGCAAAAGGAACAGTCGATCTGGATTCGAACGGCAACGTTGTCTCGGCAAATTTCCCGACCTACAGCATGTCGAGCGGCGACAAAGCTTCGCTTAAGGCCGATCGCGGGGCGGATAAGGTGTTGCGCGTCGTTATCCGCGGCGACGTCTACGACGGGCGCGATTTTATCAAGTCGGCGCTTGCGAGCACGCCTCAAAAAGCAAAAAGGAAATCGTTCGATCTCGATTTGGACATCAAGATCGGCGCCGTGGCGGGCTACAACGGCGAAGCGTTGCGCGGACTCGACTTCAAGCTGTCGCGCCGCGCCGGCCGAATTCGCACGTTTATGCTCAGCGCTAAGATCGGTCGGGACGCGCCGCTCGACGGCGACCTGCGTTTGCGTGCGCGCGACAATCACCAGGTTATCTATATCGAGACCGACGACGCGGGCGCCTTGTTCCGCCTCACCGACATGTATCCTCGGATGACGGGCGGACAGATGTGGATGGCGATGGATCCGCCGAGCAGCGACGACGCACCTCAAGTCGGAATTTTGAGCATTCGCAATTTTTCGGTGCAAGGTGAAGCGGCGCTGGAGCGGGCCGTTTCAGGCAAGGGCGGCAATGCGCGCGGCAGGGTGGAGTTTACGGAATTGCGGGCCGATTTCACCAAATACCCGGGGCGCATGACGGTGCGCGATGGCGTCCTGCGCGGCCCGATGGTCGGTGCAACCATCGACGGCCAAATCGATTACGTCCGCAACGATGTGCGGATGCACGGCACGTTCGTGCCGCTCTACGGGATTAACAACATGTTCGGGCAAATCCCGATCGTCGGCATCTTCCTCGGCGGCGGCAGCAATGAAGGGTTATTCGGCATCACGTATGAAGCATCCGGGCCGCCGAGCTCGCCGCATGTGGTGGTCAACCCGATCTCGGCGGTCGCGCCCGGCCTGCTGCGGAAATTCTTTCCCGTCCCAGGCAGCGCCGGGGAGAGCAGTTACGCGCAGCCGACGCGCTGAGTTTCAGACGGGTTTGAGCAGGACGTGGCGCTTGCGTCCGAGCGAAAGCTTGATCACGCCGTCTGCCGTAAGCTCGCGCAACGTCAACATCATGTTGTCGTCGGCGACAACGACATCGTTGACCTTTAACCCGCCGGCCTTGATTTGACGCCGCGCCTCGCCATTCGAGGTGACGAGCCGGGCTTTCTCGGCGAAGGCCGTGAGCACGCCCAATCCTTTGTCGAGGTCGGCGCGCGAAATTTCCACGCTCGGCAGGGTGTCGGCGATTATGCCTTCCTCGAACGTGCGTCGGGCCGTTTCGGCGGCCTGTTCCGCGGCAGCACGTCCGTGAACCAGCGCCGTTGCTTCGGTCGCGAGCACTTTTTTCGCTTCGTTGATTTCCTCGCCCTTCAACCTTGCAAGGCGACCGATTTCGTCAATCGGCAGGACGGTGAATAGTTTGAGGAAGCGCGCGACGTCGCCGTCCTCGGTATTGCGCCAGTATTGCCAATAGTCGTAGGGGCTGACCATCTCTGCACTCAGCCATACGGCGCCGGCTGCGGTTTTGCCCATCTTGGCGCCGGAGGAGGTGGTGATAAGCGGCGAGGTGAGCGCGAACAGTTGCGCGTTCAGCATGCGGCGGCCGAGGTCGATCCCATTGACGATGTTACCCCATTGATCGGAGCCGCCCATCTGAATGATGCATTTGTATCGCTTGTGCAGTTCGACGAAATCGTACGCCTGTAGCACCATGTAATTGAATTCGAGAAAGGAAAGCTCCTGTTGGCGCTCGAGGCGCAGCTTCACGGAATCGAAAGACAGCATTCGGTTGACGGAGAAGTGCCGACCGACATCACGCAGGAAATCGATATAGTTGAGCTTGTTGAGCCAGTCGGCGTTGTTCGCCATGATCGCATTGCCGCCCGCGCCCTCGAATTTCAAAAATTTCGAAAAGATCGCGCGTATGCCGGCAAGATTCTGGTTGATTGCCGCCTCGGTAAGAATTCGGCGGCTCTCATCTTTTCCAGACGGATCGCCTACGCGGGTTGTGCCGCCTCCCATCAACGCGATCGGCCGATGCCCGGTCTGTTGCATCCAGTGAAGCATCATGATCGGCAGGAGCGAGCCGACGTGCAATGAAGCCGCCGTGCAGTCAAAACCGATATAGCCGGTGATAGTACCGGCCTTTGCAGCGGCATCGAGCGCTTCCGGCTCCGAGAGCTGATGAATGAAGCCACGCTCCGAAAGGACGTGGAGAAGGTCGGATTTGTACGCGCCCATGCCGCGGCCTTATCGTCTCGGTAAGGCGGGTGGTGTAACAGGTCTCGCGTCGGATTCAACCAGCGCATGCCCCGAGCGGCGTCGGATCTTCGGGTAAGATCGTGCGCGAGGAAGCGATAGGGGCGTGGCGTGCCGTCAGTTTGCGCGATCGGCCTTATGAGCGGTACGTCACTCGATGGCGTTGATGTGGCGCTGATCGAAACCGACGGCGAGCGCATCACTGCGTTTGGGCCAACCGGCTACCGGCCATATGCCGAGAGCGAGCAACAGCTACTGCGCCGGGCGCTCGCCGAAGGTGCCTTGCTCAAGGATCGCTTTGCCCGGCCGGGAATTCTGGCCGAAGCCGAAGCATTCGTGACAAATGTTCACGCGGAAACGGTCGAGGCCTTCGTCCAAACGGAGGGCATCAACAAGGCCGCAATCGCCGTTGTCGGATTCCATGGACAAACGGTTCTGCACAAGCCGACAGCGCGGCTGACGGTGCAGATCGGCGATGGCGAAGCGCTGGCGGCGCGCTTGAAACTACCGGTCGCTTACGATTTTCGCGCCGTAGACGTCGCGGCCGGCGGGCAGGGCGCGCCGGTTGTACCCGTCTTTCATCAGGCACTCGCGCGCAAGCTCGACCGTCCACATCCGATCGCGGTGCTCAATGTCGGCGGCGTAGCGAACGTCACGTATGTCGACGGCGGCGATCCGATCGCGTGCGACACCGGACCCGGCAATGCACTAATCGACGATTTCATGCGCGCGCGCACCGGCGCTCCGCTCGATCGCGACGGCGATCAGGCGGCGAGAGGGCGCATCGATGAGGGGTTTGTAGCTCGCGTTCTCGAGAGCTCCTTCTTTGCGGAGCCTTATCCGAAGTCGCTCGATCGCAATGCGTTCGCGTTCGCCAATATCGGACTGCCGGATTTTTCGGTTGCCGACGGCGCCGCAACTTTGTCGCGCCTGACTGCGGCATCGGTCGCGCGCGTGGTGCCGCATTTGCCGTCAGCGCCAAGAACCTGGATCGTCGCCGGCGGCGGCGCGCGCAACCCTACACTGATGCGGATGCTGGCAAGCTCTCTGAAGCCGGCAACAGTGGAAACGGCGGA
>JAICMO010000210.1 GCA_025929185.1 Pseudolabrys sp.
ACGGCCACTATGGCGTTTTCTTCGCTGCCCATCAGATCGCTTTAATCGACTTGACCAAACCAAAATGTGTCGGTGATGTCTCCGAACAGCTGTCGGTCATCTCCCCGGGCTAAACATCAAGCCCGGCAATGACAATCATTTCTTGTTCATCGCCCCTACTGCGCCGGCGCGCGCGGCGACCAGCCCCTCGCGCGCAAGCTGATCAGCGCGTTCGTTCTCGGCGTGACCCGCGTGGCCTTTGATCCAGTGCCATTGAATCTTGTGGTGGCCGAGTGCGGTGTCGAGGCGCTGCCATAGATCGACATTCTTGACCGGCTTCTTGTCGGCGGTCCGCCAACCGTTGCGCTTCCAGCCCGTGATCCAGCCGGTGATGCCGCCGCGCAGATATTCGCTGTCAGTGTAGAGGTCGACGACGCAGGGCCGCTTGAGCGCTTCGAGCGCCGAGATTGCCGCCATCAGTTCCATGCGGTTATTCGTCGTGTGCGCCTCGCCGCCTTTGATCTCTTTTTCGTGATCGCCGAACGCCAGAATCGCACCCCAACCGCCCGGTCCCGGATTGCCGGAGCACGCACCGTCGGTGTGGATAGTGACTCGCGGCTCGCCCATGAGTTAATCGATGCCGTAGTCGCCGACGCTCTTCACCGACTGGTGGAAGCGCAGCTTGCGGAAGTATTCGAGCGGATCTTTCGGTCGCACCAGCGCGCCATCCGGCACCGCGAGCCAATCGACGAGACGCGTGAGCAGGAAACGCAAGGCGGCACCGCGCGCGAGTAGCGGCAATGACTCTTTTTCCGCCGCGTCGAGCGCGCGCGATTTTACATAACTCTTCAGCAGCGCCCGGCCTTTCGTGACGTTATAGGAGTGGTCGCTCTCGAAGCACCAGGCGTTGAGACAGATCGCCACGTCGTAGGCAAGCGTGTCCGTGCAGGCGAAATAAAAATCGATCAAGCCCGACAATTTCTCGCCGAGGAAGAAAACGTTGTCCGGAAACAGATCCGCGTGGATCACGCCTTGCGGAAGTGCGCGCGGCCACGCTTTTTCGAGCTTGGCGAGCTCCTTTTCGATCGATGCGCACAGGCCCGGTTTGACGGCATCGCCGCGGTCTTTTGCCTGCTCGAACAATGCGCGCCAGCTTCCGACCGAGAGAGCGTTCGTACGCTTCTTCGCAAAACTCGCGCCGGCAAGATGCAGCTTCGCCAGCGCCTCGCCGACCGCCGCGCAATTGCTCGCCGAGGGCCGCCTGATCCACATGCCGTCGAGAAACGTGACGATCGCGGCCGGCCGTCCGGCGATCTTGCCGAGCACGCCGTCTTTCTTGTTCTTCACCGGCTGCGGACAGGTGATGCCGCGGCTCGCAAGGTGCTCCATCAAGGCAAGGAAAAACGGAAGATCGCCCGCCGCGACGCGCTTCTCGTAAAGCGTGAGAATGAAATTGCCGCGCGCTGTGTGCACGAGGAAATTGGAATTCTCCACGCCCTCCGCGATGCCTTTATAGGCAAGCAGTTCGCCCAGATCGTAGTCGGCGAGAAAGCGGATGAGGTCTTCGGCCGTGACGTCGGTGTAGACGGCCATGGAAGCGCTACTCCGCCGCCTGGGTCTCCCGCAGGGCGCGGGGCAACGGGAAGAACACGCCTTCCTTGGCGGCCGAGACCGTCTCCACGTTCAAAATATAACGATCGGCGAAGGCGTCGAGGATTTCTTCGACCAGAATCTCCGGCGCCGAAGCACCCGCCGTGACGCCGAGACAACTCACGCCGTCGAACACATTCCAGTCGATGTCGGCGGCACGCTGGACCAGCGCCGCGCGCGCGCACCCGGCACGTTCGGCGACTTCCTTCAGCCGCTGCGAGTTCGACGAATTGGGCGCACCGACGACGATCATGGCGTCGACGATCGGCGCGACGCGGGTCACGACTTCCTGCCGGTTGGTGGTGGCGTAGCAGATATCTTCCTTGTGCGGCCCGACGATCGCCGGAAAGCGCGCCTTCAAATGCTCCACCATCGCGGCGGTATCGTTCACGGACAACGTGGTCTGCGTGACATAAGCTAACTTGCTCGAGTCTTTCGGCACGAAGGCGTCGATATCGGCAATAGTTTCGACCAGTGTCACCGCGCCGGCGGCAAGCTGACCCATGGTGCCGACCACTTCCGGATGCCGCGCGTGCCCGATCAGCACGATTTCGCGGCCACGCTTGAAGTGAATCTCGACTTCGCGATGGACCTTGGTGACCAGAGGACAAGTCGCGTCGAGCGCGAGCAGGTTTCGCCGCTGAGCCTCCTGCGGGACGTTGCGCGCCACCCCGTGTGCGGAAAAGATCACCGGCGCGTCGGTATCCGGCACCTCGTCGAGCTCCTCGACGAAGATCGCGCCTTTGGCGCGTAACTCGTCTACGACATAGCGATTATGAACGATCTCGTGGCGCACATAGATCGGCGGCCCGTAGAGCGCCAGCGCCCGCTCGACCGACTCGATCGCGCGCACGACGCCGGCGCAAAAGCCGCGCGGCGAGCAAAGCAGCACCTTCAACGCGGGCTTTTCGGGAGCGGAACCGGTCATGAAGTCCTCTGATTCGCCTCTCGGCGCGCTTCGACATGGGGCGCGGCGGCGGGCGCTGTCAAGCCGTTGCCCGTTGCGCAAAGCCCTTGTCCTTCCTATATTCCGGCCACTTTCCGATCATCGCCGATGATCTGGTGCTTCGCCCGGAAGGGCGGGCGAAGCTTAGAGGAGATTTGTCATGTCGAGCGCAGCACCGTTGATGCCGAAAGCCACGGCCGTTTGGCTTCTGGACAATACCGCTTTGTCGTTCGACCAGGTGGCGGATTTCTGCAAGCTGCACCCGCTCGAGGTGAAGGCGATCGCCGACGGCGACGCCGCGCAAGGCATCAAGGGGCTCGATCCTATCCAGACCGGCCAGCTCACGCGGGAGCAGATCGCGGCCGCCGAGGCCGACCCGAACAAGAAACTGGAACTCTCGGCGCCAAAGGTCGCGCTGCCTGGCGCCGATCAGCGCGGCAAAAAAGGCCCGCGTTATACGCCCGTTTCGCGACGGCAGGATCGGCCGAACGCCATTCTTTGGCTGGTGCGCAATCATCCGGAACTCAAGGATGCCGCCATCATGCGGCTGGTCGGCACCACGAAATCCACCATTGCTGCGATCCGCGAGCGCACGCACTGGAATGCGGCAAGCCTGACACCGATGGACCCGGTGACGCTCGGGCTGTGCTCGCAACTCGAGCTCGACTTCGAGGTCAATCGCGCCAACAAGGAAAAGCCGGTGCAAGCTGAGACCGGCGCGACGCTGCTGCCCGCGGCAGAAACGACCGCGAAGAAAGAACCCGAAACCGCCGCGGCCGAAACCGAAAAGAAGCAAGGCGAGGACCTCGACGTGAGCGCCGTATTCGCCAAGCTCAAGCAGCTCGGCGGCAAGGGCGACGGCGATATGCAGGACGAATAAGCCGCCATTTCCAGCCTTGGAATTTTGCGTCTCATTTCTTGCGGCGCCAGACCGTGACGATGAGATCGTGCGTCGCATCGAGCGTCTCGCGCTCCGCGGGCGTGAGTCCGTGCTTTTCCATCACCTGCTCGGGCGTGAACGCCGGCACATCGGGAAAAACCGGGCGGCCGTTCGGCAGACGCACGCCCGGCGCGCGGGTCAAATGGAACGCGTCGTACCGGTCGAGAAACATGCCGAACACCGCCGTGCCGCCGACCACGCCGAGGCTGCCGCCGCTCAAACCCAACGCGGACCAGGCTTCGCCGAAGCTCGCGCCGCGCGGATTCCACAAGATGCCTTTCGAATTGTTCGGATCGCGCGCCATTGAGGCAACGGCGCCGGTCACCGTGATGCGGTAGCGGCGCGGCGAATGCGGCTGCATCTCGTGCGAATGGCGACCGTGAATGACGGCATCGCAGCGGTCGAGGCCGTCGGCAAAGTATTTCTGGTCGGCATCGAACTTAAGCGCGTCCGGCATGACGCCGTGCGAATCGGCGAGCATGCCGTCTTCCGAGACGATGGCATAGCCTTCGATGCGGGCAGGAAGAGTCATTATTGGACCGGAATGGACTGAGGTCGAAACGATAGCGTTGAACCGTCATCCTGAGGCGCGAGCGCGTGAGCGCGAGCCTCGAAGGATGACGGGTCTTGAGTCTCGGGCCGTCGCCCACGAATGTCGGGTAAACCCGACATTCGATCTAAAATGCGCAAGTCGGATATATCCGACTTGCGATGGTCCGCCTTCGGCGCGCGCCTCAAGGTAACGGGCTGTGCACGCATCGTTTCAGAAACGAGCGCATCCATTCTACTCGCCTTCCTTGCGCGCGGTGCCGTTAATGTTGGCGATGTAACGCGCGACCGATTTTTCCAGCACCTGCTTGGCTTCTTTCGCGACGATGCGATCGAAGTAGTGGCCATAAAGCGTCTCGAACGCGAACGGCGCCATCGCTTCGCCGATGCGCTCCACTTCGCGCGCGGACAGCGGAATGAAATTCGGGTAGCTGCGCATGAAAGTAAGCCACTTGCGGTCGGTCGCCACGGTGAGGATATCGCCGGCGCAGACCGTGCCGCGCCCGTTCGCCCCACCCTGCCAGTGCAACACTGTGCCGCCGGGAAAATGCCCACCGCAGCGGACGAGCGTGACGCCATCCCACAGCTTCAGCGTTTCGCCGTCCCAGTGATGCACCGCCTTGTCCGGCCGCTTCACCCAGGCTCGATCGGCCGCGTGCAGATGGATCGGCGCGTTGTCGAAGGCGCGGCTCCATTCGACCATCGTCGTGTAGAAATGCGGATGCGAGATCGCGATCGCCTTTAAGCCGCCGAGTCCCTTGATGAGCGCGACGGTCGCGGCGTCAAGCGTGGCGATGCAATCCCACAGCACATTGCCGCCAAGTGTGCGCACCAGCAGCGCGCGCTGGCCGATGGCGAAATGCGGCTCGCTGCCGATGCCGATCACGCCCGGCTCATGTTCGGTAAAAGAATTGCGGTGTGACTTCCGCAGCGCGTCGAGCGTCGTCCAGGTCTGCCCGCGCGGCGGCACATATTGCCGTTCTTCCT
>JAICMO010000246.1 GCA_025929185.1 Pseudolabrys sp.
AAGCGCATCGCGTTCAACGTCATTCCGCACATCGACGTGTTCATGGACGACGGCTACACGAAGGAAGAATGGAAGATGGTGGTCGAGACCAAGAAGATTCTCGATCCCAAGATCAAGCTGACGGCAACCTGCGTGCGCGTGCCGGTTTTCGTCGGCCATTCGGAAGCGGTGAACGTCGAGTTCGAGCAGCCGCTCAGCGCGGACGAAGCGCGCGAGATCTTGCGCAATGCGCCGGGATGCCTGGTGATCGACAAGCGCGAACCGGGCGGCTACGTCACGCCTTATGAATCGGTCGGCGAGGATGCAACCTATATCAGCCGCATTCGCGATGATGCGACGGTCGACAACGGCATCCAGATGTGGGTCGTTTCCGACAACCTGCGCAAAGGCGCGGCGCTCAATGCCGTGCAGATCGCGGAAGTACTGATCAATCGCAAGCTGATCCAGGCGAAGAAGAAAGCGGCGTAGCGCTCACAGCGTCATGCGCGGGCTTGACCCGCGCATCCATCGCTATTGAACAATATCGTCGTACAGGTCACGCCAATCGGGATTGATGGACCGTATCAGGTAGATCTTCCACTCCCGCGGCCAATGCTTGATGTTTTTCTCGCGCTGGATCGCGAACGCTGGCGTCTCATGTTGTTCGAAAAAGACGAGCCTTTTGATCCCGTAACGCTTGGAGAATCCGGCAATCAATCCCTCTCGATGCTCGTAGGTGCGCCGAACAAGATCGTTTGTCATGCCGACATAAAGCGTACCGCCTGGCTTGCTCGCGAGGATGTACACCCAGTAGCTCATTGGGTCATGATGGATTGCCGGGTCAAGCCCGGCAATGACAAGTGTCGCTAAAACCTCGGCTGCGCGAACATCCGCGCATATTCCTCCGCCGCCACCTGCTCGAATTTTCCAGTCGCCGGATCGCGGATCGAAAGCTTGCCGGTGGCCACGCCGAAATAGGCGCCGTGCAGCGTGGTCTCGCCGCGCTCGACCTGCGCGCGCAGGCGGGGAAAGGTCAGCAAATTTTCCAGGCTCAGCTCGACGTTCGCCTGCTCGAGCGCGGTCATGTAGTCATGCAGCGGACGATCGCCGCGCGGACCTACTTTTTCCGCAGCGGGCGCCATCAGCGACATCCATTTGCCGATGAAGTCGCTCGGCGTCAGCGGTTCGGCGTTTTCGGCAAAGGCCTTGACGCCGCCGCATTGCGCATGGCCGAGCACGACGATGTGCTTCACTTTCAACGCGACGACGCCGAATTCCAGCGCCGACGACACGCCATGCGCCTGCGTATCCGGCGCATAGGGCGGCACCAGGTTGGCGATGTTGCGCACCACGAACAGCTCACCAGGCCGCGCGTCGAAAATGGCTTCCGGCGCGCAGCGCGAATCGCAGCAGCCGATAACCATGACTTCCGGCGATTGCCCTTTTGTGGCCAGTTCGCGATAGCGTTCCTGCTCGGCGCGCAGGCGACCGTGGAGAAAGGCTCGGTATCCGTCGATAAGGTTGGCTGGAAACGGCATTCGTTCCGGTCTTTGCCGGGCGGCCCGGCAATCCCTCGATGAAAAAGCGATATGCCTGTAAAAAGATCACTGTGGTTTCCGGGTCAAGTCCGCCCATGACGAAGGCTTGCATTAAATGACCATCCGACCGCGCCGCAGCGTGCTCTACATGCCCGGCTCGAATGCCCGCGCGATCGAGAAGGCGCGCACGCTGCCGGTCGATGGCGTCATTCTCGATCTGGAGGACGCGGTCGCGCCCGATGCCAAGGAGGCCGCGCGCAAGCAGGTGACCGAGGCGGTGAAGGCCGGCGGCTTCGGCCCCCGCGAAGTCTTCATCCGCGTCAACGGCATCGACACCCCTTGGCACGCGGACGATCTTTCCGCAGCCGCGCACGCCGCACCTGACGCGATCCTCGTCCCCAAGATTTCAAGTCCTGAAGCGCTGGAGATGATCGGCCGGCGGCTGCTCGACATGGGCACCGATCACAGGACGCGCGTCTGGGCGATGATCGAGACGCCGCTCGCGATTTTCAACATTCTTTCGATCGCGGCAGCGGCGCGGGATTCCGAGGCGCGGCTCACCGGATTTGTTCTCGGTACCAACGATCTCGCCAAAGAAACGCGCGCCCGCATCGTGCCGGGGCGTGCGCCGATGCTGCCGTGGCTGACGACGTGCATCGCGGCCGCGCGCGTGCATGGCGTAGTCGTTCTGGACGGCGTCTATAACGATATCGGCAACGCGGAGGGATTTGCGGCCGAATGCGCGCAGGCGGTCGACCTCGGTTTCGACGGCAAGACGCTGGTGCACCCGAATCAGATCGAGGCCTGCAACAATGCGTTCTCGCCGACGGCGGAGGAAGTGGCGCAAGCGCGCAAGATGATCGCCGCATTCGATCTACCAGAGAATAAAAACAAGGGCGTGGTCTCGATCGACGGCCGCATGGTCGAGCGCATGCATGCCGAGATGGCGCGCCGGATTGTCGCTATTGCTGAAGCGATCGGCCGAAAGTAACGGGCTTGCCGGTCGCGCCGATTGTTGGGCGGCTGCATGGAACCGGCTGGCGGCGGGATGAACCCACTCACGCCGAAAGCGTTGTCACACCCGAACCGAGGGAGGTGGCAATATGCCCGAAATCCATCAGAGCAACGGAGTCGTCACGCAGATCACGACCGTTCACGTCGATCCCGACAAGCAGGAGGAAGCTCTGCACCTGATGTCGGAGCGCGCCAAGTTCATGGCGGCGCAGCCCGGCTTCGTTTCCATCAGCCTGCACCGCAGCCGGGACGGCGGGCACATCGTCAACTACATCCAGTGGAAGGACCGCGACACGCTGGAAGCCGCGCATCATTCGCCCGAATTCCGCAAGAAATGGCCGGAGTTCGGCAAGATCGCCGGCGAGATCGATCCATGCCTGTACGAGGTGGTGCTGGTGGAGGAGAGATAGCGCGTACCGCCTCTGCTGTCATCATCCGCGAAAACGGTGATCCAGTAATCACCGGCGTACGAGAGCTATCGAGGTCCTGCGATTACTGGATGGCCGCTTTCGCGGGTCATGACAGTGCAATGGTTACGCCCACGGGCGCTCGGCTTTCAGCTTCGACTCGTAGCTGTCGATCTTGGTTTTCTTCTGCTGCGTGAGGCCGATATCGTCGAGACCATTGAGCAGGCAATGCTTGCGGAAGGCGTCGATCTCGAATTTCACCACGCCGCCGTCCGGCCCGCGGATTTCCTGTTTCTCGAGATCGATGGTGAGCGTCGCATTGGCGCCGCGGTCGGCGTCATCGAACAGCTTCTC
>JAICMO010000232.1 GCA_025929185.1 Pseudolabrys sp.
AACAGAAGCGAAAATGCACTGCGTGCGATGGTATGCATGAGATCGTTCCCCCTTGCCCGAATGGTAAGCCGCTGCGCGCGCGTTGTCATTCCGGGGCGCGGCCTAAAGGCCGCGAACCCGTAATCCAGATGCAGCGTTGGTATCTGTGTCTGGATTCCGGGTCCGGCGCTAAAGCGCCGTCCCGGAATGACGGCGGCACGAATTCGCACTAGGTTGGAACGATGATGTCACCAGTCGATACCGCCCACACCAATCGCCTCGCGCAGGCGACAAGTCCCTATCTGCTCCAGCACAAGCACAATCCCGTGGATTGGTGGCAATGGGGCCCGGACGCGCTGGCGGAAGCCAAGCGCTCCAACCGGCCGATTTTACTCTCGGTCGGCTACGCCGCCTGCCACTGGTGTCATGTAATGGCGCACGAGTCGTTCGAGGATGAGGCGACCGCGCGCGTGATGAACGAGCTTTACGTCAGCATCAAAGTCGACCGCGAGGAGCGGCCGGACATCGACCAGATCTACATGAACGCGCTGCATCTGCTGGGCGAGCAGGGCGGCTGGCCGCTGACGATGTTTTTGACCCCGGCGGGCGAGCCGTTCTGGGGCGGCACTTATTTTCCGAAAGAGTCGCGCTTCGGCCGGCCGGCGTTCACCGACGTGCTGCGCGAAGTCTCGCGCATCTTTCGCGAGGAGCCGGGCAAGATCGAGCAAAACCGCGCGGCGCTGCTGGCGCGGCTTGCCGATCGCGCGCACCCGGCGGGCAAGGTTGTCATCGGCATCAAGGAGCTCGACGCCGCCGCGCGGCAGATCGGCAATATGTTCGATCCGGTCAACGGCGGCTTTCGCGGCGCGCCGAAATTTCCGCAGCCGATGATGCTGGAAATGCTCTGGCGCACGGGGTTGCGGGCCGATCCGGCCGTCATCCTGAGGCGCGAGGGCGAAGCCCGAGCCTCGAAGGAGACGGCCGGCCCGGTGAACGGGTCGTCATCCTTCGAGGGCGGTCTGCGACCGCCACCTCAGGATGACGGACGCGGCGCTGCGGCTTTCTTCGACACCGTCGAGCACACGCTCGAGCGCATGTGCGAGGGCGGCATCTACGATCACCTCGGCGGCGGATTTTCGCGCTACGCGGTGGATGAGCGCTGGCTGGTGCCGCATTTCGAGAAGATGCTTTACGACAATGCGCAGCTCCTTGAATTGCTGGCGCTCGCTTATGCGCGCAGCGGCAAGCTGCTGTTCAAACGGCGCGCACAGGAAACGGTTGGCTGGCTCAAGCGCGAGATGCTGACGCACGAGGGCGCATTCGCCGCGTCGCTCGATGCGGATTCGGAAGGTGAGGAAGGAAAGTTTTACGTCTGGTCGAAAGCCGAGATCGACGCGGCGCTCGGCAAGGAGGACGCCGATTTTTTCGCGGGTCATTACGACATAACGGAAGCCGGTAATTTCGAGGGCCATAATATCCTGAACCGGCTCGCGCGGCGCGAACGCAGCGAAGCTGATGAAATGCGGCTTGCCGGCATGCGGGAGAAACTTCTAGCCGCGCGCGGCAAACGCGTGCGGCCTGGACTCGATGACAAGGTGCTCGCCGACTGGAACGGGCTGATGATCGCCGCCTTGGTCAACGCCGGCGTCATGCTCGACGAGCCGGCATGGATTGCGTTGGCGGCGCAGGCGTTCGACTTCATCGCGCGCGCGATGACGCGGGATGGCGCGCTCGGCCACTCCTGGCGCGGCAACCAATTGCTGGTGCCGGGCCTGGCGTCCGACTACGCTGCCATGATCCGGGCCGCGCTTGCGCTTTACGAAGCGAGCGGAACGCACGGCTATCTCGACTGGGCGCTGAGCTGGCAGCAGTTCCTCGACCGCCACTACGCCAACGCCGAGAACGGCGGCTATTACCTCACCTCCGAGCAGGCCACCGATCTGCTGGTGCGTCCGCATTCGACCGCGGACGACGCCACGCCGAACGCCAATTCGCTCGCCGCGAAAAATCTGCTGCGGCTCGCGGTGTTCACCGGCAACGACGAATGGCGCGCGAAAGCCGACCGCTTGATCGAAGGCGTGCTGTCGGCGGCAGCCGACAACCTGTTCACGCATGTCGGGCTGCTCAACGCCCTCGATCTGCGCCTGCGTGCGGCGGAGATCGTCGTCACCGGAAGCGACGCCGGCCGCTTCGCCGCCGCCGCGCTGAAATTGCCTTATCTCGACCGCATCGTGCTGCGCGCGGCGGATGCCGCCGCGCTGCCACCCACCCATCCGGCGCAGACGAAGCTTGCCGCAACGACCGAGACGGCGGCCTTCGTTTGCGTGGGGCAGCGATGCTCGCTGCCGGTTAATCGCGCAAATGAGATCGCCGCCGCGGTTGCCGGGATGCGCGGCGCTTCCTGACGCGCTATAGATTCGCCATCGACTATCCCGCCGGGGGCGGCAGAATCGGAGAAACGAATGCGGCTCATCATTCCACTTGCGGCATTGCTCGCGCTTTCCTTTGCCTCCACGTCCGCCAGCGCCGAGGAATGGTGCGGCTTCCAGGACAAGGCCGGTGCCGTGGTGCGCTGCGGCTATTCCAGCCTGGAGGAGTGCAAGCAGAAGCTGGAGAACAAGACCAAGGACGCCAAAGATATCGTTTGTATGCCGAGCCCCTCGTTTGCGAGCGAGAAGCGCCACCCGCTACAGCGGGGATGACGCAACGCGGCAACGCCTTAACTTTTTGTTCATGAAAGCCGGTTGTGAAGCCGCAACGGTCACAAAGCAATTTTTTAAAAGCAATTTTTTAAATGCTGGTGGCCGATGATGCAAAATGGACAAAACGCCGCCCGCTTACGTCTTCGCGAACAGCCATGCGCGACTAATCTGGTGGGTTATCGCGTTTATGGGAGCCGTGACGGTGGCGAGCTTCATTCCGGCCGGCTTGACCGTAGATGTTCGAAGCAATCCTGCGCTGTTGCTGTTTTTTATCGTCGTTTTCGCTGTTAACTGGTTCTACCGCATATGGCGGCCCGACGCTTATGTAGCCGCCGCGACAGAAGTCGCGGGACAGTTGTTGTTGATTTTGCTGTTCGGCATTCTGCTCAGCTACGCTGCGGCAACCGCCAAGTTTCCTTACGTCGATGCCAAACTCTATGCGATCGACAATGCACTCGGCTTCGACCGGCGGGCCTACCTTCATTTTTTCGCCCATCGGCCGTGGCTCGAACGCTCAGTCGGCGTTGCCTATCTTTGCATGCTCCCCCAGTTTCTGGTGGTGCCAGGAGTGATGTTCTTTGCCCAGCAAACCGAGCGGCTTCAGCAAATGATAATTGCCGTCGCCGTCGCCCTATTAGTCACGGCCGCGGTGTCGGTGTTCACGCCTTCGCTCACCGCCTTTGTGCATGTCGATCTTGCGCAAATGCCGCATGTTCCCGCCGGACTCTATACGCCGGAACGAACGATGGAGGCGCTGCGGGCCGGCACGTTCGGTTCCGTCCCACTTAACAACTTGGAAGGGCTTATCAGCTTTCCCAGCTTTCACACGACCGCCGCGCTGATCTTCATTTGGACGGTGTGCAAAATACCGTATGTGCGGTGGGGCGCATTGATCCTTAACCTGGCATTAATCTCCGCAACGCCGATCGCTGGCGCGCACTATTTCGTCGATGTCCTCGGCGGCGCCGCGGTCGCAGCGGCTGCCATCGTCGTCAGCAAGACGTTGTGCCGGCTTATGTCCCGCGCCGCGTTCAGACTTGCGAGCCCCGATATTGGGGCGGTCTCGAACAGGATAGCCACGGGCCGCTGATGAAAACGTAGCAGGCGCGCGGCGTGAAACGCGCGCGCTGTCAGGCCGCCGTCACTACGTATTCATCGACTCGAAAAACTCCGCGTTCGTCTTCGTGTTGCGCAGCTTGTCGAGCAGGAAGTCGATAGCGTCCATTGTGCCCATCGGATTGAGGATGCGGCGCAGCACGTACATCTTCTTGAGGATCGCCGGATCGGTGAGCAATTCTTCCTTGCGCGTGCCGGATCGCGTGATGTCCATCGCGGGGAAGGTGCGCTTGTCGGCCACCTTGCGGTCGAGGATGAGCTCGCTGTTGCCCGTGCCCTTGAACTCTTCGAAGATCACCTCGTCCATGCGGCTGCCGGTGTCGATCAGCGCGGTGGCGATGATGGTGAGCGAGCCGCCTTCCTCGATGTTGCGCGCGGCGCCGAAGAAGCGCTTCGGCCGCTGCAACGCGTTGGCGTCGACGCCGCCGGTCAGCACCTTGCCGGAAGAAGGAACGACGGTGTTGTAGGCGCGGCCGAGGCGGGTGATCGAATCGAGCAG
>JAICMO010000116.1 GCA_025929185.1 Pseudolabrys sp.
GAGGCGCGTGCCAAAGGCGTCAAGACCATTATGCCGCATGTTGACGAACTGCGGCCCATTCACAATCTGGAGTCTATGGAGGAATTGGTGCGCGCGCTCTCGCACATGTCGGCGCGCGATCACGATCCCAAGCTGTGGCTGAACAAGGTGGCATAAAGTTTGCTGTCATTGCCGGGCTTGACCCGGCAATCCATCTTCGAAGGATGGACCCGCGGGTCAAGCCCGCGGGTGACGACTGCTAAAGCGGCAAGGAGGTAGATGATGCTTTCACGCGATGAAGACATTCTCAAAGCCGCCGAGGATTGGCGCAAGAACGGGCGCGGCGTTGCGCTCGCGACCGTGGTGGAAACGTGGGGCTCGGCCCCGCGCCCAGTCGGCTCCAACCTGGTGATCGACGAGGAAGGCAATTTTCTCGGCTCCGTTTCCGGCGGCTGCGTCGAGGGCGCGGTCGTTACGGAAGCGATTGACGTGATCGAAAGCGGCAAGCCGAAGATGCTGGAATTCGGCGTTGCCGACGAGACGGCCTGGAATGTCGGGCTGTCCTGCGGCGGCACCATTAGGGTCTATGTGGAGAAGGTTACGTAATGCGCACAGAGCTACGATCCGTCATCCTGAGGCGCGAGCCGCCTCGGCGGCGAGCCTCGAAGGATGGAGGGGCCGCCACCCTTCGAGGCGCGCCTTCGGCGCGCACCTCAGGCTGACGGAGCAAGGACTCTATTCGGAACATGAATCTCGACATTCTCAAAACATTGAATGAGGAGCGCTCTGCGCGGCGCGCGGCGATTGTCGTCACGGATGTGGCCAGCGGCGCGCAGCGGCTCGTGAAAGCAGCGGATGTTGCGAATGATCCGCTCAAGGATGCCCTCAACAAGCGCCTGCGCATGGGCAAGAGCGGCATGGAGGAGACGCCGGAAGGGCGCGTATTCATGACCGTGCATGTGCCGCCCGCGCGGCTCGTCATCACCGGCGCGGTGCACATCAGCCAGTCGCTGGCGCCGATGGGCCAATTGCTCGGCTACGACGTGACCATTGTCGATCCGCGCACGGCGTTTGCATCGATCGAACGCTTTCCCGACGTGAAGGTGATCGCCGAATGGCCGGACGTCGCGCTCCCGCCGCTCGGCATCGACCGCTACACAGCTTTTGTGGCGCTGACGCACGATCCGAAGATCGACGATCCGGCGCTGCTGCATGCGCTGTCGCACGACTGCTTTTACATCGGCGCGCTCGGCTCCAAGAAGACGCACGGGCGGCGCGTCGCGCGGCTGAAGGACAAGGGCCTCACGGACGCCGACATCGCGCGCATTCACGCGCCGATCGGGCTCGACATCAATGCCATCTCGCCGGCTGAAATTGCCGTCGCGATCATCGGCCAGATCACCGATCGCCTGCATGCGTCGGAGGAGACGGCATGAAACAAATTTATTGTCATTCCGGCGCCCGCAGGGCGAAGGCGAGCGAGCCCGGAATCCAGAAGCCCCGGAACGCTGATTGTTCTTCTGGATTCCGGGCCCGCGCCCTCGGCGCGTCCCGGAATGACGGAAGAAAAAGATGAAATTCGGTCCCGTTTCTCCCGACGAGGCGCTTGGCGGCACGGCGGTGCATTCGATCCGCCAAGGCGACCTCGTGCTTAAAAAGGGAGCGCTGATCGGGCCGAAGGAAGTCGCGGCTCTCAAAGCGGCCGATGTGAAGGAGATTGTCGTGGCGCGGCTCGAGCCCGGCGATGTGTCGGAGGACCAGGCGGCTGCCGAGATTGCCGCGACGGTTGCCGGCGAAGGCGTGCGCACCGACCGCGCGTTCACCGGTCGCTGCAATCTGTTTGCAAGCACGGCCGGCGTGCTGGTGGTCGACAAGGACGCGGTCGATCGCCTCAACCGCGTCGATGAGGCCGTCACCTTCGCAACGCTTTCTGCCTACAAGCCCGTGGTCGAAGGCGAGATGATCGCGACCGTGAAGATTATTCCGTTCGCGGTCGCCGTTTCGGGGCGCGATGCGGCGATTGCCGCAGCGTCGCAATCGAAGCCGGTAATCCGCATCGCTCCCTACAAAATCCGCAAGATTGGTGTCGTGTCGACCTTGCTTCCGGGACTGGCGCAGAAGGTCGTCGACAAGACATTGCGCGTAATGAGCGACCGCATCGCGCCGGCGGGTGCTTCCATCATCGCCGAGAAGCGTGTTCCGCACGAGCAGGGCGCGCTTGCGAAAGGCATCGATGAAGTAATGAAAGCCGGGGCAGAGATGGTCGTCGTGTTCGGCGCTTCGGCGATTGCCGACCGCCGCGATGTCATTCCGGCGGCGGTGGAAACGGTGGGCGGTACCATCGAGCATTTCGGCATGCCGGTCGATCCCGGCAACCTGATGCTGATCGGCAGTGCGCGCGGCTTACCGGTGATCGGCGCGCCGGGCTGCGCGCGCTCGCCGAAGGAAAACGGCTTCGACTGGGTGCTGATGCGCATGCTTGCCGGCATTCCGGTCGGGCGTGCGGACATCACCGGCATGGGCGTGGGCGGACTGCTCATGGAAATCGTCACGCGGCCGCAGCCGCGCGAGGAAAAGGCGCCGGAGAAGGGCCGCCGAATTGCCGCCGTGGTGCTCGCCGCCGGGCGTTCGACGCGGATGGGCGCGATCAACAAGTTGATCGCCGAAATCGGCGGCAAGCCCTTGGTGCGCATTGCCGCCGAGCAGGCGCTCGCGTCGCATGCAAGCCCCGTCATCGTCGTCACCGGGCATGAAAAGGAAAAAGTGGAGTCCGCATTGAAGGGGCTGAACGTCCGTTTCGTGCGCAATCCGGATTATGCGGAAGGCCTCGGCACCTCGCTGAAGGCGGGTATTGCGGCCGTGCCGGAAAACGCCGACGGCGCGATCGTCTGTCTCGGCGACATGCCACATGTCGATGCCAAGCTGATCGACCGGTTGCTCGCCGCCTTCGACCCCGAGCGCGGCGCGCTGGTGGTGGTGCCGACGATCGAAGGGCGGCGCGGCAATCCCGTCGTTTGGGCGCGACGCTTCTTCCCCGATCTGATGGCGATCGGCGGCGACATCGGCGCGCGTCATCTGATCGGCAGCTACGGGGAAGCGGTGACGGAAGTCGCCGTGAAGGGCGAAGCCGCACTCACCGACATCGACACCCCCGAGTCGCTTTCCGCGGTCAAGGCCGAAATCGAGCGCGCCTGAGATTCGAATCATTGATCGAGCGCCCCGACTCGCCCCATCGCTTGCAGGGTGAGGGAAGGTTGCCGTGGAATGACCGGGTGCTGGACATCGGCCGTGCGGGCGCTGGTTGCGGCGACGCTGTTGCTGGCGACGGCAACGTTGATGCTCGTGGCGGTGAACACCGCGCGCGCGGCAGGCGCGCCGGCGGTCGGCATCTGCGGGGCCTACGGGCAAACTTGCGGGTTTTCAACGTCCGGGGTGCAGCAAAATCGCGCCCGGCAGCTAGAGGGCAAGCCTGCTGCGTGGTGTGCACAACCCGGTCTGGGCACATAATGCTGTCCGCGGCGGCGCCCCTTTCGCAACTGCCTGATTAACAATTGAAAATCAGCGGCGACTTGCGGACAGCTGTCTCTCGCATTATAAATGACTGACCAGTCAGTCAGTAGTGGAGGCACGTCCTCATGCCCTTGCGAAGCCGCAAATCCAACGCGCCCGGCGACAGCGCTTCCAGCCACCGGCGTGCGCCATCCCCGCGGCGACGTGACGGAAAGCGCGACGAGCGCGGCGCGCTTCGTCGTGACGCGATCCTGATGGCCGCGCTTGCGGAATTTTCCGATCGCGGTTTCGCCGCGACCCGGCTCGAAGACGTCGCCCGGCGCGCCGGCATCGCGAAGGGCACGATCTATCTCTATTTCCGCGACAAGGAGACGCTGTTTCAAGAACTCGTGCGCGCCACGCTCACGCCCGTCGTCGGCAATATCGAAGCAATGGGAAAGCTTGATATCCCCGTATCGATGCTCGCGGAGCGAATCGTCCGGCTTTTCGTCAACGAGATTTTCCGCACCAACCGAAAAGACGTGATCCGGCTGATGATCAGCGAGGGAAGGCGTTTCCCCAAACTCGCTGAATTTTATTACCGCGAGGTTCTCTCGCACGCGATCGCGGGCGTGCGTGCGCTCGTTTCCCGCGCCGTCGCGCGCGGTGAAGCGCCCGCGGCGCTGGCGCGGTTTCCGCAACTGATTGCCGCACCGGGTTTGATCGCCATCGTCTGGAATGGGCTGTTCGACCGTTTCGAGCCGCTCGACGTCGAAGCGATGATGAAAGCCCATGTCGAATTGCTGTTCGGCCCTAGAGAAACGTCATGAGCGCGTCGCGGATCGCTTCGTTTTTGTTCGTCGTGTGCGCGGCGCTGGCGTTAGCGGCATGCAACGACGACAAGGGCAAAACGGCCCAGGGATGGGTCGAAGCCGACCTGATTTTCGTCAGTCCCGATGAGAGCGGCCGCGTCGAGGACCTCGCCGTGCGCGAAGGCGAAGCTGTCGCAAAGGGAGCGCCGCTATTCACGGTCGACGACGATTTGCAGCAGGCCGACCTCATCGTGAAGAAAGCCGCCGTCGTCAACGCGCAGCAGAACTTCGATCGCGCCAAGCAGCTATTGCAGACCGCGGCCGGCACGCAGAAAAACTACGACGATGCCGAAGCCGCGCTGCGCCAGGCCAAGGCCAACCTCGATTCGTCGCAGACCAAGCTTAAGCGGCGGCGGGTCGTCAGTCCCGTCGCCGGCACCATCCAGCAGATTTATTTCCGCTCGGGTGAAATGGTCCCAGCGGGAAGGCCCGTTGTGGCGATCCTGCCGCCTTCCAATCTGAAAATTCGCTTCTTCGTTCCGGAGGCGGCGCTGCCTTCGATGGCCTATGGCGGAGAGATCGGCGTGAGTTGCGACGGCTGCGGCAAGAACCTGACCGCAAAGATCAGCTTCATCGCGCGCAGCGCCGAATTTACGCCTCCCGTCATCTACAGCCTCGACGAGCGCGCCAAGCTCGTCTTCATGGTCGAGGCGCGGCCCGATCAGCCGAATAAATTCCGCGTCGGGCAGCCGGTCAGCGTGGCGCTGTCGAATCCGTCCGGGGCGAAAGAGGCCGCCAAATGAACGCGGGCGATATCGTGATCGACGTCGAGGGTTTGACGAAGAAGTTCGACGGCAGGACCGTCGTGCACGATCTCTCGATGCAGGTCAGGCGCGGGATGATCTACGGATTTCTCGGGCCGAACGGTTCGGGGAAAACGACGACGATCCGCATGTTGTGCGGCCTGCTCACGCCGGACGAAGGTCGCGGCACATGCCTCGGCTACGATATCCGCACCGAAACCGAAAAGATCAAGTTGCACGTCGGCTATATGACGCAGCGCTTTAGCCTTTATCAGGACCTTTCGGTGCGCGAGAATCTGGAATTCATCGCGCGTATTTACGGGCTTGCAAATCCGGCTACTGCGGCGCGCGGCGCAATCGAGCGGCTCGGACTCGCGGGGCGCGAAGGCCAACTCGCCGCCGAATTGTCCGGCGGCTGGAAGCAGCGGCTCGCACTTGGCGCATGCACGCTACCAAGCCCGCAGTTGCTGCTGCTCGATGAGCCGACCGCCGGCGTCGACCCGAAGGCGCGGCGGGAATTCTGGAACGAAATCCACGCGCTTGCCGCCGACGGGCTCACCGTGCTCGTTTCCACCCACTACATGGACGAAGCCGAGCGCTGCCACGAGATCGCTTACATCGCCTACGGCAATCTGCTCGCGCACGGCACCGTCGACGAGGTGATCGCCGGATCACACCTCTCGACGTACATCGTCGGCGCGGCCGACGGCGAGGCGCTGAACCAACTATCGGACGAGCTTGCCGGCCTTCCGGGCGTCGACATGGTCGCTCCCTTCGGCACCAACATTCATGTCTCCGGCCGCGACGAACGGGCGCTCGAAAATGCAATCGGCCATTATCGCGGCCGGCCGAACCTGATGTGGAGGAAAGCCGAGCCTTCGCTCGAAGACGTGTTCATCGATCTGATGGGCAGAGCCAGGGACAATTTCCAATGACCCACGTCATTGCCGAAACGCCGCAGCGGCGGCTTCCGGGTGGCGGCTTTTGGCGCAAGAGCTGGGCGGTGCTCATCAAGGAATTCATTCAGCTCCGTCGCGACCGTGTTTCGTTCGCGATGATTATCATGATCCCGCTGCTGCAATTGATGCTGTTCGGCTACGCGATCAACACGACGCCGCACGATTTGCCGACGGCAGTGCTGTTGCAGGAACACAGCGACCTCGCGCGCTCGATTCTCGCGGCGCTGGAAAATACGAAGTATTTCAAAGTCACGCGCTTGCCGCGCACCGAGGCCGAGCTCGATCAATTGCTGCAGGCCGGAAAGGTTCTATTCGCCATTGAAATTCCGGCCAATTTCGAGCGCGCCGTGCGGCGGGGCGACAAGCCGGCGATGCTCGTTACCGCCGACGGCACGGATCCGGTCGCGTCGGGCTCGGCGTTGAGCGCGCTTGGCGAAGTGGTGCAGACCGCGCTTACGCACGACCGCGCGGTGCCGGCCGGCGGCGAGCCCGCTTTCGAAATTCGCGCTCACCCGCGTTACAACCCCGCGGGCGAAAGCCAGCTTAATATTGTCCCCGGGCTGGTCGGCACCATTCTCACCATGACGATGCTGATCTTCACGGCCTTGTCCGTCACGCGTGAGATCGAGCGCGGAACGATGGAGACGCTGTTGTCGATGCCGATCAAGCCCGTCGAGATCATGATCGGCAAGATCATCCCTTACATCATCGTGGGCTTTGTCCAGGCGGCGCTGATCATCGGCATCGGCATATTTTTGTTCGGCGTTCCGATCATCGGGAGCTTGCTGATGCTTGCCGTCTTGAGCACGCTGTTCATAGCGACCAACCTCTCGATCGGTTACACCTTCTCCACAGTGGCGCAGAACCAGCTGCAGGCGATGCAGATGTCGATCATGTTCTTTCTGCCCAACATTCTGCTGTCCGGGTTTTTGTTTCCGTTTGCCGGGATGCCGGTGTGGGCGCAATGGGTCGGCGAGACATTGCCGCTGACTCATTATCTGCGCATCGTCCGTTCGATCATGCTGAAGGGTTCGACGCTCGCCGATCTTCGCTTCGATTCGGCGGCGTTGTTTGGGCTGATGCTGTTTGCGATGGTCGTTGCCGTCATGCGATTCCGTCGTACTTTGGACTAGCGGCGGATCAGCACTCCGATCCGCGCATAGCCGCCATGACGATGATCGGAATCCTGCGCCCATCCGGCGGCGAATGACCATTCGGTGTCGCCGATCTTGGCGCCGGTGACATGCGCGCCGACCCGAATTTGATCATAGCCGTCGCATCCGAAAAACTGCGTCTCGGGCCCGACGTAAAAGACATCGAATGCGCGCCAGCCCAGGGCGGCGCGCGCCGAATAGCCTGCCGCGATCGAAGACAGCGAGCCGCTGACGGCAATCATCAGGCGCGGCGCGGGCTCGTACCACAAATCGAAAGCGCCGCGGATGCCGAGATCGTGTCCGCGCAAGCCGCTGCCCGGATCGTCAGGAATGAGCCGATGGTTTTCGAGATCGAGGCCGGCAAAGACCTTTATTTCAGCCTTGCGGGTTTTGAAGCGCCAGCCCGGCAAAAGCTGGCCCGCCGTTTCGATGCCGGTAACCGGCAGCCCGCCGAACGTGCCGGAGCTGTAGCGATAGGCGCCGCCCGCGAGCAGGGCCTTCAACGTGAAGCCTTCCTGGTCAAGCCCGTCCGGCGACCAAAGCAGCCCGCCATACGCGAACGCGCCCTCGCGCCAAATGTCGGTGCCGGAGAAAAAGATGACCTGCGCGCTGTCGCTGGTCTCAAACGGACTCGCCGACACGCAACATGCACACAGAATGAAGGCCGCGGCGGCGGACGCCGCCGCGATGACGCGCCTCCCGGTACTCATCGAGGGCCCCGAGCCCATACCGCGCCCGGTTGGCTCCGGGCAGCCACGCAACTAAAGCGTGTTCAGGTGCAAGTGTCGAGGCCGATCTGCGGATTTGGACATAGGCCGGCCCTGCCGGACCCGCTATATCCGTCAAAATGGCGCGGTGTTGCCGCGAGTCGAGGGCCAATGACCCAAATTGCCGACCCTATGCAGCCGTATGATGCCGCGACGCGGCGCTCGATCGCGTTCCTCAACGTGGCGCATGCCATCGATCACTTCGTGCTGCTGATCTATCCGACGGTCGTGATCGGCCTCGAGGTCGTTTACCGGCGGCCCTATAGCGAACTGATCGCGCTATCGAGCACGGCCTTCGTTGCTTTCGGCGTGTTTTCGCTGCCGGCCGGCTGGCTTGCAGACCGCTGGAGCCGCCGCAACATGATGACCGCCTTCTATCTCGGCTGTGGCTTCGCTCTCATCGCGATCGGGCTCGCGCCCAATCTGCTAACGCTTTCGATTGCGATGTTCATGCTCGGCATGTTCGCCTCGATCTATCATCCCGTCGGCATGGCCATGCTGATCGAGGCCTCGCGCGCGCGGGGCCGCACGCTGGCTTTCAATGGCGTCTGCGGCAATCTCGGCGTCTCGCTCGCGGCCGGCATCAGCGGCGGGCTCGCCTATTGGATTAGCTGGCGCGCGGCTTTCTTCGCGCCGGCCGTTTTGTCGATTGCCGTCGGCATCGCCTATTTCTGTCTCACGCCTGACGATGGGCATCACGCCAGCAAGCGCGTGTCGAAGCCGGCCGTTCCACTCACGCCGAAGTTGGCCGTCTTATTGTTTGGGCTGTTTATCGTGATCGCGCTGACGGCGGGTCTTGTGTTCAATGTCCTGACGATTGCCTTGCCGAAGATCGTTGACGAGCGGCTTTCGGCTGAGATGCCGCTGGTGATTGTCGGCAGCATCGCAACGGGCGTGCTGGTCTGCGGCGCTCTCGCGCAATTGACCGTCGGGCGGCTGGTGGAGTTGGTGCCGCCGCATGTGATTTTCGCAGCGGTGACGCTGCTCGGCTTTATCGGCAATCTTTGGGCGGCCTATGCCGGTGGCTGGAGCCTGATGATCGCGCTCGCGCTCGCGGTTGCCGCCATTTACGGCCAGGTCACCGTCAACGACATGATCATGGCGCGCTATACCGCCGACGCCTGGCGCGGCCGTGTTTACGCGGTGCGTTACTTTCTGCTGTTCATCAGCGCGGGTGCTGCCATTGCCATGATTTCGTTGCTGCACGAGCAGGGCGGATTCACGCTGGTGCTCGGCGCCAATGCGACGATTGCGTTCCTGTTGTTCGCCGCCACGATCGCGCTTGTCGCGATGATTGTGAATATCGAGGGCAGGCAACGCGCCGCCCAGCCGGCGGAATAATCAGAACAGCGGCGGGATCAGGTTCTCGACGCGGACTCCGGCACGCTTCTTGACTTGCGCAGCGATCCGGCTGCGATGGCACGCGCTCGGATTGCGGCAATAGCACAGAAGCGCGATCCGCTTTCCGGATTTCACCAGAGAAATGAGTTCGCCGAGCTCGCCTTGGGCATCGGCAGTTCTGATGTGCTCGTCGTAGATGCGCCAAAGCGCATCGAGATCGCCGGAACGCGCTGCTTCGCGTCCTTCGGCCGGGGTGCCGAGCTTTTGCAGATGGATATAACCGATGCCTTCCTGATCCAGCGCCGCCGCAAGCTGGCGCTTCGAGAAGCCCGGCCGGCGCGAAGCCGCCACCGCCCGCGTGTCCACCAGGATGTCGATTTTGGCGCGCTTGATTTCCTCCAGCACGGCGGCAGGCTTCGCCTGTTCGTAGCCGATGGTGAACAGCGGCGCCTTCTTTTTCGGTCTCCGGGACTTCGATCCGGCGCTCGGCGTTTTCCGCTTCGGTTTCTTCATTTCAAGCGCTCAATCAGCCCCATCGCCGCCGCCGGCGCGCGTACTTTGCCTTCGTGAATGAAATAGATGAACACATCGCGCGGCTTCGCCGCCAGTTTATGCGTCTTGTCGATCGGCGGGAGGTCTTTCGGCGCGCTACCCTTCGCCCACGTTTCGGCGCGCTTGGCCCATTCATCCAGCGCCCTCGGCGGGTAACCCGTTTTCACGCTGTCCTTGCCCTTCTGCAAGCGGGCATAAACGAAATCGGCGGTGACGTCGGCAATCTCGGGAAAGGTTGCGTGCTCGGCGTAGCAAATAGCCACCGCGTGCTTGCGCGCGAGCGCGATGAATTCCGGCACTAAAAACGAGGCGTGCCGCACTTCGATGACGTGACGCAATTTGATTCCGCGATGGGCGTCGGGAAGCAGCACGAGAAATTTTGCGAAGTCGTCCGCGTCGAATTTCTTCGCAGGCTGGAATTGCCAGAGCAGGGGACCGAGGCGATCGCCCAACTCCGTCACGCCCGATTCGAGGAACATGCCGATCGATTTTTCCGCTTCCGCCAGCACGCGGCGATTCGTGACGTAGCGCACGCCTTTGACGGCAAAGACGAAACCGTCCGGCACTTCGGACGCCCACTTTGCAAAGGTCTTCGGATTTTGCGTGCGGTAAAAGGTGCCGTTGATTTCGATCGTGGTGAGGTGGCGGCTTGCGTAGGACAATTCCTGTGCGTGCGGCAACTTGTCGGGATAGAACACGCCACGCCACGGCTCGAACGTCCAGCCGCCGATTCCGGCGTAAATCTTGCCGTGTTTTTCTGTCATGGGTCCGTCACAATTCCGAGCTACAAAATCTGCAAGCGGCGATGGAACGCGTAGCGTATGACATCCATCGCCTGGCGGCCACGACGACAAAGCGACGCCGGATGTACGCGCGCTTTCCGTCCGTGGTCGTTTTTGTTTTGACACGTCTGTGCCGTTCGACCACCCGAAAAGAGAAGGCCCGGGATTTCTCCCGGGCCTTCTTAATCTGCGCTGAGCGGACGCTTAGAGTAGACTAGAAGTCCATCCCGCCCATGCCGCCGCCGCCCGGCATCGCCGGCGCCGCATTCTGCTTCTTCGGCAACTCGGCGACCATGGCCTCGGTGGTGATCAACAGACCCGCGACGGAAGCCGCGTTCTGGATGGCCGCCCGCACCACCTTGGTCGGGTCGATGATGCCCTTGCTGACGAGATTTCCGTATTCGCCGGCCTGAGCGTCGAAGCCGAAGGAATACTGATCCTTCTCGAGGATCTTGCCGACAACGACCGAGCCGTCTTCGCCGGCATTGATCGCGATCTGGCGCGCCGGAGTCTGGATCGCCTTGCGGACGATGTCGACGCCGTGCTTCTGGTCCTCGTTCTCGGTCCTGACGCGCTTGAGCGCCTCGACTGCGCGCAGCAGGGCGACGCCGCCACCCGGCAGGATGCCTTCCTCGACCGCGGCGCGGGTCGCATGCATCGCGTCGTCGACGCGATCCTTGCGCTCCTTCACCTCGACTTCGGTGGCGCCGCCGACGCGGATCACCGCAACGCCGCCGGCGAGCTTCGCCAGCCGCTCTTGCAGCTTCTCACGGTCGTAGTCGGAGGTAGTCTCCTCGATCTGCGCCTTGATCTGCGCCACGCGCGCCTCGATGTCGGCCTTCTTGCCGGCGCCGTTGACGATCGTGGTGTTCTCCTTGTCGATCGTCACCTTCTTGGCGCGGCCGAGCATGGCCACGGTGACGTTCTCGAGCTTGATGCCGAGGTCTTCCGAGATCGCCTGGCCGCCGGTGAGGACGGCGATGTCCTGCAGCATGGCCTTGCGGCGATCGCCGAAGCCGGGCGCCTTCACCGCCGCGACCTTGAGGCCGCCACGCAGCTTGTTGACGACGAGCGTGGCAAGCGCCTCGCCTTCGACGTCCTCAGCCACGATCAGAAGCGGCTTGCCGGTCTGCACGACCGCTTCGAGCAGCGGCAGCAGCTCCTGAAGGCCGGAGAGCTTCTTCTCGTAGATCAGGAGATAGGGGTCTTCCATCTCCACGCGCATCTTGTCGGCGTTGGTGATGAAGTACGGCGAGATGTAGCCGCGGTCGAACTGCATGCCCTCGACGATCTCAACCTCGGTGTCGAGCGCCTTGGCTTCTTCGACCGTGATGACGCCCTCATTGCCGACCTTTTGCATCGCTTGCGCGATCATCTTGCCGA
>JAICMO010000144.1 GCA_025929185.1 Pseudolabrys sp.
CCGTGTGTCGATCGGTGGGGTTCGGACAAGAGGCCGAGCAGCCGCCTACGGAAGAGAGACCTCTTCCTTGCTAGGTGTCCAGCGGGACGCCGATGCGATCGGCAGCCGGAGGCGAAACCGGCGCACCCCGCGCTCAACGGGGGACGCGGCTTAAAGCAACGACGGATCGGGCTTTTTTGGGACTGCCGGCGCCAATGCCGGGGACACCGAAGAGGCTTGTCCATCTTGCCGAGGCGCGGAGCGGGGTCACCCCCCAAACCAAACCAAAGCAGCAATCGGGTGTGGTCATTGGAAGACGGCGCGTTCGTCCGTTCCACCAATCACATCCATAGCTCGAGGACGGCGGCGCGTGGCCGCCGACGATTGAGGGGAATCATGAGAGATGACGGAGCGCATTCGCGAGTTCCTTAAGAACCGCAAAGACGACGGGCCCTGCCTGGTGCTCGATCTCGATGTCGTGCGCGACAATTACAACGCGTTTGCCAAGTGCCTGCCCGACACGCGCGTGTACTACGCCGTGAAGGCGAACCCGCAGCCGGAGATCCTCGCGCTGCTGACGAAGCTCGGCTCGTGTTTCGATGTCGCCTCGATCAGCGAGACCGAGGCGGTGCTGGCCGCCGGCTGCACGCCGGATCGCATCTCATATGGCAACACGATCAAAAAGGAGCGCGAGATCGCGGCCGCCTACCGGCTCGGCGTGACGATGTTTGCCGTCGATTGCGAAGCCGAGGTCGACAAGGTCGCCCGCGCCGCGCCCGGCAGCCGCGTGATTTGCCGCATCCATTGCGACGGCACCGGCGCCGAGTGGCCGCTGTCGCGCAAGTTCGGCTGCGAGCCCGAATTCGCCACCGACATCCTTGAGCACGCGCAAAAATCGGGGCTGATCGCGCACGGCATTTCGTTCCACGTCGGCTCGCAGCAGCACAACGTGGAAGCCTGGGACCGCGCGCTTGCGTCAACCGCAGCGATCTTCCGCGCCTGCGCCGAGCGCGGGATCAATCTTGCCATGGTCAATCTCGGCGGCGGCTTCCCGGCCAAGTATCTGCGCAAGACGCCGAAGCTCGAATCGTACGGCAAGGCGATCTTTCGCTCGCTGCGCCGCCATTTCGGCAACCGCTTGCCGGAGACCATCGTCGAGCCCGGCCGCGGCCTTGTCGGCAATGCCGGCATGATCGAGGCCGAAGTGGTCCTGATCGCCAAGCGCAGCCCGGAAGACGACACGCGCTGGGTCTATCTCGACATCGGCAAATTCCACGGCCTTGCCGAGACGATCGGAGAATCGATTCGCTACCCGATCCGCACCCGCCGCGATCGCGACGAGACCGGCCCGTGCATCGTCGCCGGGCCGACCTGCGACTCGGTCGACGTGCTCTACGAGAAGACGCTCTATCCGCTGCCGGTGTCGCTCGCGATCGGCGACAAGGTTCTGATCGAGGCGACCGGCGCCTACACGTCGACTTATTCGTCGGTCGGTTTCAACGGCTACCCGCCGCTGAAATCCTACGTGCTCGATACGTCGGTTGCGGCGATGGCGGCGTAAATCATACGAAGACGCAAGGGGCGGCGCCGGTGGGCGCCGCCCCTTTTTTGTGATCGCATGTGGGAAAGAGTCATCGTCCGCCCATGTCGGCGCCGCCAGCCCCGCCGCCGCCGCGGCGGCGCTCCACCGCCGGCCCGGCTCCGCGTCCGCCCGGCGCGTGAGCGCCTGCACGCGGTTCGGCCGTCGGTCCGCCGCGGCCCTCGGTCGCGGTAGCTCCGTGGCCTATCGCGGGTCGAGCTTCATGCTGCATCGCAGGCCGATGCGCTTCCATCGGCGCACGATCTGCCGCCCGGCTCGAAGCCGCGCCCGGTCCGCCACCGCTGTGGCGCTCCTCTATCCGCCGGCTCGGGCCTGCGCGATCCTCGGCGGGCGTGCCACGGCCTTCGGTCTGCCGCGCAGGGCGCTGCTCGATCGCGCTTCCACGCTGGCCACGGCCGAGCTCTCCAGCACCTTGGCGGTTTCGCTCCCGCGAGGGCTGTCCGACATCACGAGTCTTGCTGCCTGTCGTGCGCTCTTGTGTACGTGGCCCGCGGGCGTTCGCCTTGCCGGACTCCTGGCGCGCCTTTCGTCCGGTACGCTCGCTGGCGTTCTGATCGGCTTTCTTGCCCTGTTGTCCAGCGGACTCTCGCTCGCTTTTGTTGCCGGCGCGCTCTTCGGAATTTTGCCGTACGTTTTTACCCGACCGTTCTCCGGTCGATTCGTGGCGACCGTTTTTGCCACGCTGGTCGCCAGCATTGGCGTTCTGCCCCGCCTTTTTGCCGGCTTGCTTTTCGTCGGGCACTTGGCGGCCTTTCTTGTTGGCCTGCTCCTCGGATTTCTGCCCGGCCTTCTTCTCGGTGTTCTGACGAGCATTCTCCTGAGCGCTCGGCCGGGCATTCTTTCCGCCTTGACGATCGTTAGACTCTCGTCCGCGATTGCGTCCGGCCTGCGCGCCCGTGGACTCTTGGCGGCCTTTGTTGCCGGCCTGCTCTTGAGAGTTCTGTCCGGCATTCCGGCCGGCCCGCTCCCGTCCACCCTGCTGCTCCTGCGCCTCCGCACGCGCGGCACGCGGCGGATGATCACCCAAGCGGCCTTTCTCGTCCGCCGCAAGCTGCTGCGGCTTCGGAACGCTCTTGGCAGCCTGGATCACGTTATCCGTCCTGCGTACCGAGACGCTCGTGCGCTCACGAGTCTGCGTGCGCACATCTTTCGCGCTGACTTCGACAGCGCCCCTGATCTTCACAGTGCCGGCCAACACCCGCGGCCGCACCTCGAAGGCGTGAAGCGGATGCCCGACCCGCGCCGCGATGATGGCCGGAGCGATGCCCGGATTAACCGCGAGGCGCGGGCCGTGCTCGACCAGCACGGTCCGGTTCACGACCACCGTTTGGCGGATGTAAACATCTTCCTCGCGCGGCGGCAGGATGACGCTGAAGACACGCGGTGCCGTCAAATCACGCGTCCGCACGAAAATCCATACGTCCGGCTCATCGCGATATTCGGTGACGATCTGCTCGGGCGGAAGCGGCGCCCAGCCGACGTGCTCGGACCCGCGGCGCCAAGTCACCCACGCCGGACCCCATTCGTTGCCGGGCACCCAGACCCAGCCGAGATCCGCGTCGAGAACCCAACGCCCGTAGTGATAGACGATCCATCCCCAGTCGGCTTCGGCATCGGCCGAGACCCAATACCAGCCCCAATCATCCGTATAGACCCAATGGCCGACCGTATAAGGCCGCCAAGCCTTCTCCACGTGCGCGGGAATCCAGACCTCGCCCCAATGCGAACTGCGCTCCCATCGGCCGAACGGACCCAGCGCCGTACGAAACTCCGCCGACGCCACAACTTCTGCTTTGGCCGGCGAAAAGGTGCCACCGACAACAGGAGCAAAGACCAGCAGCGTCGCTGCGAGCGCTCCCGCGATGAGATATCCGGCGCCTGTACGGCGCTTAGAGTTGTTTGACATGACGTTCCCTTCTGGCTGCATTGTCCTGAAAACGACCAAGCGTCCGGGGATGTTCCGCGCGCAACGTCGCGGTGCGGCGTCGCTTGATCGCCGGGGAACCTCAAGATCTGCAATGTGAATGGCTATTCAGGTGCCCGCCGCATTCGCGAACTTCCTGTCGTATGGCAGCGATCAAAAATCAGAGGCGCGCAATCCCGCCGCTACCATCCTCGCATCCGATCGCGAGCGTCGTCCCGTCGGCACTCCAGCCGAGCGCAGTAACGGGAGCGTCGCCGGGGCGCCGCACCAGGATTTCGGCACCATCGTCGATACGCACCAGCAGCACCATCCCATCTACAAAGCCGGCGGCGACGACAGGCTGCTGTGGGTGGCAAGCGACCACAGACACACGCGACGGCGACGGCGCGAGCAGCCGCGGCTGCTTGCCCATGGGGCCATCCTTGCCTTCGTAAGGCCACAGGATGATTTGCTCCGACCCCGACGTGGCGAGGAAAGCGCCGTCGGCGGTCCAGTTGAGGGAACGAACGCGCGCGGAGTAGCCGGACATGCGCATGTGCTTGCCGTCGGCGAGCCGCCAGCCGTGCAGCATCGGCTCTTGCATGGTCGTGACCAGAAACCTGCCATCCGGACTGAAAGCGACGCCGAGGTGCGAACCTTTCCATTCGAGCTTTTCGGGCGCCGCGCCGGCGGCGTTCGGAAACCAGAGCGTCACGCCATTGTAGTGCGCAATCGCGAGGCGGAACCCTTTCGGCGCGAATGCCAGCCCCGCAACCGTCGACGGCGCATCAAGCGTGCGCTCCTCGCCTTTGCCGGTGCGGACAAATGTTGTTTTACCGGCCGACCAGGCGATGGCGCCCTCCGGCCCGAGCGCCACGTGATCGATCCAGCGCTTCTTTGCGTCGACTGCAATGGTCTGTTGCGCGCCGGCGGCATCCGTTGCAATCACTTTGCCATCGTCGCCGCCGGTGACGATGTGTCTTTCGTCGGCCGCGGTCTCGAGAATGGCGCCGCTGTGCGCGGCGACGCGCCGCTCATTCCCTTCGTCCGCGAACAGCAACTCCTGCTCGCCGAGCACGAACACCGGCGTCGAGGCGAGGAAATGTGCGCCGACGATCGGCGCGTCGCCCGCGATGGGGCGGACGCGATCGGTGATGGAGGCGGAAGTGGCGCGGGTGTCGGTCACACTCTTGTCATTGCCGGGCTTGACCCGGCAATCCATCGAAAATGAAAAGCCGGTATTTCGAAGGGAGGGATGCCCGGGTCAAGCCCGGGGCATGACTCGGAATGCGTGGCCGCCTGAGCCCTAAGCCGCGCAAGCCTCAAAACCTTGGCGGATTTTATCTTCCGGCAAGTTGCGGCCGATAAAAACGATGCGGCTGTCGCGCGCCTCGCCGTCTTTCCAGGGCCGCTGATGATCGCCGTCGAGAATCATGTGCACACCCTGGAACACGAAGCGCTGCGGATCGTCCTTGAAAGAGAGAATGCCCTTGCAGCGCAGAATGTTCGGCCCTTCCTTGGCGACCAGGTCTTGCACCCACGGGAAAAATTTATCCGGGCTCAGCGCCTTGTCGGTGCGCAACGCGACCGACTGCATGTCTTCGTCGTGATAGTGCTTGAGACCGCGGCCATGGCTATCGTGATCGTGGCCATTGCCGTGATCGCGATGATGATCGTGATCGTGGTGATGATGCCCATGGTTGTCCTCGTGCAGAAATTGCGGCTCGATATCGAGAATGCGGTCGAGATCGAAGGCGTTGCGGCCGAGCACCTCGTCGATCTGCACCTTCGCGCGCTCGGTGCGGTGCAGCCGCGCGTAAGGATTGATGGCGCGGATGCGCGCTTCCACGTCCGCCAGTTCGTCCGGCGTCACCAGGTCGGTCTTGTTGATGATGATGACGTCGGCAAAGGCGATCTGGTTCTTCGCTTCCGGCGCATCCTTTAGACGATCTTTCAACCATTTCGCGTCGGCGACGGTCACCACCGCATCGAGCTTGGTCTTGGCGCCGACTTGCTCGTCGACAAAGAACGTCTGCGCGACAGGGGCCGGGTCGGCAAGCCCGGTCGTCTCGACGATAATGGCGTCGAACTTTCCCTTTCGCCGCATCAATCCATCGATGATGCGCACGAGGTCGCCGCGCACAGTGCAGCAGATGCATCCGTTGTTCATTTCGAACACTTCTTCATCGGCGTTGACGACGAGCTCGTTGTCGATGCCGATCTCGCCAAATTCGTTGACAATGACGGCAAACTTCTTGCCGTGGGGCTCCGAGAGAATGCGGTTCAAAAGCGTGGTCTTGCCGGCGCCGAGATAGCCGGTGAGCACGGTAACGGGAATTTTGTCGGGCTGAGCAGTCATAAGGACTCCGGGGATGAAGCTCGAGATATATTCATCGCGGCAGCAAAACGGAAGCGGACCTCAGGCCTCGAGATGGCGGCCCGGAAAGACCTGCCACGCCACGCCGCCCACCGGCCCGAACACGACCGAAGCAAGATACAAAATACCGGCCGCCAGCGTGACCGCCGGCCCAGCCGGCACTTGGGCGTGAAACGAAATGAGCACACCGGCGACGCCGGCAACCAGCGCACTCACGGCCGAGAGCGCAATGAGCTTGCTGATATCGCGCGCCCAGAACCGGCTGATCGCCGCCGGAATGATCATGATGCCGACGCCCAGCAGCGTACCGAGCGCGTGAAAGCCACTGATCAAGTTGAGCACCAGCAGCGCCAGGAAGGCCAAGTGGGCGGCGCCGCCCGCCGTGCTGACCGACCGCAGGAAGTGCGGGTCGACGCATTCAAGCACCAGCGGCCTATAGATTAGCGCGAGACCGACAAGGCTGACGGTCGTATTGACCGCAATGACCAGCAATTTTCCGGCACTCATCTTCGCTTTTGTTTCGCCGAACAAGAACTCCATCAGATGCTCGATATCGATGCCATTGATGGTGACGATGACGATGCCGAGGGCAAGCGACACCAGCAGGAAAACGGCCAGCGAAGCATCCTCCTGCAATTCGGTGACACGGCTTATGACGCCGGAGAAAAGCGCGACAATGACCCCCGCCACCAAGCCTCCAAGCGTCATCGAGATCACGCTCAGGCCGCCGGCGAGAAAAGCGATCGCCACGCCGGGAAGAATCGCGTGCGACATCGCATCGCCGACAAGACTCATGCGGCGGAGCATCAAGAAAACGCCGACCGGCCCCGCGCTCAACGCAAGCGCCATCACGGCAACCAGCGAATGGCGTACGTTTTGGTCGCGCAGCGGATCGATAAGCAGGTGATTCAGCATGTCAGGCTGCGCGCGTGTCGACGCACTCCTGCGCCTCTTCGTCGAATGCTTCGCACATCTGCCGCGCCTTCAACAGATTGGCCGGCTTAAGAACGGCGGCAGTTTCTCCCCAGGCGACCGGCTCACGCGCCAGCAGCAAGGTTTGCGGAAAATTCGTCCTCACCAATTCGATATCGTGCAGCGCCGCCAACACGGTGCGGCTTTCGCCATGCCATCGGCGGATAAGCGCGAGCAGGTCCTCGACTGTCTTGGAGTCGACCGCATTGAAGGGCTCGTCAAGCACGATGATGCGCGCGTCTTGCAGCAACAAGCGGGCGAACAGCATGCGTTGCATCTGCCCCCCGGACAGGCTGCCGATCGGGCGCTGTTCGAAGCCGGTCAGCCCGACGACGGCGATAGCCCCGTCGATTTCCTTGTGGATGTTTCCATTCACGCTTCCGAAAGCGCCGGCGCATCTCCACAAACCCATGGCGACCATGTCGTAAACAGTAATCGGAAAATTGCGGTCGATATCTATAACCTGCGGCAGATAAGCGATTTCATGTGAGTTCACCCCACCGAGCTCGATGCTGCCGGCGAGCGGCTTGATCGCGCCGACGATGCCCTTGAACAAAGTCGACTTGCCGGCGCCGTTCGGTCCGATCACAGCGAGCAGGGCGCCCTCTTCCACGGCGCCGTTCAGATGATGCACGGCCGGATGCCGGTCATAACCCAGCGTTAGGTTTCTGAACTCGAGCCGCGGGCCCATGATGCCTGCCCTCATCCCGACGCCCACAGCACGGCGAGCCACAGCAGCGCGCTGAGCCCGACAGCCACACCCAGCCGTGACCAGACCGAAAGCCGCAGCAGTGAAGGCGAAATCGCCGCCGGCGGATGGCTGCGACCGAGGTGATGATGCTGGTGGGTCATGTGGAAGCGTGCCACGCGCGACTTTTGTTACATTATAACATTTGGCCGCTTTTGCAATCCGGGATAGTTTCAGAAGTGATGGAGATGGGGTTCCTCCGATAACTGCCCTTCGGTCATGAACCGGATGGGCTGATGACTCCTACCGCGTCAACCAGCGGTGGGATTCTGTCCTGGCCGCCGCGGGCGGCTTTTTTGTTGCCCGCGCACAACAAAGAGGCAGCGATGAATTACCTGATCGTTTTCGCCGGGGGCGGATTGGGCGCGGCGCTACGCCACGGCTTCAATATGCTGTTCGTCCGCTTGCTTGGCACGGCGTTTCCCTACGCAACATTATTCGAGAACGCGACCGGCTCGCTGGTCATGGGACTGCTGGCGGCGGCGTTCGCCTTCAAGGGCGACATACCACAGCACATGCGGCTGTTTCTCACCACCGGCATTCTCGGCGGCTATACGACCTTCTCGACCTTCTCGCTGGACACCGCTGTGCTGTACGAGCGTGGCGAGGTCGGCCTAGCCGTGCTTTACGTGCTGCTGTCGGTGGCGCTGTCGATCGGCGGATTGTTCGCAGGTTTGGCGGTCGTGCGGAGCCTTACATAGCCGGCGACAGCCGATTCCAGGACAGCGGAGAGTCACTCCATTGGCCTCATGCCGAGCTTGTCCAACAGCGCCATATCGCGGTCGCGGTTCGGATTGGGCGTCGTCAGCAATTTAGGACCGTAAAAAATCGAATTGGCTCCGGCGACGAAGCAAAGCGTTTGCGTTTCTTCGCTCATGTCCTCGCGGCCGGCTGAAAGCCGCACGACCGAAGCCGGCATGCAGATGCGTGCGACCGCGATCGTGCGCACGAAATCGAGCGGATCGAGTTTTTTGCCGGTGGCGAGCGGCGTGCCTTCGACCTGCACCAGCATGTTGATGGGCACACTTTCGGGATGCACCGGCAGATTCGCGAGCGTCGCGATCATGCCGATGCGATCTTCAAGGCCCTCGCCCATGCCGACGATGCCGCCGCAACAGACGTGAATCCCGGCGGCCCGCACGTGCGCGAGCGTTTCGAGCCGATCCTGATACGTGCGCGTGGTGATGATTTCGCCGTAATACTCCGGCGAGGTATCGAGATTGTGATTGTAATAGTCGAGCCCCGATTCTTTCAGGCGCCGCGCCTGATCGCCGGTTAACATGCCGAGGGTGACGCAGGTTTCCAGGCCCAGCGCCTTCACGCCGCGCACCATCGCGCAGACCGAATCGAGATCGCGATCTTTCGGCGAGCGCCACGCCGCGCCCATGCAGAAGCGTGAAGCACCACCCGCCTTCGCAGCCCGCGCTTCCGCGATCACCGCGTCGAGGTCCATCAACTTTTCGGCTTTGACGCCGGTCTCGTAGCGGGCGGATTGCGGACAATAGGCGCAATCCTCGGGGCAGCCGCCGGTCTTGATCGACAGCAACGTCGAAATCTGCACCTCGGCCG
>JAICMO010000069.1 GCA_025929185.1 Pseudolabrys sp.
CCAGCAGCGCTTCGGCGCATTCCTGCGATGCGCCGGCAAAGCGCGACAGGATCAGCACGCCGGGATCCTCCGCATTCTGCGCCGCGACGAACTCCTTGGCGACCAGGTTCATTCCGTCGCGCAGCGGCGTCACCAGCGCGGCGCGCGCGGCGCGATAAAGGCCTGCGAGCGCCGTGCGACTGTAGGCCTTGTTGACGTAACGCAGCGGAGTCCAAGATGGCTCACCGAACGTGCCGTTGATGCGGCCGACCGCTTCGCCGGTGAGCCGGCCGATGTCGGTGTATTCGGGAATGCCGGTGCGGCTGCGCGGCGTGATCTGAAGATAGGTCACCTTGCCGCGCCATTCGGTAAAGTTGTTCAGGAAGCGCTCGAACGCGTCCATGCGCTGCGGCAGGCCTTTGGTGTAATCGAGCCGGTCGACGCCGATGATCATCGCGCGGCCGGAAAGGCTATCGAGCACTTCGCGCACGAAATTCGATTCGATCGCGCGGCGCGCCAGCCGCGCGAACGCTTCCGTTTCGACGCCGACCGGAAACGCACCGATTTGCACCGTCCGCTCGCCGAAGATGAACGTATGATCGCCGTAACGGGCAAGCCCGCACTCGTCACTGAGATAGCGCGAGAAGTTCGTCGCGTCGATCTTGGTCTGGAAGCCGACGAGATCGTAGGCGCCGAGCGCGGGAACGAGCTGGTCGTGATTGGGCAGCGCCGCGAGAATTTCCGGCGGCGGACAAGGGATGTGAAGGAAAAAGCCGATCCGGTTCTTGTGCCCGCGGTCGCGCAACGCCTTGGCCAGCGGAATCAAATGGTAGTCGTGAACCCAAATGATATCGTCGGGCTTGAGAAGCTTGTCGAGATTACTCGCATAATATTCGTTGACGCGCATATAGCCGCCGAGATCGCGGCGCGTAAATTCGGCGAGATCGAGCCGATAGTGAAAGATCGGCCACAATACGCGGTTGGCAAAGCCGTTGTAGAATTCCTGATAGTCGTCACGCGACAGGTCGACGGTGACGTAAGTGAGATTGCCGCTTTCGAGTCGCTTCGGCTGATTGCGACCGTCAATACGGCCGCTCCAGCCGAACCAGAGGCCGTGCTGGTGCTTCAGCGCCGCCTTGATGGCAACCTCGAGTCCTCCGGCGCGCGCACCGCGGTCCGGAATGGACACTCGATTGGACACTACGACGAGCCGCGCCAATACCTATCTCCCCAGCTGCGGGACAACTTCATCCCGGTCGAAATCAATCCTGACATCGAATAGGTTTGAGGAAAATTCCCCCACAATTTTCCAGTGACCGGATGGACGTCTTCCGACAGGAGCCCGTACCGGTTTCGCAAACGAAGTGCGTCAACAAACATATCGCGCGCCTCTTCGCGCCGGCCCAAGCTCCAGATTGCATCGATCAGCCAAAATCGGCAAATCAGAAAGGCAGTCTCCGGCAGGCCGAAATCATCTGCGGCGACGTAACGCATAACGTGGAAGTCCCGCCGAAGTTCATCTTCAATGGCCTTCACCGTCGCGACAAAACGCGGATCGTCGGGCGAAATCAGACCCAATTCGGCAAAAAGCAGCGTGCTGGCGTCGAGATCGTCGCTTCCGAACGCGCCGGAAAACGCCTTGCGCTTGGGACTCCATGCGCGCTCGAGCAATTCTTCGCCGATTTTATTCGCCGCCATGCCCCAATACTTCGCCCGGTCCGACAGGCCGAGATGGGCTGCGATCGCCTCGAGCCGCTGACAGCCGGCCCAGCACATCGCCGCAGAATGCGAATGGATGCGCTTGCGCCCGCGATATTCCCAGATGCCTGAGTCCGGCGCCGTCGCGAGTTGCGCGGCTTGATCGCCGAGCGGCTCCAAGCGCTGAAAGAGCGTCTCGTCGCCGGGCCGCGGCAGCCGGCGATCGAAGAACATCGGGCTCGCGGCCAAAATAATGCTGCCGTAAACATCGTGTTGATCCTGCGCGACCGCCGCGTTGCCGATGCGCACTGGCCCGTCGCCGCCGTAGCCCGCAAGATTCGGCGCCATTCGCTCGTCGAGCGGATCGGACGGCACGATGCCGTACACCGCACGCAATTTATCCGCGCGTCCCGACGCGATGGTGAGGATGTAAGAAATAAAATCCTCCATCGTCTTGGTTGCGCCGATGCGATTCAAGGCGCTGACGACGAAGAAGGCATCGCGCAGCCAGCAGAACCGGTAATCCCAGGTGCGTCCCGATCCGGGCCCTTCCGGAATCGAGGTGGTCAGCGCCGCCACGATCGCGCCGGTCTCCTCGAAATTGCTGAGCTTGAGCGTGATCGCCGCGCGGATCATGTCCTCCTGGTAGTCGTAGGAAAACGCGAGCCGCCTCACCCATTCCATCCAGTAGTCGCGCGTGCGCTCGCGAAAATCGCGGCAGGTGGATTCCAGCGCGCCCTCAAACGGCTCGTCGACGCCGAACACCAAGGTCAGCGGACGCGTCAGCACGAACGGCGCCTCGCTCTCTATGTAAGATAGCGGCGCGTCGGTGGTGAGGCGCACCGGCACGTCGTCGCGCCAATAGCGGATGTGGTTGCTGCCGGACGAGCGCGAGGTCACCGGCTCGCCGTAGCGATGCGTCGGACGGAAACGGATCGTGATGCGCGGCATGCCGGAAACCGGCTCGATGATTCGCATCAACTGCGGCGGCCGGTGAATGCGGCCGTAAATCACAAAACGCGGCGCAAAGTCCGTGATCCTGACTGTCGCGCCGTTGCGATCGGTGATCTCGGTCACCACCATCGCGGTGTTGCGCACGTATTCCGATTTGATGTCGGCCAGTCCGTCCAGGACGACGTCGCTGAATCCTTTATCCTCGCCGCCGGAAAGCAGCCGGCAAAAGACCGGATCGCCGTCGTAGCGCGGTAGGCACCACCACACGAGCCGCCCGGACGGCTCAAGCAGCGCCGCCGTGCGGCCGTTGCCGATCACTGCCAGGTCCAGGCCATAGCCGGTGCCGGGTGTTACGGCGGGAGCAGCCTTGGTGAGATTCTCGGGCGCATTCATGCGACCGCCTCCGCGGCTCCGGCGCCGCCGCTTTGCGCTAATCGTTGCAGGGTGCGGCGCACTTCGCTCGGCGAGGCAAAGATGCCGGCGAGATCGCGGAATTCGCGGCCGACCGAAAATCCTTCGCCGCCCAACGCGGGCAGCAACGCAAAAACGGATTCATCCGTCACGTCGTCGCCGATGAAAATCGGCTTGCGGTGCTGGAACGGCTGGTGCTTCATCAATTCCTGCACGCCTGCCCCCTTGTTCACTCCCGGCCGCTTCACTTCAAGCATCGACTTGCCGGGAAGTATTTCCAGCGGTTCGTTCGGAAACCCGGCGACGCTTTCCGCGATGTGACGAGACAGGCGGCCTTTTTCGTGCGGCGCGGCGCGATAGTGCAAGGCAAGCGAATAGCCTTTGTCTTCGACGATAATACCGGAGCCGGGCGTGGCCGCGCTTGCAAGCAGCTTGCGCAGGCCAATCGGCAAAGGAGCCGTCCTGCGGAACGCCTCGCCATTGAGGCGCATCTCGGCGCCGTGACCGCCGATCGCCGGCAGCCGCAGCGGCACAAAAAGCCGATCGAGATCGGCGATCGGCCGGCCGCTCACCAGCGCGACCGCGCCGCCGGTCAATCGGACGAGCTGATCGAGCGATAGGAGCAGATCGGAAGGAACGTGAACATCGCTAGGAGTATTCCCGATATCGATTAAAGTTCCATCGACATCGAGTAAAAGAGCGACTGTTTTAAGATTTGAAAAGGCTAATTTATTCGTCATCGCCTCATGCAGGCCCCGCTGCATCACGAAATATCCCATTCGATGTCGGTATCGGTGGCACAAAACGCAAGGTCAACGCAGCCTGCGACTTTTGTCAGTGCGCCAGTACCTCAACGTCGCCGTCAACGCCAGTGACAACCTTGAACTCGCGCTCGAACACTTTGCCCTCGTTGCGGGCAATCGCGCGATACTCGCCTTCGGCAAGGACGACTCGGGGGAACGCGCCGATCGATTCCTTGATCACGTCGCCGCCGGGCGTGAGCACCGACCAGGCCGTGTTGGCGAGCGCTTCACCGCCTTTGGCCGTCACCAGCTTGAGCGTGATGATCGCCGCGCGATGCGTGACGGTGATGTCCGTAAGCTTGCCGGCTTGCACGCGAATATCGGAACGGACCACCGAGTTCGCGTCCCCGTAGTTCGAAACGATGTAGTAGGTGCCCTCCGGCACAACGAGCACGTCGCCCGTCATCATGTGCTCCGCAATCGGCCGCCGGTCGGCGCTGCCGTCGAACTGGCTGCCCTTGTAGACGTCGAAGGAAATCTGGCCGGCGGGAATTCGCACGTCGCCCACCTTCCCCTCGAGCCGCAATCCGCCCGCCGGCAGGTCGAACACCTCGTGCACCGTCTGCGCGCGCAAGGTGACCGGTCTCACCGCGGTGGCTAGGCCGAAGTCGACATGAACGATGTAGCTCCCTGCCGGCAGGACAATCATCGGCGAGGGTGACTTGTCCTCTTTGACCAGCCGGAATGCGCCGGTCCGATCCGGCTTGGAGGAAAAGATGCGCCACGTCAGTCCGCCGGTTATGGGGCTTGCGCCTTGGCCGAAGCGCGCGGCGAGCGCGAGCGCGACGTGGCCCGCCGGCACCATCGGCACAGGTTGTTGGAGCGGCACCTCTCGTTGCTGTCCGGGAAAAATGAAAGCGCCGCCGTTCGCAAACGGCGCACCCTCGGGAGCGCCTCCCGATAAGGTGGGCGAAGCCGAAAACAATGAATTCTGCGCCGTCGCCGCAATCGGACAGGCGAATACGGCCGCAAGCGCAAGAATGAGAGCCGGCACCCAAACATGGAGGCCGTGGTCGGGACGAAATCGGCTGAACATGCCCTTTGGTTTTCGTGGCAAATCGCGGCGATTTCAAGCCACCGGTAAACAGCGAGAGACCGGACTTTGGCATCGTCAACGCTAGCTTCGCGAGCGGCGCCTCGTTTGTCACCTTGGTAGGCCTATGTTAGCGCAACGCCTCTGCCCCAGAGGTCCCGATGCCGGATGCCTTGCAGCTTCTGAAAACCCGCCGCTCGGTCAAGCCGATGGAAATGGCCGGCCCGGGGCCGACGCACGAGCAGATCGACACACTGCTCACGATCGCCTCACGCGTCCCCGACCACGGCAAGCTCGCCCCCTGGCGCTTCGTGGTGTTCGAGGGGAAGGCGCGGCACGCCGGCGGCGAAAAAATCGCGGCGGTCTATCACGCCGATCATCCGGAGGCGACGCCCGGTCAGATCGAATTCGAGCGCAACCGCCTTGCGCGCGCGCCCTTGGTGATCGCCGTCATCAGCCGCGCGGCGCCGCACATCAAAATTCCGGAATGGGAGCAGCAGCTTTCCGCCGGTGCCGCCGCGATGAACCTGGTAACGGCGGCGCACGCGCTTGGCTTCGCTGCGAGTTGGATGACCGAGTGGTACGCCTATGACCGCCGCGTGCTCGAGGCGCTCGGCCTTGCCGCGCATGAACGCATCGCCGGCTTCGTTCACATCGGGCGCGCCGCTCGCGCGCCGGACGAACGCAATCGACCCGAGCTCTCGGCAATTGTCAGCCGGTACGGATCGTGAGCGGCAGATGTTTTACGACACGCGCAAGAACGATCACGGCCTGCCGCGCGATCCGTTCAAGGCGATCGTTGCGCCGCGGCCGATCGGCTGGGTCACCTCGATGAGCGCGAAAGGCGAGATCAATCTTGCGCCCTATTCGTTCTTCAATGGCGTCAACAGCAAGCCCAATCTGGTGATGTTCGCCAGCGAAGGGCGCAAGGATTCGGTCAGCTTCATCGAAGAGACCGGCGAATTCGTCTGTAATCTCGCGACCTGGGAGCTGCGCGAGGCGATGAACGAAACCTCCGCGCCGATGCCGCGGGGCTTAAGCGAAATGCGGCGCGCCGGGCTTGAGCCCGCGCCGTGCCGGGTGGTCAAGCCGCCACGGGTCGCGGCGTCGCCCTGCGCGCTTGAATGCAAGCTCATCAGAATTGTCACTCTCGACGACATCGATGGACGCCCGGCCGGCTGTCACGTGGTATTCGGCCAGGTCGTCGGCGTTCACATCGACGACCGTTTTCTCGTGAACGGACGGCTGGATACGGCCACCATGAGGCCGATCGCCCGCTGCGGCTATGACGAATATGCCGTGGTCGAGGCCGTGTTTTCGATGACGAGGCCGAACGCCTGAGCTTCTCGCACGTTGCAAGGTAAATGGGCTGCTTTCGTCACCCTTCCGTCATACAATTCCGTCAGCATTTTTCACGATATTCTCGTGAAACGCTTGTCGATCCGCCGTTAGCGGCCGATCATGGGGCTGCGGGGGAAAACTGTGGTGCTTGAAGGTTTGTTCACACGCAGCCGCGGCGGCGATCGATCGGCCGAGGCGACCACGCTCCAGCCGGCGGCCGAGCGCCCGACGATCGCGCTCGCGCTGGGCGGCGGCGCGGCGCGGGGCTTTGCGCACATTGGCGTCATGCGCACACTGCTCTCCCACGGCATCGTCCCGGAAATCATCGTCGGCACGTCGATCGGCGCGGTTGTCGGCGGCTGCTACGCGGCCAATCAACTCGACGGTTTCGAGGCATGGGCGCGCGGGCTCACCGTGCGCGGCGTACTGGGCTACCTCGACGTCAACCTGGGCGGATCGGGGCTCATTCGCGGCAATCATCTTGCCAAGCGGCTCGAGGACGCTCTCGACGACACGCGCATCGAAAACCTGCCGACGCGTTTTGCCGCGATTGCGACGGAATTTACGACGGGACACGAAGTCTGGTTGACGCGCGGCCGGCTGGTCGACGCGCTGCGCGCCTCTTATGCGCTGCCGGGGATTTTTCCGCCCGCGCGCATCGGGGGGCGTTGGCTGGTCGACGGCGCGCTGGTCAATCCGGTGCCCGTCTCGGCCGCGCGCGCGCTCGATGCGCGGCTGGTCATCGCCGTAAACCTGAACACCGACCTGTTCGGCCGCGGCACCATCATCGCCAATCACGGTTCCGACGAAACAGACGAACCTGAACTCATCAAGCAGGACAACAGCATGCGCGGCATGTTCGGCCGCGAGCGTTTTTTGCGGCGGCACTTTTTCGGCCGCCGCCGCGGCCCGGGCATTCCGACCGTCATGGTGGAAGCATTCAACGTGATGCAGGACCGCATCACGCGCGCACGGCTTGCCGGCGATCCGCCCGACGTGCTGATCAGCCCCCGCCTCGGCGAGATCGGCTGGTTCGAATTCCACCGCGCGGAAGAGGCGATTGCGATCGGCGCCGACGCGACGGAAAAAAACATCGACGCCATTCTGGAAGCGGTCAGCGCGCTCACGCACGCCGTCAGTCCTGCAGCCGGCCCTCCGAAATAAAAAACGTCAACCCGGCGCCACGCCGGAGTCGACGCGCGCGCGCACCGGATCGAACCAGCCGAACAGCAAAAGGCCGGCAAGAAATCCGCCGATATGCGCTTGCCAGGCGACCGGCTGATCGCCACCCGTCAGCGGCAGGGTCGTCGCGCCGAAAAGAAAGTTGATGCCGAACCAGACCACGAGAAAAATCACTACGCGCGGATCGCGCCAGACGCCCGACAAAGGAAGCGCCGGCACGCGATAGGCGGCCTCATCGTTTTCACGCCAAAACCCGAGCGGGCCGCCGCGCTGAAAGGCAAAGCGCATCGCTCCAGCCATCGTGCCGGAAATCGCCGCCGACGCGCCGATCACCGCGCTATCTTCGCCGCCATGCGCGAACAGATAGGCCAGCGCGCCGGCGGCGGCGGTGACCGCAAAGAAGGCGAGAAAGCGAGCCGTGCCGAAGCGCCGCGCGACCGCGCTGCCAAACGGCAGAAACCAGATCGAATTCACGAACAGATGCGTCCAGCTGCCATGGATGAAGGCATAGGTGACGAAGCTCCAGATTTCGGCACCCACCCCACCCGGCAGCGGGCCGTCGATCAATCGTGAGCTGTCATAACGCAGCGGAATAAAAGCAAATAACTCGTCCAGATAATTCCGGTCGAATGCGTCGAGCACGTCGGCGCGAAGAACCTGGATGACGGTGAAGATGCCGATCAACACGAGGACGACGGTTGGAATGTTGAACAGAGGCTCGCGTTTCACGACTGATCCCGGTTCGCCCGAACATCAGATAGTCCGCCTGCGCGTCGTTATGCAAGGAAGCGCGTTGACATAAAAAAAGGAGGGCTTGTCGCCCTCCCGAGCCTCGTTGCGGAGCTTATGCACTCAAGCCTTACGGCGCGCGCGCATTCCCGTCCCCGTGGCTGCCAGTTTCGCCGGCTTTGTTATGTCCGACGGATCGTGTGGATCGAGGGCAACCGTAAGCGGCCGCGCAGCCGGTGCAAAGCCAATGCGATTTTAACGCTAACTTCGGTCGGCCTGCCGCCGACGAGCCCAAAGCCGTCATCCGGCACACCTCCTGCTTCCTTACGTTTGCCGTCGTGAAAAGACCGAGCCGGTGTCCCGATCAGGGACATCGGCGATGGCGTTTGTACCGCGGTGGAACAGGTTACCGTCGATGCAACACCCTTCGACCTGCGCCTTGTACGCATACTGGAACGACCGGCGCGGAAATCGTGCCGCGCCCGAGCGCGAGGAGATCGATCCGGTCGCGATCCGCCACGTGCTGGGGGATACGTTCATGCTGGCGGTCGACTTTGTCGACGAGGCTCGCTTTCGCTTGGCGGGCACGCGCGTTTGCGCCCTGTTCTGCCGCGAGCTGAAGGGCGAAGCTTTCGCAGCACTCTGGAGCAAAGCAAGCCGCATCGGCATCGAAAGCGTGCTGCGAAATCTTACCGGCAAATCGATCGGAGCGGTCGCGAGCCTAATCGGCCACGCGCAGGACGGCGCACGCGTCGATCTCGAGTTGTTGCTATTGCCTCTCGCGCACCGCGGTCATGGACGCGTCCGTGCGCTGGGTGCGCTTAGTCCCACCGAAACGCCTTACTGGATCGGCGAACGCCCGCTCGGCGAGCTGGAGCTCGGCGAACTGCGCGAGATCGGGGCAGAAGGACAAATCGCGCCGACGGCGCAGCCGGACTCCATTTCGCAGGACAGCCGCATCCGGCACGGCTTTGTCGTCCACCAGGGCGGACGCCATGGCCGGCTCCCGACAAACCGGACTGGCTAACGGACCATTAACGATGCCCGCATAGGGTTACGCCATTCGGGAATAAGCCATGGCTCTGCCGCTCACAAAGCCGCGAATTCTGCCACTGGCCGAAGAACGCCGACGGCATCAGCGGGTCCGCGTCAATCTGCTTGGCCGCTATATGCTGGCCGACCGCCGCGAATTCCCTTGCCAGATCATCGACATGTCGCCCGGCGGCATGGCGCTGGTCGCGCCGGTAGCGGGCCGGCCGGGCGAGCGCGTTATCGCCTACGTCGATCACCTGGGCCGGCTCGAAGGCGTCATCGCGCGTGAGATCAACAACGGCTTTGCGATGACCATCTCCGCAACGGTGCGCAAGCGCGACAAGCTTGCGGCCCAGCTCATCTGGCTCGCCAACCGGCACATACTCAACCTGCCGGAAGATCGCCGCCACGGCCGCTTCACCCCGCGCCGACCGATCGCGCGGCTCATCCTGCCGAACGGTACCAACGTCACCTGCCGCGTCATCGATCTTTCGCAATCGGGCGCGGCGGTCTCGATCGCGCAGGATTTGCGGCCGCCGGTCGGTGCTGCGGTGACCATCGGCAAGACGCAAGGCCGCGTCGTGCGCCACATCGAGGAAGGCTTCGCGATCGAATTCACGCGCCTTCAGCATCCCGATTTCGTCGAAGATAACGTGACCGGCGAGTAAACGATCGGGCTGCCAGATCGGCGGACGAGCTGGTCAGACTGCCACCATTTCCTTCGCGACAAGACGGTAAAAAATCGCGGGCGCACGTGCGGGAAACCGCGTTGCTGCACGTGCGACGCGGTTAATCGATACAATTTTAGTCAAACTGTATTGCCGACAATTTTAGCTAAGTACTACTCAAATCAATATTGAATTTGTCGCGTCGTTTAGTGGAATTCTACTCAAAATGACTTTGGCGCCTTAGCGGCCCTGCAAATGCTTTCTGCCATTGTGCCCCCAACAAGAAGACGGGCAGGGGTCAAATGGGCAGGTGTTTCAAAGATATACGACGGGGCACGTGCGCCCTGATTTTGGCATGGGCCGGCGCGCTGGTCGCGCCGGTTGCGAGCCATGCAGTTGAGCCGGCCGCGTTCATCGGGGTCGGAGAGACGGCACGGGCGCCGATCGGCTGGATCGAGTTCTGCAACGAATACAAGCCGGAGTGCGACACCAAGCCGTCCGCGCCCCGCGACGTAGTGCTGTCACCGAAAGCATGGACCGATCTCGTGCGCGTCAACATGTGGGTCAACGAGCACGTCAAGCCGATGACCGACATGGAGCATTGGGGCGTGGTCGAGCGCTGGAATTATCCCGACGACGGCTACGGCGATTGCGAGGACTACGTCCTGCTCAAGCGGCGGATGCTGATGCAGGCCGGCTGGCCGCGCGAGGCGCTGCTGATCACGGTCGTGCGCGACAAGAACGGCGACGGCCACGCCGTGCTCACGGTGAAGACCAACGAGGGCGAATACGTCCTCGACAATCAGGAGCCTGAAATTCTGCTCTGGTCGCAGACGGGCTACCGCTTCGTAAAGCGGCAGTCGCAATCGGATCCCAACGTGTGGGTTTCGCTCGGCCATCCGCAAGCCGCGCCGGCAACCGCGTCGTCGCACTGAAGCCGAAGGAAGGAATTCGCACTCCCGGTCACGTCCCCACCCCTCCCCGTCCCCAGACCGGGTTTGCGAGCGGCCGGAGCTTCCCCAGGCTCCGGCCGCACCATTTTTGCGACCCTGCCCTTCCGAAAATTCATTCCACTGCCACGCGTGTGGCTGCTCTCGCCACTATGTTTGGCGCGAGGGCGGCAACGAAGGGACACCTCCATGAAACCGCGCATCGATGTTACAAAGGTCAATCCGGCGGTCTACAAGGCCGTGTACGCCCTGCAGAGCTACGTCGATCAATCCGGACTCGACAAAAAGCTGCTCGAGCTCATCAAGATTCGCGCATCGCAAATCAACGGCTGCGCCTACTGCCTTGTCATGCACACAAACGACGCACGCAAGATAGGCGAAAGCGATGAGCGCATGCATCTGCTCAACGCCTGGCGCGAGGCACCGATCTATACCGCCCGCGAGCGCGCCGCGCTTGCCTGGACCGAAGCGGTCACGCTTGTTTCCGAAACGCATGTTCCCGACGAAGTTTATGACCAGGTGCGCAAGCAGTTCTCGGAAAAGGAGATTGTCGATCTGACGGCCGCCGTGGCGGCCATCAACACCTGGAACCGGATTGCGATCGCCTTGCGCGCCGAGCCGCAGGTCGCAAGTGAGAAAGTCGCGGCCTAACTTCAGGCAAATGGCGCCTTGAGAACCTCTGGCGCGGCGCCGGTCAGAACACCGGCGTCTCGCGATGGGTTCCCCACAGGCCTTTGAGCTTTTCAATGATGTCGCCCATGGTCGCGCCGTTGGCGACGAGCTCGATCGTCACCGGCATGATGTTGGCGTGCTCGTCTTTTGCGACCGCGACCAGTTTTTCCAGGAGTGCAGTCACTTTGGCGTTGTCGCGCGTGGCGCGCACGTGCTGCGTGCGCGCAATCTGCCGCGCGGCTGTCGTCGGATCGTAAGGATGCGTTTCGATCTCATGCTGCTCGTCGTCCATGACGAACTTGTTGACGCCGATCACCGGCTTTTCGCCGGTCTGCTTGCGTAGCGCGGTTTCATAGGCAAAGTCCGCGATCTGCTTCTGGAACCAGCCCTCTTCGATCAGCTTCACCGTGCCGCCGTGCATGTCGACGTAATCCAGAATTTCAAAGATGCGCTTTTCGTATTCGGTGGTCAGACTCTCCACCATGTAAGAGCCGCCGAGCGGATCGATGGTGTTGGCGACGTTGGTCTCGTCCGCGATGATCTGCTGCGTGCGCAGCGCGAGCCGCATCGCCTCCTCGGTCGGAATGGCGAAGGCCTCGTCGTAACCGTTGGTGTGCAGCGACTGACAGCCGCCGAACACGGCGGACAAGGCCTGCAACGCCGTACGCACGATATTGATGTGGTATTGTGGCTTGGTGAGCGTTGCGGCGGCCGTCTGGCAATGGAAGCGCAGCCGCATCGACTCCGGGTTTTTCGCGCCGAAACGGTTCTTCATGATCTTCGCCCAGCAGCGGCGCGCGGCGCGGAATTTGGCGATCTCCTCGAAGAAATCGCCTTGCGCAACGAAATAGAACGCGAGCCGCGGCGCGAACCTATCGACGTTCATGCCGGTCTTCAGCACTTCCTCGACATAGACGATGCCGTTCGCGAGCGTGAACGCCGCTTCCTGGAGCGGCGAGGCGCCGGCTTCAGAAATGTGGTAGCCGGAAATGTTGATCGGGTTGTAGCGCCGCATGTGCTCGGCGCAGAACGTGATGCAGTCGCGCACGATGCGCACCGAGGGCTCGATCGGGAAGCAGTATTCCTTCTGCGCCATGTATTCCTTGAGAATATCGGCCTGAATCGTGCCGGACAATTTGTTGAGATCGAGTCCGCGCTTTTGCGCCAGCGCCACGTACATCGCGAGCAGAATCCAGGCGCTCGGATTGATCGTCATCGACACCGAGATATTTTCCAGATCGATGCCGTCGAACAGCGCCTCCATGTCGGCGAGCGTATCGACGGCGACGCCCTCGCGCCCGACCTCGCCCTCGCTTATCGGATGATCGGAGTCGTAGCCCATCAGCGTCGGCATATCGAAATCGGTCGACAGCCCCGTCTGCCCCTGAGAGATGAGGTACTTGAAGCGCTTGTTGGTGTCTTCGCCGGTGCCGAAGCCGGCGATCTGCCGCATGGTCCAGAAGCGGCTGCGATACATGGTCGGATAAGGCCCGCGCGTGAACGGGTAGCGGCCGGGAAGTCCGATGTCCTCAATCGGCGTGTCGGCGAGATCGGCCGCGGTGTAGACGCGCTTGATCGGGATGTCCCCGGTCGTAAAGAACTGCTCGCGCCGTTCGGCCTGCTTCTTCAGAAAAGCGGCGAGCTCGCGCTGCTCCCAATCGGCGATCTCGCTTTTAAGCGCATCAAGCGATTTTTGATCGAGCGTCTTGTTCATGACCAGTCTCTCGCAACAGCGCGGTATTCAACAGTTCGGTGGCAACGCTATAGGGATCGGCTTCGCGCCGCATCAGCCTGGCGGCGAGCGGCGCGCCCGCCTGCGCAATCTTTTCGCCGAAACGGTCGAGCAAAAGATTTTCAGCGGTCTTGCGCAGCCGGAACTCGGCGATGGCGAGACGGCGCTGCTCGCCGCTTTTGGATTCAAGCGCAAAATGCCGGTGACGCTCGATCGCGGCGACGAGTTCGTCGACGCCTTGTCCGGAAAAGGCGCTCGTTCCGATCACGGGCGCATGCCAGGCACCGGGGGGCGCAGCGCGCAAGCCCCCCATTAGCATCTGCTTCAGGTCGACCAGCGTCCGGTTGGCGTCGCTGCGATCGCATTTCGAGACCACGTGAATGTCGGCGATTTCGAGAATGCCGGCCTTGATCGCCTGGATTTCGTCGCCGAGCCCCGGCGCGGAGACGACGATGGTCGTATGCGAGGCGCGCACGATCTCCACTTCATCCTGGCCGACGCCGACCGTTTCCAGGACCACCGTGTCGAAGCCGGCAACGTCGAGAATATCGACGACGTCGAGCGTCGCGCGCGCCATGCCGCCGACGGCGCCGCGCGTCGCCATCGAGCGGATATAGACGCCGGGATCGCTCGCCATCTCGGTCATGCGGATGCGGTCGCCGAGAATAGCGCCGCCGGAATAAGGACTCGACGGGTCGATCGCGACGATTCCGACCCTTTCGCCCTTCGCGCGCAAGGCGGCGCAGAGCTTGCCGACCAGCGTGGACTTGCCGCTACCCGGGACGCCGGTAACGCCGATGACATGGGCGCGCCCGGCAAGCCCGTAGATGCGCGCGAGCGCTTCGTGCGCCTCCGCCGCTCCGCTTTCCGCGCGCGAAATCAGGCGTGCAATGGCGGCGGCTTCGCCCGCTTTCACACGGTCGATCAACGCAAGCGAAGAAACGGTGCGACTCAAGTCTTTGCTCCCTCGATCTGCGCATGCATGTCGCGGAAGACCGCACGGTCGTCGATCACGCGCCGCGCCTTGAAATCAGTGCGCGGAATGGACTTGGGCTCGACCACCTCGATGAGCGTGCGTAGGCCAAGCACCCTTTGCAGCTTGCGCTCGATCTCGCCGCGGAAACGTTCCGTCTCGCCGCGCGCGAACGCGCCGGCGTCGGCTTCGACCCGCAGCAGCAACTCATCCATGGTCGCCTCGCGACTGATGATAATGCGGTGCTCGCCACCGTAGTTCGGCAGTTCGTTGAGCGCCGCGTCGATTTCGCTCGGATAGACGTTTTCGCCGCGGATCGTGAACATGTCGTCGATGCGGCCGAAGATGCCGTGCGGCAGGCGCGGATAGGTGCGGCCGCACGGGTTTTCGCCGTTGGTCCATAGTGACAGATCGCCGGAAACGAGCCGGATCATCGGCTGCGACGTGCGCTCGAGATGCGTGTAGACCGGCGTGCCGCGCGATCCATAGGGCACGCGGCGCATGGTCTTCGGATCGCAGACTTCCGTGTAGATAACGTCCTGCCAGCACAGCATGCCGTCGGTCTCGCGCGAGCCGGCGACGTTCATCCACGGCGACATCTCCGCCATCGAGCCGCTGTCGATGACCTGCGCCCCATAAATCTCCGCGATCTTGTCGCGCACGCCGGGGATCGACGCGCCCGGCTCGCCGGAAAAGAACATGATCTTGATGTTGAAGTCGCGCGGATTAAGCCGTTCCTCGGCGGCGACTTGCGCCAGATGCAGCGCATAAGTCGGCGTGCCGTAGAAGGCGGTCGGCTTGATCATGTCGAGCCATTGCACGCAGCGCGCCGACATGCCGGTCGCCCCCGCGCCGAACGGAAAGCATTTGGCGCCGAGCCGCTCCCCGCCGGCAAGCGCACCCCAGCTTCCCATGTACAGCGAGAAGACCGCGGCAACGCAGATCGTATCGCCCGGACGCAGGCCCATGCCCCACATGATGCGCGCGTGCGCGTTGGCGATCGCGTTCCAGTCGTCGCGCCCGATGGCGAAGGCGGTCGGGCGGCCGGTCGTGCCACTGGTGCCGTGGATGTGAAAGACGTCTTGCTCGGGAATGCAGAGATAATCGCCGAAAGGCGGGCAGCGGGACTGCGCCTCGCGCAGGTCCTTCTTCTGCACGACCGGGACCTTGTTTTCGAAATCTTCCAGCGACTTGAGCTGACCGGGATGGAAGCCGGCCTCATCCCACTTGCGCCGATAGAACGGCGCATGTTCGTACGCGTAAGCGAAAACCGTTTGCAGGCGTTGCAGGATCGCCTGCTCGCGCTCGGCGGCCGGCATGGTTTCGCGGCGCCCGAACCAGTAGCGGCTCGCCGGGTCGGGAAAGTAACTGTTGTCGTAGCGCGGCGGGAACGACCAGGACTCCATGCCTTCGCTCCGTCCGCTCAGCGCGGCCCGCGTTCGGTGACCAGTTTCCTGAGCGTATCGACGATGGCTTGCGGCGGGGTGTCTTGCAGCATCACTTCCTTGACGCCCATGCGCTTGAGCGCGACGGCGTCCTCGTCCGGCATCACGCCTCCGGCGACGACGATCATGTCATCGGCGCCTTCGCGCTTCAGCTTGTCGAGAATTTTCGGGAATACCGTCATCTGCACGCCGGAGAGCAGGCTCACGCCGAGCACGTCAACGTCTTCCTGGATCGCAGCGGTAACGACCTCATCCGGGGTGCGATGGAGGCCGGTGTAGATGACATCCATGCCCGCGTCACGCAGCGCGCGGGCGACGACCCTGACGCCGCGATCATGGCCGTCGAGGCCGACCTTGGCGAGCATCACGCGGATGGGCGTCGTCACGGGCGCTTCTCCCTCATCCCTCTTCTTATTGAAACAATCGTACACGCTATCCGCCAATTTCGGCAACGCGGTGCTGCGCGACGAGCTCCGGCGGCGATCTCAGCCGATGCGCTTCAACGCTTTCCGGTAATGCTGCCCGCGGCGGACGTAAATGTCGGCGCCCTCGGTGATGAGCTCGACGGCGCGCTTGTCGAGCGTGCGGATGACGCGCGCCGGCGCACCGACAATCAATGAGTTGTTCGGAAAAGTCTTGCCCTCGGTGACCAGCGCGCCGGCACCGACCAGGCTGTTGTTTCCGATCTTGGCGCCGTTGAGCACGATGGCGCCCATGCCGATCAGCGTGTTGTCGCCGATCGTGCATCCATGCAGCACGACGTTGTGGCCGACCAGGCTGTTCGTGCCGACGGTCAGCGGAAATCCGGGATCGGTGTGCAGCGTGCAATTGTCCTGCACGTCCGAGCGCTCGCCGATCTCGATCCATTCATTGTCGCCGCGCAGCACGGCGCCGTACCAGATGCTGACCTCCGCCTTCAACCGCACGCGGCCGATAATCGTCGCGCTGTCGGCGATATAGTAGCGCCCCTCCTCCGGCAATTCCGGCGCCTGCCCGTCAAGTTCATAGATTGGCATTACGATCTCCCGTTCGCGGGGACCATGGCACGCCGAAGAAAAATTGGAAGAGCCGAGTTAGCCGGTGAGCAGCCCGCACGCCTGCAGCACCATCACCAGTACGGTGCCGGACATCAGGCTCCAGAAACCGGCAATGAGCGTCGCCGCGAAAACGAATTCGAAGCGGCGGCCTTCCTGCCTGCGGCCAAGGATGGTGTTGCGCACGATCAGGAAAGGCGCGGCGATCACCAGAAGCGGAACGGCGGCAAGCGTCGCGGCACTGGCGCCTTCCTGCAACTGATCGAAGCTCGGCAGGCGGCTGGTCACCAAC
>JAICMO010000252.1 GCA_025929185.1 Pseudolabrys sp.
AAGCTCGTCCATCTCGGCGCTGCCGCCGCCCTGCTGTTTATCGGTCTTGCCGGAGCTTTGCCCGAAAGGCGTGAACATCGCGAACGCCTTTTCGAACATCTCCATGTTTCGCCGTACCTGCTCCTCGAGCGGCCCAAATCCGCTGACGCCGAAGGCTTGCGCCATCTGCTCGCGGATTTTGCCCTGCTCGCGGGTGAACGACTCGATTGAAGCCTCGAGAAAACGCGGCACCATCACCTGCATGCTGTCGCCGTAGAAACGAATGAGTTGCCGCAGGAACGTGATCGGCAGCAGGCTTTGGCCCTCCTTGTTCTCCTGCTCGAAGATGATCTGCGCGAGCACGGAGCGGGTGATGTCCTCGCCGGTCTTTGCGTCATAGACCACGAAGTCTTCGCCGTCCTTGACCATCGCGGCGAGGTCTTCGAGCGTCACGTAGGTGCTGGTGCCGGTGTTATAGAGCCGCCTGTTGGCGTATTTCTTGATCGTGACCGGCTCTTTTGCGTCTGCCATCTGGACCGCTATTCCCCCTTGCCCTTGCCGTCAGCATAACCATTTTCCAAGAGGACGGGCCACCGTTTTGTGGCGGCGCGGTACGCTTTGGCCGATCTCGCCGGAGCGGCCCGAAACGTCACGAAAGTGCCGATTCCCGCCAATAACTTGCGTTTTGCCGTCATTGACACGGGTTCGCCCGCTATCGAGGATGCGGCAGCGCCAGATGAGCACGGCGATCGCCCGTGACTGCAACAGGAGTTTCCGATGAAAGATGACGTCGTCATTGTCAGCGCGGCTCGCACGCCGGTCGGTTCATTCAACGGGGCGTTTGCGAACGTGCCGGCGCACGATCTCGGCAAGGCGGCAATCCAGGCGGCGCTTTCGCGCGCCGGCGTAGAGGGCGCGCGGGTATCGGAAGTCATCATGGGCCAAATCCTGACCGCGGGTCAGGGCCAAAATCCAGCGCGGCAGGCTTCGATCGCGGCCGGCATTCCGGTCGAGACGCCGGCTTGGGGTGTGAATCAGTTGTGCGGTTCCGGGTTGCGCGCGGTGGCGCTCGGCTACCAGGCGATCATGAACGGGGATTCCGAAATCGTCGTCTCCGGCGGACAGGAGTCCATGAGCATGGCGCCGCACTGCCAGCATTTGCGCACCGGCGTGAAGATGGGTTCGTTCGAGATGATCGACACGATGATCAAGGACGGCCTGTGGGATGCGTTTAACGGCTATCACATGGGCAACACCGCCGAGAACGTCGCCAAGCAATGGCAGATTACGCGCCAGATGCAGGATGAGTTTGCGGTGAAGTCGCAGAACAAGGCCGAGGCCGCGCAGAAAGCAGGCAAGTTCAAAGATGAAATCGTGCCGGTCACCGTCAAGGCGCGCAAGGGCGATGTCGTGGTCGATACCGACGAGTATCCCAAGCATGGCGTGACGCTTGAATCGGTTTCCAAGCTGCGTCCCGCGTTCGACAAAGAGGGCACCGTGACGGCGGCGAGCGCGTCCGGCATCAACGATGGCGCCGCGGCGGTTGTGCTGATGAAGGCGTCGGAAGCGGCCAAGCTCGGCAAGACGCCGCTCGCGCGCATCGTTTCCTGGGCGCAGGCCGGCGTCGATCCCGCGATCATGGGCACAGGGCCCATTCCGGCTTCGCGCGCGGCATTGAAGAAGGCCGGCTGGAAGCACGACGATCTCGACCTCGTCGAGGCGAACGAGGCTTTTGCCGCGCAGGCTTGCGCCGTCAACAAGGATCTCGGCTGGGATGCCTCGAAAGTCAACGTCAACGGCGGCGCCATTGCGCTCGGCCATCCCATAGGCGCATCCGGCGCGCGCGTGCTGACGACGCTGCTGTTCGAAATGCAGAAGCGCAATTCGAAGAAAGGCCTTGCCACGCTGTGCATCGGCGGCGGCATGGGCATTGCCATGTGCGTGGAGAGGTAGCCTCTCACGTGTCCCGGGCGCAGCGCAGCACGCAGTGGTGCGCTGCTGAACCGGGACCGTCGCAAGATAGGTCTGTGGTACGGTCCCGGATCAGCGGTGCACCACTTCGCGGTGCACCGCGTCCGGGACATGCATTCGAGAGAGGGGACGGCAAATGGTGGCTCGCGTCGCATTGGTAACCGGCGGCACGCGCGGTATCGGCGCGTCGATCGCCAAGGCGTTGAAAGCGGCCGGCTACAAAGTCGGCGTCAATTACGGCGGCAACGACGAGGCCGCGCAGAAATTCAACAGCGAGACCGGCATTCCGGTTTTCAAGTGGGATGTCTCGTCTTTCGATTCGTGCGTTGAAGGCATCCAGAAATTCGAGGCCGAGCTTGGGCCCGTCGAGGTGCTGGTGAACAATGCCGGCATCACACGCGATGCCGTGCTTCACCGCATGAAGCCGGAGCAGTGGAAGCAGGTGATCGACACCAATCTCGGCTCGCTGTTCAACATGTGCCGCCCGGTGATCGAGGGCATGCGCGCGCGCAAGTTCGGCCGCATCGTCAACATTTCGTCGATCAACGGCCAGAAAGGGCAGATGGGCCAATCGAATTATTCCGCCGCCAAGGCCGGCGAGATCGGATTTACCAGGGCGCTGGCGCAGGAGTCGGCGCGCGCCGGCATCACCGTCAACGTCGTTGCGCCGGGCTATATCAACACCGAAATGGTGCAGGCGGTGCCGAAAGATGTTCTGGAAAAGAATATTCTACCGCAGATCCCCATCGGGCGGCTCGGCGAGCCCGAGGAAATCGCCCGCTGCGTCGTCTTTCTTGCGTCCGACGAGGCTGGACTGATCACCGGCTCGACCATCAGCGCCAACGGCGGTCAGTATTTCGGATAGTTTAGAATTTGATTCATTTGAGTTGAATCGATCAGTCATCCGCTCATTCCCGCGCAAGCGGGAAGGTGGATTCACACTCGAAGTGCAACGCTTTGGAGAAGGCCTCGGCTGGGGTTAGCCAGTCAAGGCATTTTCGCGGAGTGTTGTTGTAGGCGCGGACGAGCGCATTGAAACGTCGT
>JAICMO010000093.1 GCA_025929185.1 Pseudolabrys sp.
AACCGAAATACGTCTCATCGACCTCGACGTTCTTACCGGCTCCGCCAAGGCTGGTTAACTCAAGAGGGCGCATGGCCTCACGGATACGGTGAGACATGAACCATGCCGTCTTGTAGCTGACGCCAAGCATACGGCTGAGTTGATGGCTGCTGATGCCCTTCTTGCTGCTGGTAAGCAGGTGGGAGGCATAGACCCATTTGTGCAGCGGAACTTTGCTGTCCTCGAATACCGTTCCGACCGTCACGGAAAAGGGCTTCTCACAGGGGCGGCATTTATACACGCCGGGACGTGTGGATTTGCCCTTGAGCAGGGTGGCCTCGTTAACGGTTCCACAGTGCGGGCAGGTCGGACCATCGGGCCACAGTAGGCTTTCTAGGTGCTTTCTGGCGGCCTTTTCGTCGGTATAAATGCGTGCAATGGGCATAGCTGAAATCCTTTCAATGATTCAGAGCTATCACGCACCGCACAGTACGTCAAGTATATAATCCCCGCGCGCGACCGGGTTCCTCTACCCTGACGGGCAAGCCGAGAGGGGTTGGGCAATGGTTCAGCGCGTCGCGACGGTGGCATTCGAGGGCATCGAAGCCCGCGCCGTGGACGTGCAGGTGCAAGTCGCGCCCGGTCTTCCGGCGTTCAACATCGTCGGCCTGCCGGACAAGGCGGTATCCGAAGCCAAGGAACGGGTGCGCGCGGCGCTGATCGCATCAGGCCTTGCGCTGCCCGCGCGCCGCATCACCATCAATCTCGCCCCCGCCGATTTGCCGAAGGAAGGCAGCCATTACGACCTGCCGATCGCGCTCGGCTTGATGGCGGCGATCGGCGCCATCCCGGCCGACGCGCTCGGCGGCTTCACGGTTCTCGGCGAGCTTGGCCTCGATGGCTCGATTGCGGCCGTTGCCGGCGTGTTGCCCGCTGCGATCGGCGCCAACGCGCGCGGCGAAGGCCTGATTTGTCCTGCCTCATGCGGCCCGGAGGCGGCGTGGGCGAGCCCCGAAATCGAAATCGTCGCCGCGCAATCGCTGATCCAGCTCGCCAACCATTTCAAGGGCACGCAGGTGCTCTCGCGCCCGCAGCCGAAAATTCGCGAGCTCGACGGCGTGCCGCTCGATCTTGCCGATATCAAAGGACAGGAAAGCGCCAAGCGCGCGCTCGAGGTCGCCGCGGCCGGCGGACACAACCTGCTGATGATCGGCCCGCCCGGCGCGGGCAAGTCGATGCTCGCCGCGCGGCTGCCGAGCATCTTGCCGCCGCTCACGCCGACGGAATTGCTGGAAGTCTCGATGATCGCGTCGGTCGCCGGCGAGATCGAAGGCGGCGCGCTGACCAACCGGCGGCCGTTTCGCTCGCCGCATCACTCCGCTTCGATGCCGGCGCTGGTCGGCGGCGGCTTGCGCGCGCGGCCCGGCGAGATTTCGCTGTCGCACAACGGCGTGTTGTTTCTCGACGAACTGCCGGAATTTTCCGGCCAAGTCCTCGACTCGTTGCGCCAGCCGCTCGAAACCGGCGAGGTGGCAATCGCGCGCGCCAATCACCGCATCACCTATCCGGCGCGCTTCATGCTGGTGGCGGCGATGAATCCGTGCCGCTGCGGCCGCGCCGGCGATCCTGGATTTGCCTGCAAGCGCGCGGCCAAAACGCGTTGCGCCGCCGATTATCAGGCGCGGCTTTCGAGGCCGCTGCTCGACCGCATCGATCTGCACATCGAGGTGCCGGCCGTTACCGCCGCCGATCTCATCCTGCCGCCGCCCTCGGAAGGCAGCCGCGAGGTCGCCGCCCGCGTCGCCCGCGCCCGCGATATCCAGGCAGAACGTTACGCCGCGATGGGCTTGCCGAACGTGCGCACCAACGCACAGGCGCAGGGACCGGCGCTCGAGCAAGTGGCGCGCGCCGGCAAGACGGGCATGGCGCTGCTCAAAGACGCCGCCGACGCCATGCAATTGTCCGCGCGCGGCTATCACCGCGTCCTGCGCGTTGCGCGCACGCTTGCCGATCTCGACGGCACGGAAACGGTCGGCCGCGTGCATCTGGCCGAGGCGCTCTCCTACCGCGCGCTGGCCGATGAGGTGCGGCGAGCGGCGTAGTGGTCATGCGCACGCGAGCGCGCTGTGCGATGGGCCTGAACGCACGCCGACAAGCGCAAATTCATTCAAATTGAACTGTATCCGCCGACGCCTCTTAACCGCGCCTTCACCACACGAACGCAGGACGTGCCCGCGAGCGCCGCGAAGAATGAATATTGAAATATAACCGGCAGCAAATATCGGCGGCGGAAACAGTCCCGGCGAGCGCGTCAGGCGATGCCATTGCGATCCGACAAGCAGAAGGCAAAGCACGATTTGGCAGGACTGGTGCTGTTCGGCCGGACGGTCGTCAGCACGCTTGCCGTAATTTCCATCGCGCTCGTCCTCGTGTCCGGCATTCAATCCGATCCCTATGCCTACGCGAGCGGCATCGGGGCGCTGCTCGCGGGAGCCTGCGCGATCATCGCCTATTTACTCTACCGACGCCGCATACGGCTTGAAAAAATCCGGGCGCTCGAAGATCGCATCGACGACCTCGCCGACCATACCTGGGAATTGCGCGAGGCGGAGGAGCGCGCCCGCAGCCTGCTCGACGCGCAAGGCGACCTCATCGTGCGCCGCGCGCCGAACGGCCGCATCACCTATGCCAACGACGCTTTTTGCGAACTCGCCGCAAAGGGGCACAGCGATCTTGTCGGTACCGATGCAGCCTTGCCGGTGCTGGAGCAAGGCGAGACCTCGGTGCTCGCCGACGGCACGCGCACGCATGACCAACGGATCGCCTCGGCAACGGGCGCGCGCTGGATCGCATGGCGCGAAGTTCGCGTCCGCGGCGATGCCGGCACGGAAGTGCAAAGCGTCGGGCGCGACGTTACCGCCCGCATGGAGGCGCAACGCGCGCTCGCCGACGCGCGCGATCAGGCGGAGGCGGCAAATCGCGCGAAGTCTCGTTTCCTCGCCATGGTCAGCCATGAAATCCGCACGCCGCTCAACGGCATGCTCGGCATGACGGGCCTGCTGCTCGACACGTCGTTGACGCCCGAGCAGACGACTTACGCCAAGGCGGCCAAGGCATCGGGCGAGGCGCTGCTGTCGCTGATCGACCAGATCCTCGATTTCTCAAAGATCGAAGCGGGCAAGCTCGAGCTGGACACGCAGACATTTGCGCTGCCGGCGCTCATCGAAGGCATCACCGAACTGCTCGCTCCGCGCGCGCAGGCCAAGGATATCGAGATCGCGTCCTATGTCGACGAACGCGTGCCCGGCAGCGTCGTCGGCGACGTTGCACGGCTGCGGCAGGTCTTGCTCAATCTCGCCGGCAACGCCATCAAGTTCACCGAGCGCGGCGGCGTGGCGATCATCGTGGAGCCGGGCGCCGCGCCCGACGAAATCAAATTCGTCATCCGCGACACCGGCATCGGCATCGGCCCGGAAAACCACGCGCGCATTTTCCGGGATTTCGAGCAGGCGGACGATTCCTCGACCCGCAAATTCGGCGGCACCGGCCTCGGCCTTGCGATTTCCCGGCGCATTGTCGAGAGCATGAACGGCAGGATTACGCTCGACAGCAAGGCAGGCGAGGGCGCGACCTTCACGTTCACCGCCCGCCTGCCGGCGGCCGGCGACGGCGATCAATCGGCCGCGCCGAACCTTGCCGGCATCAATGCGCTCATCGTTTCCTCGGCGGGAATTGAGTCGTCTCTTTTGGCGCGCCGCCTGAGCGATTGGGGAGCGCACGTCAGCACTGCGCAAGACGAAGCGGCGATGCGCGGGTCGCTGAGACAAACCCATTGCGACGTCATGCTCGTCGATTACGCAGCCGCGCGCGCAATCGTCGCATCGGGCGACGCCGCTGCGATCGATGTGCCCCGGCGCATCACGTTGATAACGCCGGGCGAGCGGCACGATCTGCCGGCCCTTAAGCAAGCAGGTTTTACCGGCTATCTGGTCAAGCCGGTGCGCGCTGCTTCGCTAGCCGCGCGCTTACGTGACGGCAACACCTTCGATCAGGCGCCCACGCAATCCGAAATGGAAAACCCCGCTCCGGTCGCGTCGAAAGGCCTGTCGATTCTTGTCGCCGAGGACAACGAAATCAATGCGCTGCTCGCGCTCGCGCTGCTGGCGCGGCTCGGCCACCGACCGGTGATCGCCGCCGATGGAGAAAGCGCGGTCGCCTCCTGGCTTGCAGCCCGCGTGTCCGGCACGCCCTACGACCTGGTGCTGATGGACGTGCGCATGCCCGGGATCGATGGACTCGAAGCCACGCGTCGAATTCGCGCGGCCGAAAGGAGGCCGGCGGCCCCCACGCGCGCATTGTGGCGCTCACCGCGAACGCGCAGGGAGAAGATCGCGAAGCTTGCCTTGCGGCGGGAATGGACGGGTTGCTGGTCAAGCCGCTCAATCGCGATCAGCTAACTGAAGTCCTGGAGACTATCCCCAAGCTATCCGCCGCGACGCTTGCCGCTTGAAAGTAAAATCCTGCGGCTGTCATAAATTAGCACTGCGCGGGTGTAGGCTTGGCGCGGCGGGACAGGCTGATTCGCGCCGGCTTTGGAATTTCGGCTCGAATCGCCATTTCGCGGGGGGAGGATCACAAGTCCCATGTCAAACCGCGATTTTGGCAGCCCTTCGCGGCGGCTGTTGGAACTGCTGCGGCCCCTTCCCGGGGCTGGGGCTCCGCCGGGATTATTGCCTTCCTTGCAGGCCTATGGCGGCCTGCGCGCCTGGGCTGCCCGCGCCCACCGGCCGCCCCGATCGCTAGGCCGCCTTGGCTCGCTCGAAGTGCGGCTCGCCCAGACCGCCGCCGAAGTGCGGCAAGCGCAAAAGCTGCGTTATCATGTGTTTTACAAGGAAGGCTCGGCGATTCCCGATCCGGCGCGGCTGTTCGCGCGGCGCGATGTCGACGGCTTCGACGCAATTTGCGACCACCTCCTGGTTGTCGATCACGCCGTCAGAGAAGGAAAATCGAAGCGCCCGGCCGTGGTCGGCACCTACCGGCTGCTGCGGCAAGCGACAGCGGAAGATTACGGCGGCTTTTACACGGCCGGCGAGTTCGATATCGCCGGATTGATCGCGCGGCACGCCACGCTGCATTTCCTCGAGCTTGGTCGCTCGTGCGTGCTCGCGCCCTACCGCAACAAACGGACGGTGGAATTGTTGTGGCAGGGCATCCACGGCTACGTGCTGCGAAACCACACCGACGTGATGATCGGCTGCGCCAGCATCGAGGGCACCGATCCGGATCGGCTCGCGATGCCGCTTTCGTTCCTGCACCACTACGCCCGCGCGCCGGAAGCATGGCGCGCGCAGGCGCTGCCGGCGCGCTATGTCGAAATGAATCGGATGTCGAAGGAAGCAATCGATCCGAAGCTGGCGCTGCGCTCATTGCCGCCGCTCGTCAAAGGCTATCTGCGGCTCGGCTGCTACATCGGCGATGGCGCCGTGGTCGATCACGAGTTCGGCACGACCGATGTATTGATCGTGCTGCCGATGTCGGCGGTCAAATCCCGCTACCTCGTCCACTTCGGCGGCAGCCGCAAGGCCGCCTGATCAAAGCCTGCGCAGCGCGACCTCGGCGACGGTGTGATCGACGTCCTTTTTCAAGATCAGATCCGCGCGACGCCGCGTCGGCAAAATGTTTTCGTGCAGATTTGCGAGATTGATGCGCGACCAGATCGACGTTGCCGTTTCAACCGCTTCCTCATCGGATAAATTCGAGTAGCGATGGAAATAGGATTTCGGGTCGCGGAAGGCGGTCTCACGCAGCGTCAGAAAGCGATCGACATACCAGGCCCTCAGCACGTCCTCGCTGGCGTCGAGGTAAACCGAGAAGTCGAAGAAGTCCGACACGAAAGGAATCGCCTTGCCGTCTTTCGGCGGCCTCCCGGTTTGCAGGACGTTCAGCCCTTCCACGATCAGAATATCGGGCCGGTTCACTTCGACCCATTGGTTCGGCATCACGTCGTAGACCAGATGCGAATAGATCGGCGCGCGCACCGGCCGCCCGCCCGCCTTCACGTCGGAGAGGAAGCGCAAGAGCGCCGGCAGATCGTAGCTTTCCGGAAAGCCTTTCCTCTCCATCAGGCCTTCACGTTCGAGAATGGCGTTCGGATAAAGAAAGCCGTCGGTGGTAACGAGATCGACCTTCGGCACGTTCGGCCAACGCGCGAGCAGCGCCTGCAGCACGCGCGCGGTGGTCGATTTTCCAACGGCGACCGAGCCGGCAACGCCGATGATATAGGGCATCTTCACGTCTTCGGTGCCGAGAAAGCCTTGCTGCGCGCGGAACAAACGTTGTGTCGCCGCGACGTACAGCGACAGCAGCCGCGACAGCGGCAGATAGATTTGCTCGACCTCCTCCATGTCGAGCCGGTCGTGCAGCGAACGCAGGCGCGCCACCTCCTCCGAGGTCAGCGTCATCGGCGTGTCCTGGCGCAGACCGGCCCATTTTGCCCGCGGGAAAATGCGGTAGGGCGAGAGCACCTCCTCGGTTCGCTGCTCCATGGCAATCCCGATTAGCCGCGCGAGGCTTTTTCCTGGTGTCCGCTCTGTGACGTGCGTTTTTCGAGCGCACCCTCGACCTCGGCCAGCGTGACGCCGCGCGCCTGAAGGACAACGAGCAGGTGATACAAAAGATCGGCGGCTTCCGCGACCAGCCGGCTCTTGTCTTCCTGCACGGCGGCCATCGCAGTTTCGATGGCCTCCTCGCCCATTTTCTTGGCGCAATGAGCGATGCCTTTATCGAGCAGCGAACGGGTGTAGGATTCCGCCGCACTCGCTTTGGCCCGCTCGTGCAGCCGCTTTTCAAGATCGGCGAGGGTGAATTTGGTCATTAGCGCTCTCGGCGGCTGCTCCTTAGCACCTCTCGCGCGTTCCGTCATTCCGGGACGGCGACAGGCTACGCATCCATCCGCACGGGCAGGCCGGCTTTGGCCATATAAGCCTTGGCCTCGCGCACGGTGTGCTCGCCGAAATGGAAGATGGAAGCCGCCAACACCGCCGTAGCGTGGCCGTCGCGGATGCCCTGAACCATGTGATCGAGCGTCCCGACGCCCCCGGAAGCGATCACCGGCACGCTCACGGCATCCGCCACCGCGCGCGTGAGCGCCACGTCATAGCCTGACTTGGTGCCGTCGCGATCCATCGAGGTGAGCAGGATTTCGCCGGCACCGAGCGACACCACCTCGCGCGCATAATCGACCGCATCGAGCCCGGTCAGGTTGCGCCCGCCGTGGGTGAAGATTTCCCATTTGTCCTTCTCGCCGGGCTTCGACACTTTCTTCGCATCGATCGCGACCACGATGCACTGGTCGCCGAATTTCTCCGCCGCTTCCTTGACGAAAGCGCGGCGGGCGACCGCCGCCGTGTTGATCGACACCTTGTCGGCGCCGCAGGTGAGCAGCTTGCGAATGTCGTCCACCGTGCGCACGCCGCCGCCGACCGTGAGCGGCATGAAGCAGGCTTCCGCCGTACGCATCACCACGTCGTAGATCGTGTCGCGGTTTTCATGGCTGGCGGTGATATCCAGAAAGCAAAGCTCGTCCGCTCCCGCAGCATCGTAAGCGATCGCCGCTTCGACCGGATCTCCGGCGTCGCGCAAATTGACGAAGTTGACGCCCTTGACCACGCGGCCGTCTTTCACGTCGAGGCAGGGAATGACGCGGACTTTGAACATTCACGCCGCCGTTTGTGTCGAACGGATCAGCCTTAACGCCTCCGCCGCATCGAGCCGCCCGTCGTACAGCGCGCGGCCGGCAATCGCGCCGGCAAGTTTGCTGGCGCGCGGCTCGAGCAGTGCCTTGATATCGTCAATCGAAGCCAACCCGCCGGAAGCGATCACCGGAATTGGCACGGCTTCCGCAAGCGCGATCGTTGCGTCGAAATTGAGTCCCTTCAGCATGCCGTCACGTGAAACATCCGTGTAGATAATCGCACTGACGCCAACATCCACAAACCGTTTGGCAATCTCCAGCGCGGTCAGCTCGGAAGTTTGCGCCCAGCCCTGCACCGCGACCTTGCCGTCGCGCGTGTCGAGCCCGACCGCGATGCGGCCCGGGTAATCGCGCGCGGCTTGCTTCACGAACGGCGGATCGCGCACCGCCGCCGTGCCGATGATGACGCGCGTGACGCCTTTCTCGAGCCACGCCTCGACGGTTGCCGTGTCGCGAATGCCGCCGCCGAGCTGCACGGGAATGCTGATCGTTTCCAGAATGCGGTCGACGGCATGCGCGTTCACCGGCTTGCCGGCGAACGCGCCGTCGAGGTCGACGAGATGCAGGTACTCGAAGCCTTGCGCCTCGAACAGATGCGCCTGCTTCGCCGGATCGCGGTTGAACACGGTCGCGCGCGCCATATCACCCTGCTCGAGCCGCACGGCGTTGCCGTCCTTCAGGTCGATGGCGGGAAATAAAATCATTGAATATTGTTATTCACTTCTCTTTGAATTTGGGCCACCGATTATACCCAATCGTTGGATCATTAGAGCCAAAGAACCGTATGAACTCCAACTCCTTTGAATTTACTTCCTCATTTGTGGCTATTTCTGATTCCCAAAGAATTTCTTTTCTGATTTTGAAATCACGGCGTTGTTCTCGTGTAAAATCTGCCGCAATAGCTTGATGGGCCGCGCTACCAAAGTAGTTGATGCTGTCGGTTAGATCCTTGCCAACGTAGATTTTCCCATTCGGATAAGTGATTTTGTAAATCACCTTCATGGATTGACTTTTGCCTTCCTTGCTGCATCACGGCTTCCACCGCAAAAAATTCGCAATCAGCGCCAGGCCCAGCCGTTGGCTCTTCTCCGGATGGAATTGCGTGCCGACCATGTTGTCCCGCCCGACGACCGCGCTAAGTGGCCGGCCATAGTCCGACTGCGCGATCAGATCGTCGCGGTGCGAAGGTTTCAACTCATACGAGTGCACGAAATAAGCGTGCAGGCCGTTTGCGCCGGTCGCGATCCCGTCGAGCAAGGCATGCGGCTTCGTCACGTTGAGCGTGTTCCAGCCCATGTGCGGAATTTTCAAGCCCGCATCCGACGGCGCGATGCGGTCGACCTCGCCGGCGATCCAGCCGAGTCCCGGCGTCACCCGATATTCGCGCCCGCGCTCCGCCATCAATTGCATGCCGACGCAAATGCCGAAAAACGGCCGGCCTTCCTTGCGCACCGCTTCGTCGAGCGCATCGATCATGCCGGGAATTTCGTCGAGCCCGCGACGGCAATCGGCAAAAGCGCCGACGCCGGGCAGCACGATGCGATCGGCGCGCGCGACCTTTTCGGGATCGCGCGTCACCACGATCGGCTGCTCGTGCCTGCTTTCGCGCGCGGCGCGCTCGAAGGCCTTCGCCGCCGAGTGCAGATTGCCCGAGCCGTAATCGACGATCGCCACGCTCATCGCGGATTTTCCGGCTCGGGAAAGAGGCCGATAATGTCGGAGGCGGGCGGATCGCGCCGCGGCGGCGCGACATATGTCGCTGGCGGCGAAGGCGGAGGCGTTGCCGGCGTCGACTCGTCGGCCGCACGCGGCTGCCACGCGGCGAAGAAACGGCGCTCGGCCAATTCGCGCGTTTCGCCGATCACGGCGCCGACCGTCTTCCACTTCCGCCGCGAAAGCGTCCAGCGCCGCAGCGTGCCTGCTTCGAGCCCGACAAGCAGGGCGATCAGAAAACCGACGGCGAATTTCACAGCCGCCGACGCGCCGGCGAAGTAAAGACCCGCGCCGATCAGCGCGTCGATGATCAGATAGAGGATGAAAACAAGCCACAGCCGATGCACCAGAAGCCACAGCGGCGCCAGCAGGAAGGCCCAGAAATAAAATCCGTCGCGCACGAAGACGAAGCGGACCGGATCGGGCGCGCTTTCGTTCTTGCGCAGCGGCGGCTCGTGCACGGTGTAGGTGGGCATTTGTGTACCTTCAACGGTTTCTGTCATTCCAGGGCGCGAGCCATAAGCGCGTTTACGCGCGTCTGCGACTCGCTATGGCGAGCGAACCCGGAATCCATAACCCCGGTCTCGGTTTTACAAACAGCGCCGGGGCTATGGATTCCGGATAGCCGCTTCGCGACTTCCGGAATGACGCTGTCACCCGCCCAGCGAGCCTTTGGTCGACGGCACCTCGTCCTTCGCACGCGGATCGATCGCCACCGCCGCCCGCAACGCCCGCGCCAGACCTTTGAAGCAGGATTCGGCAATATGATGGTCGTTGGTGCCGTACAAAGTCTCGGCATGCAGCGTGATGCCGGCATTCATGGCGAAAGCCTGAAACCATTCCTGCACCAATTCCGTGTCGAACGCGCCGACCTTGTCGCGCACGAACTCGGCCTTGAACACAAGAAACGGCCGGCCCGAGATATCGACCGCCACCCGCGTCAGCGCCTCGTCCATCGGCACGTGCACGTCGGCGTAGCGCGTGATGCCTTTCATGTCGCCGAGCGCTTGGCGTACCGCCTGGCCGAGCGCGATGCCGACGTCTTCGGTCGTGTGGTGATGATCGATATGCAGGTCGCCTTTGGCCCCGACGGCGATATCGATGCGCGAATGCCGCGCGAGCAGATCGAGCATGTGATCGAGGAAACCGATACCGGTCGAAACCTGCGAACGGCCCTGCCCGTCGAGGTCGATCTCGACCTCGACGGCCGTTTCCTTGGTTTTGCGTTTAACGGTTGCTTTGCGCATCGGCTGTTCTCGCGTCGCGGCCTTTTATCAGGAGCGCGGCGATTTCGCCACCGCGCCGCGGCCTTGGTTAACCGCAGCGCGAACGCGGCGACTCAGGCGCAGGCGCCATCCACCTTTAGCACCGTGAGCGAACGCAACCCGCCGGCCGTCCGCCATTCGATCGATTGGCCGACGGAAAGCCCGATCAACGCGACACCCACCGGAGTCATCACCGAGACCTTCCCGGCGGCCAAATCGGCTTCGTCCGGAAAGACCAAGGTCACCGTTCTCACCTGCCCGGTGGCTTCATCCCGATAATCCACCGTCGAGCCCATTCGGACCAGCCCGGGCGGCCGGGCATCCGATTCGATGATAGTGGCGCGCGCGATTTCGCGCGCGAGAAAATCGGCCGTGCGCGGAAACGTCCGCGCGGCGGCCGCAGCGAGGCGGTCCAGGCGCACGAAATCGTGCTCCGTGAGGCTGATGGTCGGCAGTTCTGTTGCTACGTCGGACATAGCGGTTCTCCAGCATTTACGAGTGCGAAGCGCGCGACGGCATCGGCCGACACGACGGATCGGGGCGATGGATTACTTCTGTTGGCTCAGGAGGGTGACGAAGGGCCCGGAACGACGCACGAATGCTATCGTCCGGGCTACCTGTGTGCTTGCAGGCGGCCCGCGCGCAAAAAGAGGCGTACTGAATGGCGCAGCAACTTCATCATCTGCCGAATGTAGGATGCGCGGCCATGTTGTCAATGGCGCTCGGCCTCGCCGCAATCTACCGGACATGGCGCAAAGCAAATAACGATGCGCGGCAATCGAGGCTGCGACAGGAATCGAGCGCACACAAAGTAAGTGACGATTTGCGCGGGCGTCGTGCTATTCCTACATGTGCTTTCGCCGTAGAGGTAGTTGTGTATGACATCGAGTGAAATGGCGGCAAATCCAAATTGGCACGGCACGACGATTCTCACCGTCCGCAAAGGCGGCACGGTTGCGATCGGCGGCGACGGCCAGGTGTCGATTGGGCAAACAATCGTCAAAGCCAACGCCAAGAAGGTGCGCCGCATCGGCAAGGGCGACGTGATCGGCGGATTTGCCGGCGCGACCGCCGATGCATTCACGTTGTTCGAGCGCCTCGAAGGCAAGCTCGACCAATATCCCGGTCAGCTTTTGCGCGCTGCCGTCGAGCTTGCGAAGGACTGGCGCACCGACCGCTACCTCCGCCGGCTGGAGGCGATGATGATCGTCGCCGACGCTCAAGTCTCGCTCGTGCTCACCGGCACCGGCGACGTGCTGGAGCCGGAGGCGGGCGCCGCCGGCATCGGCTCCGGCGGCAATTACGCGCTCGCGGCCGCCCGCGCGCTGATCGACGGGCCGCTTGACGCCGAAGCGATCGTGCGGCGCGCGCTCGACATCGCCGCCGAGATTTGCGTTTACACCAACCGGAATGTGACGATTGAGAGCTTGAAGAGCGCTTGATTCATCGTGCCCGCATGTATGTGTTTCGTCCCATGACCGCCGACGATTTGCCGTTGATCAAGCGCTGGCTGGCGATGCCGCATGTTAAGCAATGGTGGGGCGAGCCAACGAAACAATATGAACTGGTCAGCGGCGACCTCGATCATCCGGCCATGGATCAGTTCATCGTCGTGACCGGCAGCCGTCCTTTTGGCTATCTACAATGCTACGACCCTCAGGCCTGGGAAAACAACGGCTTCGGTTTGCAGCCGGCAGGCACCCGCGGCATCGATCAATTCATCGGCGTGGCCGACATGGTGGGCCGGGGACACGGCCCCGCCTTTATTCGTTCCTTTGTCGACGGCCTGCTGGCGAATGGAACACCCCGCATCGTTACCGACCCCGATCCCGCCAACGGCCGCGCGGTGCGGGCTTATGAAAAGGCAGGCTTTCAAAGAGATCGTATGGTGGACACGCCGGACGGGCCCGCGCTTCTGATGGTACGCAACGCATGACCGACTTCTCCTTCTCGCCCCGCGAAATCGTCTCGGAGCTCGACCGCTTCATCGTCGGGCAGAACGATGCCAAGCGCGCCGTCGCCATCGCCTTGCGTAACCGCTGGCGCCGCCTGCAACTCGACGAAAGGCTGCGCGAGGAAGTGCTGCCGAAAAACATCCTGATGATCGGCCCGACCGGCGTCGGCAAAACCGAGATTTCGCGACGGCTGGCCAGGCTCGCCAGCGCGCCCTTCCTGAAAGTCGAGGCGACCAAGTTTACCGAGGTCGGCTACGTCGGCCGCGACGTCGAGCAGATCGTGCGCGACCTCGTCGAGATCGGCATCACGATGACGCGCGAGCGCAAGCGCAAGGACGTGCGCGCGAAGGCCGAACTGAACGCGGAAGAACGCGTGGTCGATGCGCTGGTCGGCCCCGGCGCCTCGCCGGCGACGCGCGAGACGTTTCGCAAGCGGCTGCGGGCCGGCGAACTCGACGACAAGGAGATCGAGATCGAATTGCAAGCCGGCAGCTCGGGCATGCCGATGTTCGAGATTCCGGGCATGCCGGGGGCGCAGATGGGCGCGATATCGATCGGCGACATTTTCGGCAAATTGGGTGGCGGGCGCACCAAGACGCGGCGCGTGACCGTGCACGATTCGCACGATCTCCTGGTCAACGAGGAATCCGACAAGCTGCTCGACAACGAGCAGCTCACGCAGGACGCGATTCGCGCCGTCGAGCAGAACGGCATCGTGTTTCTCGACGAGATCGACAAGATCGCCGGTCGCGAAGGCCGCATGGGCGCCGACGTTTCGCGCGAGGGCGTGCAGCGCGACCTGTTGCCGTTGATCGAGGGCACCACGGTCGCGACCAAGCACGGCCAGGTGAAGACGGATCACATCCTGTTCATCGCCTCGGGCGCGTTCCACCTCTCGAAGCCTTCCGATCTGTTGCCGGAATTGCAGGGCCGCCTGCCGATTCGCGTTGAGCTGAAGGCGCTCAGCCGCGACGATTTCCGCCGCATCCTCACCGAGCCGGAGGCTTCCCTCATCAAGCAATACGTCGCGCTGATGCAGACCGAAGGCGTGACGCTGCAATTCGGCGAGGATGCGATCGACGCCATTGCCGATATCGCGGTCTCGGTGAACAGCTCGATCGAGAATATCGGCGCGCGGCGCTTGCAGACGGTGATGGAGCGCGTGCTCGATGAGATTTCATTTGCCGCGCCCGACCGATCCGGCGAGTCGATCGCGATCGACGCGGCTTACGTTCACCAGCACATCGGCGATCTCGCCAAGAACGCCGACCTGAGCCGGTTTATTCTCTAAAGTGCTGTCGTTCCGGAGCGCGAGCCAACGGGTCCGCGCTGTGCGCAGTCCCGGAATGACGAAATTGAGGTTTCGCGATCTGGACTCAGGTGTGGAATCCCGAATAATCGGGCAAACACCGGGAGAGAAAAATGGCCGTCCAGACCGCGAATCGTAATCCGCAAACCATTGAAGAAGCAAAAGCGCTCGTCGAGCATGTCAGGTCGCTTTTCTCGCCTTGGGACATCGACACGCTGATCGATGGCTTTACCGATGATTGCGTCGTACGCTTCGGCACCGTGCCCGAAT
>JAICMO010000075.1 GCA_025929185.1 Pseudolabrys sp.
GACGTGCTGGCCATTATCGAACGCCTTGCCGCGCGTCTGAAAGCGATGCTCGAACGTGGCGGTGACGGCGCGCGCCGAATCGAGCTGACGTTATTCCGCTCCGACGGAGCCGTGCAGCGGATCGATGCCGGCACGTCGCGCCCGATGCGCGATCCCGGCGAAGTCCGCGCGCTCTTTGGTGAACGGCTCGCCGTGCTCACAGATGAGGTCGATCCCGGCTTCGGCTACGACATGGCGCGGCTTTCCGTCACCACAGCCGAATCTTGCCCGCCGGAGCAAATCGGTCTCGGCGACAGCGAGGATCGAGCAGAGCTTGACCGTCTCGTCGACCGCTTGAGCGCCCGGCTCGGCGCGCAGCGCGTTACGCGCATGATCGCCTGCGACAGCCACATTCCCGAGCTTGCCAGTACCAGCATACCCGCGCAGGCAAACGTCGATGACTCCGGTTGGGCGGCGTATCGAAGCTTCCGCACGGTCGACGGCTTGAGCCCGCGCCCGTTGCGCCTGTTCGCGCGCCCCGAGCCCATCGAGGCGGTCGCGTCAGTGCCGGACGGACCGCCCGCGCGTTTCCGCTGGCGCCGCGCGCAGCACCATGTCGTTGCAGCGGCCGGGCCCGAGCGCATCGAGAATACCTGGTGGAGCGAAGAAGAAGGCGTCGCGCGCGATTACTTTCGCGTCGAGGATGCCAACGGCCTGCGTTTCTGGCTCTACCACGCCGGGCTTTATCGCGACACGACCCAGCCACGCTGGTTCATGCACGGCCTGTTTGCGTGAGTAACCTATGCGTTACGTCGAGTTCGTCGTTACCTCGAATTTCTCCTTCCTGCGCGGCGCATCGCATCCCGAAGAGATGATGGTGCAGGCCGAGCAACTCGGTCTCTCCGGAATCGGTTTATGTGATCGCAATTCGGTTGCCGGCGTCGTGCGCGCGCATTCGATCAAACACGAAACCAATCTTGCGCTGCGCTATCACCCGGGCGCTCGCCTCGTTTTTTCCGACGGCACGCCGGACATCATCGCCTATCCGCGCAACCGCGCAGCATGGGGCAGGCTTTGCCGCTTGCTTACCACCGGCAACATCCGTGCCGTGAAAGGCGAGTGCATTCTATTCCTCGACGATCTGCTCGCGCATATGGAAGGGCTGGAGCTGATCGTGATGGAGAAGTCAACAAACGAACCTTCATCAAGCGCCGTTTCTCTTCTTTCATTTTCCCCTGCCCTTCCTTCTTCACCTCCCCCGCCTGCGGGGGAGAGCCTGCCCTCGGGCTCCGACCCGAAGGTCGCCCGCCGAAGCCCGAAGGGCGAAGGCGTGGCGGGAAGGGACTCTTCTACAGAAGCCAATTTTATTTCTTTGCTCCGGGGCCCTTCCACGCCCGCCGAGCAAGCTTCCGCCCCCACCCTAACCCTCCCCCGCAAGCGGGGGAGGGAAATTTTCCTTTTTTCACTTCACCCTGAAAGGGGGAGGAAGAAAACGGAGCAAGGGGGGAGGGAAAGAGTCTCCAGCGCCGTCCCAAGTCTTCTCTCCCTCCTGAACGCCGCTGCCCCCGGCCGCGTGCGGCTTGCCGCTTCCATGCTTTATCGCGGCAACGACCGCGCGCGGCTTGCGGCCCTTTCCAACATCGCGCAAGCGGCCGGTGTGCCGCTGATCGCCGTCAACGACGTGCTCTATCACACGCCCAAACGCCGGCGGCTTCAGGACGTGCTCACCTGCATCCGCGAGCATATGACCATCGATGCCGCCGGACGCAAGCTTGGCGTAAATGCCGAACGGCATTTGAAGCCGCCTGAGGAAATGACCCGGCTGTTTCGCGATGCGCCGGACGCGATTGCCGAAACGATGCGGCTTTCTGAGAAGTTGACTTTCTCGCTCGACGAGCTTGCCTACGAATATCCCGACGAAACGCGCGAAGGATTTGCAACGGCGCAAGAGGCGCTCGTTCATTACACGTTCGAGGAGGCCACGGTCCGCTATCCTGCCGGCATTCCGGACAAGGTGCGCAAGAGCCTCGATCACGAGCTTGCACTTATTGCCTCGCTCAATTACGCACCCTATTTCCTCACGGTTCACGACATCGTGCGCTTCGCGCGCAGCAAGAACATTCTCTGCCAGGGGCGTGGTTCGGCGGCAAACTCGGCGGTTTGTTACTGCCTGGGCATTACCGAAGTCGACCCCGAGCACAGCGATCTTTTGTTCGAGCGGTTCGTCTCCGCCTCCCGGCGCGAGCCGCCCGACATCGACGTCGATTTCGAGCACGAGCGGCGCAAGGAGGTGATTCAGTACATTTACGAACGATATGGGCGCGAGCGCGCAGGATTGGCTGCAACCGTTATCAGCTATCGCGGCCGCTCCGCTCTGCGCGAGGTCGGCAAGGTTTTCGGCATTTCGGAGGATGCGATCGGCGCCATCGCCTCGACCATGTGGGGATCGAGCAGCAGCCTGAAAGAAATGGACATCGGACGCGCCGGTCTTACGCGCAAGACAGCGCGCGTGCGCAAGATGATGGAAATAGTTCAGGAGATCGTTGGGTTTCCGCGTCATCTTTCGCAGCACGTCGGCGGCTTCGTCATCACGCGCGGACGGCTCGATGAAGTCGTGCCTATCGGCAACGCGGCGATGGAGGCTCGCACCTGCGTCGAATGGGACAAGGACGATCTCGACGCGCTCGGCATTCTCAAGGTGGATGTGCTCGGTCTCGGCATGCTGACCTGCCTGCGCAAGGCCTTCGATCTGCTGGAGAAGCATTATCCTGAGACCCTCGCGTGTCCCGGGCGCAGCGCAGCACGCAGTGATGCGCTGCAGAACCGGGACCTCAGTTCATTTGAGAATGAAAACAAGCGGGGTCCCGGATCAGCGGTGCACCGCTTACGCGCTGCATCGCATCCGGGACACGAGACGCGCACCCTTTCTGCCATTCCCGCCGGAGACCCTGCCGTCTATCGCATGCTGCAGCGCGCCGATTCACTCGGCGTGTTTCAGGTCGAGAGCCGCGCGCAGATGAGCATGCTGCCACGCCTCAAACCGGAGAAGTTCTACGATCTCGTGGTCGAGGTCGCGATCGTGCGGCCGGGGCCGATCCAGGGCGACATGGTGCATCCCTATTTGCGCCGACGGCAAAAAATCGAGCCGGTTTCCTATCCATCGTCGGAATTGGAAGCCGTGCTCGGCAAGACGCTCGGCGTGCCGCTGTTCCAGGAACAGGCGATGCAGATCGCCATCGTCGCGGCCGACTTTACGGCGGAAGAAGCCGACAAGCTGCGCCGCGCCATGGCGACGTTCCGCCGCGCCGGCACCATCGGCACGTTCCAGACGAAGATGGTCGAAGGCATGGTGAAGAAAGGCTACGCGCGCGAATTCGCCGAGCGTTGCTTCCGCCAGATCGAAGGCTTCGGCGAATATGGCTTTCCGGAGAGTCATGCAGCGAGTTTCGCGCTTTTGGTTTACGCGTCGTCCTGGTTCAAGTGCCATTACCCGGATGTGTTCGCCGCAGCGCTGCTCAACGCGCAGCCGATGGGTTTCTACGCGCCGGCGCAGATCGTGCGCGACGTGCGCGAGCACGGCGTCGAAGTTCGCCACGTTGACATCAACTATTCCGATTACGACACGGTGCTGGAGCCGGGACCGCGCGCGGCGGAGCAACTGCATTCGCTGAATGCGGACATGAAAGACGATGTGCGCTCCAATCACGCCATGCGCCTCGGCTTCCGCGAAATCAAAGGCATCCGCGAAGAAGAGGCGAAGCTGATTGTCGAACGACGCTGCGTTCCTCTCCTTCCGCGCTCTTCTTCACCTCCCTCCTTGAGGGGGAGGTCGCCCGCCGAAGCTGAAAGCGAAGGCGGGCGGGAGGGGGGCAACGGCAGTTTCGAAAAAGAGAATGCTCCCCTCCCCGACCCTCCCCCTTTCAAGGGGAGGGAGAAGACGCAGCAAGGGGAGAGGGAAAAAGAAGCCGTCTCCCTTTCTTCACTCCCCTCGCTTGCGGGGGAGGTCGACGCCCGAAGGACGTCGGGTGGGAGCTCTTTAGCCTGTGCCGGACAAGTGACTGCCCCCTCCCCCTCCCTAACCCTCCCCCGCAAGCGGGGGAGAAAGGAAGCTGTCAGGGGGAGGGAGCAAACCAACAGCTGGCAGCGGGAGAGAGAAGTTGCTTACGACTCCGTGCGCGACGTATGGCTGCGCACCGGCTTGCCACTGCGGACGCTTGAGCGGCTCGCCGATGCCGATGCGTTCCAATCGCTCGGCCTCTCGCGCCGCGACGCGCTCTGGGCGGTGAAAATTCTCGATCGCGCCGGCGATCATGACGACCTGCCGCTGTTCCGCGAAGGCGGGCACAACGCGTGCGCGCGCGAGCCCGACGTGCATCTGCCGCCGATGCCGCTCGGCGAGGAAGTCGTCAACGATTATCGCTTTCTCAAGCTGTCGCTGCGCGCGCACCCGGCGGAATTTCTGCGCGCCGACCTCACGCAACGCGGCATTGCCAAAAACGAAAGCCTGCGCGTGTTGAAAACCGGCGCCTATGTGCGTGTGTCCGGTCTCGTCACGTGTCGGCAACGGCCCGGCTCGGCCAGCGGCGTGATCTTCATGACCATCGAGGATGAAACGTCGATCGCCAACATCATCGTCTGGCCAAAGGTGCTCGAGCGGTTTCGTCCGGTCGTCCTCGGCACGCGTTATGTTTCGGTAGCGGGTCGCATGCAGGAAGAATGCGGCGTTATCCATGTCGTGGCCGATGGCCTGGAGGATTTGACGTTCCTGCTCGGCCGCCTTTCCGAAGAAAACGCGGGCATCGAAGGCCTTGCGCGCGCCGATGAAGTGAAGCGTCCACAGAGTCGCGAAAAGCACAAGCAGCCGGAGCGGCCTTTCGCGTCATCTGCAACGCAACACGAAATCCCCGCGCTGGCACAGGATCTCGCTGTGCCCGCGCGCGCGAGCCGGCACATCATCTCGAAAAAGCTGGCTTCGTAGCCAATCTCAGACATCGACCCCAAATTTGATCATGTGGCGATCGATATTCAGCTCATCCGGCGATAAGCCCAAGGCAAGCCCCACCAGTTGAGGCAAATGTAGCACCGGTACATCAAGTTTTTGTCCGAGATCGCTTTCGATTTCCTTCTGAAAGCTGTCGAGCACCGTGTGGCACAGCGGGCACGGCGTCACTATTGTCTTCGCGCCGTTTTCCTTGGCCGACAGGATATGCTGCCCGGTCAGCTTGATGGCGATGCGCTCGTCGTGGGCGGCGGTGTGAAAGCCGCAGCACTCCGTGCGCCCGCTGTAGTCGATCGGCTCGCAGCCGAGCAGCGTCGCAAGCCGCTCCAATGCCACGTTGTTGCGTGAATCGACGAAGCCGTAGCGCGCCGGCGGACGTGTAATGTGGCAGCCGTAAAATGCTGCCACGGTCAGCCCTTTCAGCGGCTTCACCACCAGGTCGCGCAACTTGTCCTCACCGATGTCCTCGTAAAGCACCCAGAGGAAATGGCTTATTCTGGTTGTGCGATGATACTCGAGCCCCTCCTCGCGCAGCTGTTCGTTGACCGATTGCAACAGCCGCGCATCGTCGCAAACCGCCGCATGCGCGTCGAGGAGATTGAGCGTGCAGGTGTTGCAGATCGTCATCAACGGCAGGCTCTCGCGCTCCGCAAGCGCGAGGATGCGCACGTTCAGCGCATAGAACTTGACCGGATCAATCGCCCGCAATTCGCGCGCGCCGGTGCAGGTTGCCGATTCGAGCGGCACCAACTCAAGCCCGAGCCTTGCCGCCACGCGGTGCGTCGCCTCATTCAACTCCGCGCAAGTGCTGCGCGCCGAGCAGCCCGGGTAATAGGCAAATTTCATCGCGAGCGTCCGCCCTGTTTGAGAATGCGCTTCGCCGCATCGGCGGCCGGCGACTTGAAGCCCAGCAGCGTACGCAACGGCTTGATTTTTCCGCGCAACAGCAATCGCACCAGTCGCGGGAAAACGGCAAACGCGCGCAGGCCCTGTACGCGCAAAATCAATTCACCCGGGTCGATGCGCCCCCGCCGCGCGACCACTGAACGGAACGTGAGCGGATGGCGCGCCATGTGCGGCACCAGTTGCGCGGCCTTCGCCTTCAAGGGTTCGATGACGCTGCTGACGATCGGGATATGCGCGGGACAGACTTCCTCGCATTTGTAGCAGGACACGCAGTTGAAAATGCCGGAGCGCGACAGCGCGCGCGCAACCTGTTGCTGATCTTGCCGTGGGTCGAGCGCGGTCTGCCCCAATTGCACCAGCGGCGCCGGCCCCGCAAAATCTGTGAGTGAACCGAGCCGGATGACGGGACAAGCGGAGTAACAGGACATGCAACTGATGCAGTCGAGCGCCCTCGATGCATTGGCGATGTCGCGATGCAAGAGTGGCTCAGGGAAACCGGGATACGGCCCCGTGCGCGTGAGCCACGGCTCGAAGGACGCGACCTTCTTCTCGTAAGCCGTGCGGTCGACGACCAGATCGCGGATCACCGGCAGATTGCGCAGTGGTTCGATCACCATTTCCGGCTCGACTGCTTCCCAGCAGGCAAGCACCTCGCGGCCGTTCATGCGCACGGCGCAGGTGCCGCACATTTTGGACCCGCAGAACCAGCGGAAGGCGAGGTCCGGCGCATCCTTCAGCGCTATGACGTTAAGCGCGTCGAGCACGCGCATCGCTTGCTGGTAAGGCGCGCGGAATTCCTGCAAGCGGCCGTCGTCGCTACGGCGGACTTTCACCACCACCGCTGCACCGACCGCGAGCCGTGCGTTGCGCGCGCGCAAGCTGTCGGCGTGCTCGGTTTGCCCCAGCCGCCGTGCATCGATTGCGGTGGGCGCATGCAGCACGTCGCTCACCAGGGCACCTCAAGATTGTTGGCGCGAGAAAAATCAGGCCGGAACATCGAGAGATTGTAAGGACGTTTCTCGAACCGATAGCCGTTACCGGCCTTATGCAGCAGATTCGCCGTCAGCCAGTTTTGGTTGTCAGTTTCCGGAAAATCGCGGCGCATGAACGGGCCGCGGCTTTCCTCGCGTTGCAAGGACGACAGCACCACGAGCTCGGCGGCGTCGATCATGTTCACGCAATCGATCGCGTCGAGCCAGTCGTAGTTCGCGGCCCGCACCGGCGCATTGGCGCGCAAACGCGGCAGCAGCTCGCGGCGGATGCGCGAGAAATCTTCCAGCGCCTCGTTGAGGCTGCGCGCGTCCTTCTCGACGCCGGCCTTCTCCCACATCAGTGCGCGCACGGCTTCTTTCAATTCACCGGGCGCGCACGGCTCGGCGCGCGCGTCGTTACCGTACAACAAGGTCTCCAGCCGGTCGCGTTCTTGCTTGACTTGCTGATCCAGTAAATCGGGCTCGCGTAAATTCGACAGGTTATCAGCAACCCCGTCCGCCACGACCTTCCCGTCGTATGTAACGAGCGCAATTAATCCGTTGCAGTGACCGCCGACGCCGCCCGCGACGTAAAGGCCGGGAATGGATGACGACATCGTCGTCGTATCGACATCGATGCCGCCCTGCCGGTAGTGCGCGGTCACCGCCGTCTCGATCAGCGATTTCGGAAAATCCATGCCGAGCTGCCGATATACCTTGGCGTAGGTCGTATAGGCCTCGACCTCGCCCGGCGCGCAATGATCGAAGCCGGCGTAGTAGCCGCCGGTGTAGCGCGCTTTGCCGGCGTGCACCTGCTTTGCCAGCGCCTTGAGCTGCACGGTGTAGGGCCCGAATGCGAGCGGATCGTCCTTCTGCTGGTCGAAAAATTGCTCGCCATCCGAATTGACCATGCGCGCCGATTTTTCCGAGCCGAGCATCGGATTCGGATAAATCTGCATGCGCTGCCAAGTCGGCGGATAGGCGACATCGTTGGTGTGCCACCATTGCATCTCCAGATTGACCATGCTCGCGCCCGCGCGCCAGGCCATCGCGATGCCGTCTGCGGACATTTCGCGCGTGCCGGTCGAGCGCGCATGCAGGCGGTCGGAATAGCCGGTCGCGAGAATGGTCGCCCGCGCCAGCACGACGATGTACTCGCCGGTCAGCACTTGCAAGCCGAACACGCCGGCGACCGAGCCGTCGGAATTGCGCAAAAGCGCAGTCACCACAGTCTCTTCAATTGTCTCGATTCCGGCTTTGATAATCTGCTTGCGCCGCATGTCCATGAACGGCACGCCGGAATTCCCTTGCACGTTCGCGGCGATGCTGCGGATTTTTCCGGGACTCACCACCATGTTGCCGTCGTCGTCGCGCCGGAAATACAGCCCCGCTTCCTCAAGCTCCGGATAATAGACACTCGCAATCCACGCGCCGCAGTGCTTCGCCCATTCCTGATCGATCAAGAACTGATTGTGATACTTGATGAGGAATTCCGCCGTATTACGCGCCTGCTCCTCGGTATTGCCGAGCAGGCGACCCGACAGCACGAGATTGCCGGCAAAGAGCGATGCACCGCTTTTCCCGACCAGTCCTTTGCAGACGATGACGGCCTTGATGCCCTTGCGGTGCAGGTTGAGCGCGGCGTAACAGCCGGCCGCCCCGCCACCCACGACGACAACTTGTGTCTTGAAAACTCGCATCGAAGCCGGACAGTCCGCTTGCCGCTACAGGCTTGATTGATATCAATTAATTGCGCGGTTCGCCGGGCTAGCGGGCGAGTTTTTTTGCACCATCCTGTGTCCGTTTGCCGCAAAAAATCGTACTGTGTGTCGCATAGGATGTGTTCTGTGAGCTTGATCTTGTGGAGGCATTTGTGAGCCGGGCGCCGGTGAAATGGGACGACCTAAGGGTGTTTCTCGAAGTCGCCCGTCAAGGAAGCGTGCACGCCGCCGCGAAGCGCCTGCGCCTCGATCACTCGACGGTTTGCCGCCGCGTCGGCAAGCTCGAGTCGATCCTCTCCGTCAAGCTGCTCAATCGCACCCGCAAGGGCGTCACCGTGCGGGCCGACGCGCATGACCTACTCAAGCACATCGAGAACATGGACGTGCACGCCAACGCGCTCGAGGATGCAATCGTGCGCGGCAGCGCGGGCGCCAGCCAGCTCGTGCGTGTCGCCACAATGGAGGGCCTCGCCAGCCAATATGTCGCGCGCCGTCTGTCTCTGCTGGCGCAATTCGATTCCAGTGTACGTCTCGAACTGGTCAGCATTCCCCAGACGGTCGACCTCTCGCGCAAGGAAGCCGACATTTTCCTGAGCTTCTTCAACCCGCGCGCGCCCGGCCTCACCAGCAAGCGAACCGCATCCGTGGCGATGCACCTTTACTGCTCGCCCGCCTATCTGCGGCGGCGGGGCATGCCGGGCGCATTGGCCGATCTCATCGAACATGATTTTGTCGGCTATATCGACGAGTTGCTGGCGATCGACGCGGTGCGCTGGCTCGACGATCTCGTGCAAACCCCGCGCATGGTGTTTCACAGCAACAGCATTCTTGCCCAGTGCAACGCGGCGATCGAGGGTCTCGGCATCGTGATGCTGCCGACGTTCGTCGCTGCCGGGGTCGCCGGGCTGCAACGCCTGTTTCCCGATGCGTCGGTGCAGCGTGATGTGTGGCTTTCAGTAAGAACCGAGCAGACGCATTTGCCACGGATCAAGGCTGTAACGAAATTCCTTACGCACATCTTCGAGCACGACCGCGCATTTCTGCTTGGGCAGAGCGCGGTGCTCGACCAAGCGGCGGAGTAGGCCCTCGTTTTTCAGAACTGGCGTGGCTATAATGCGCGAGGGAAGTTCGCGCATATGCCGGCTCGGCGGGCGAGATCAAGCCTCCACGCCTAGGTGCCGGTGCATAAAATCGGTATCCTTGCGCAGCGCGTCCGGCCTTCCTTCGAACACCACGTGGCCATTGTTGAGCACGTAGCAGCGGTGCGCGAGGCCAAGCGCGGCCTCGACGTTTTGCTCGACGATGACGATGGTCTGCCCCGCTTCCGCGGTTTTCCGGCAAACGCCGATGAGGTCCTGCACGATGATCGGTGCCAAGCCCTCGAACGGCTCATCGAGCAGGATCATCTTTGGTTCGCGCACGAGAGCGCGCGCGATCGCGAGCATCTGCTGCTCGCCGCCGGAAAGCTCGCGGCCGCGGTTGCGCTTGCGCTCGGCAAGGCGAGGAAACATTTCGTACGCGCGCTCGAGCGGCCACGGCTTTTCCGCGGTCAGCGTCGCCAGCACGATGTTCTCCTCAACCGTCAGCCCGCCGATGATGCGCCGCTCCTCCGGCACGAGCTGAAGGCCGCGTTGCGCGATTTCATAAGGCGGCAAAGACGCGACCGCCGCGCCCGCGAAGCGGATCGCGCCCGATTTCGGCGCCAGCACGCCCATGACCGTGTTAAGCGTCGTGCTCTTGCCCGCACCATTCCGGCCCAGCAACGCCACGACTTCATGCTGTTCCACGTGCAGCGACACGTCGAACAGCGCATGCGCCTCGCCGTAGTAGGTGTTGATCTTGTCGACCTCGAGCAGGCTCATTTCTGCACCGGATTGCCGAGATAGGCAGCGCGCACTTCGGGGTTGGCCTTGATTGCGTCGGGCGGTCCCTCCGCAATTTTGCGACCGTTGAACAGTACGGTAATGCGGTCGGCGAGCCCGAACACGACGTCCATGTCGTGCTCGACGATCACGATGGTAACGCCAGCGGCAACGCTCTTGAGCAAGCGAATTGTGTCCTGGCGCTCTGACGGGCTCATGCCCGCGGTCGGCTCGTCGAGCAAGAGCGTGCTCGGCTTGGTCGCAAGCGCAAGGCCGATTTCCAGCCGTCGTTTCTCGCCGTACGCGAGTTCGCGCGCGGGCGCATGCGCGCGATCGGAAAGATGAACCGCAGCGAGCGATTGCGCGATCAGCGCGTTCAGTTCCTCGGAATTGCCGACATCGCGCAGCATCGATGGATGAAATTTTCCATAGGTGCGCGCGATTGCCGGGATACGTACGTTGTCCCAAACAGTAAGGCTCGGAAAGAGCTGGTTGATCTGGAAGCTCTTGACGAGCCCGCGCTGGCAGATCGCCGTGCTGCCCGCGCTTGTGATGCGCTCGCCGCGGAAGAACATCTCGCCGCCCGTCGGTGGGATCGCGCCGGCGAGCATATTGAAGAATGTGGTCTTGCCGGCGCCATTCGGGCCGATCAGCGCGCGGATTTCACCCTCAACGACTTGAAATGAGACTTTGTCGACGGCCGTGAGGCCGCCGTAACGCTTAGTCAAATCCTTGGCTTCGAGAATGACCTTGCCCGTCAGCGGAGCACGCGTTCGCGGCGATTTGTCCGTCGCGGCAACCGCGACGGCAGGCGCCGTCGCTCCGGCTACACCGCTGCCGACTAAGCGCTCCCATAATATTGCGATGCCGCCGCAAATGCCGCGACGGAACAGCGTGACGATCAGGACGAAGATGATTCCGAGCACCATCTTCCAGACGGGCCCGACCAGCGGCAACTGCTGCAAGGCGGTGCGCAGATAGATCCAGACCAGGGCGCCGACCGTCGGGCCTACCAGCGTGCCGGCGCCGCCCATGATCGTCTGCACCACGAGCTGGCCTGACGTCTCGAGGTAGAAGCCGTCGGGCGGCATGTAGCCTTGAAACAGGCCGAAAAGACTGCCCGCCACGCCTGCATAGGTTGCGGCAATGACGAAGGCCGCAAGCTTGTATTTCTGGATGTCGTGGCCGAGCGTGCGCGCACGTTCGCCGTTTTCCCGGATCGACAGCAGCACCGCACCGAAGGATGAATTGACGATGCGGCGCGCGAGCCAGAAGCCGATCAGGAACAGGATGGCGATGACCCAATACATTCCTTCCGGCGTGTGCAGCTCGACGAACCATTTGCCGATGCCAACATGGGTCGCCGGCACGCCGGAAAGGCCGTTCTCGCCGCCGGTGTACTCCTTCAGCGGCGAAATATCGAGGAAGTAGAACATCTCGCCGAAGGCAAGCGTCAGCATTGCGAAATAAATGCCGGAGCGGCGCAACGACAGCGCGCCGATGATGACGCCGAGGATCGCGGCAAACGCCGTGCCGATGAGAAGCGCGACCATCGCATTGTCGGTGACGCCGGCGATCAGCAGGTAAGCGGTCATAAAGCCGCCCGAGCCGAAGAAGGCCGCCTGGCCGAACGACAAAAGTCCGGTGAACCCGAACAGGATGTCGAAGCCGAGACCAAAAATGCCCCAGATCAAAATACGGTCGGCCATGTCGGCCGTGCCGCCGATCAGTGCAAATACCGAGGGGAAAATCAGCAACCCGACGACCGCCGCCGCTTCCGGCAACCATCGGCCCAAGGGCCCGCGCGCCGACAGCTTCTCGACGATCATTGTCGGCCCTGGACACCGAAGAGGCCCTGCGGCCTGAGGATCAGCACGATCGCCATCGCTGCGAACAGCATCACTTCCGAGTAAGCCGGCTGCACGATTGCCGTGAGGCTGATGATCTCGCCGGCAATAAGGCCTCCGATGAGCGCGCCCCAGAACGAGCCGACGCCGCCGATGACGATGACGACGAAAGACTGCACAAGCACCAGCTCACCCATGTCGGGAACGACGGTAACGATCGGTGCATTGATCACGCCGGCAAAGCCCGCCGCCATGCTACCGAGTCCAAACACAACGAGGAACGTACGGTTGACGTTGATGCCGAGGACATTGACCATCAACTGGTCTTCGATGCCGGCACGCACAATGAGGCCGAGCCGCGTACGATAAAGCACGAGGTAGAGAACGACCAGCGTCACGGCAACGATGCCGAGCACTTCAATGCGGTAGGTCGGGTAATAAAGAAAACCCAGATTGACGGCTCCCGTACCCCATGTCGGCACCGGCAAACGCTGCGAGATGCCACCGAACCAGGCGCGTACGGCTTCGACCAGAATAATACCGAGGCCGAAGGTCGCCAGGATCTGATCCTCGTGCGGCCTCCGGTAGTAGTACCGTATAAGTCCCCGTTCGATGACGATGCCGACAAGGAGAAGCGCTGCTGCTCCCGCTATCACGGCAAGCACGAATGAATGCGTCGCCGCATAGGCGACGTAACCGGCGTAGGCGCCGACCATATAAAAGGCGCCGTGGGCGAAATTGATCACCCCCAGCGCCCCAAAAATGATCGTGAGCCCCATCGCGACGAGCACGAGCAGCGCGCCGAGCGTCAGCCCATTGAATAGCTGCGCCCACAGCAGGGACCAGTTCATCGGCTCGCTCTCCGGTGTCGTACCGCCCCGGGTTGCTCAGTACGACGGCAGCTTGCAGCCGGTTGAATCGCAAGGCGGCACAACATCCGGCCCGGGTGTCAGGCCGACGATTTTGTAGACGTCCTCCGGATTACGCATCTCGCTCGGCTTCTTGCCGACGACGACCGGGACGGCGCGGACCTGCTGATGATCGCAGGCGCGGTAGTAGACTTCGCCAAGCGGCATCTTGAGCTTGTGCTCGGCTTCCAGCGCTTTGATGACCGAGACCGGATTGAAGGTCTTGGCGCGTTCGACCGCATCCGCCCAGACCAGCATCTGCGTATAGGCGATGTGCGCGAGCCAGCGCGGCTTGTACTTGTACTTGGCTTCGAAAGCGTCGACGAAAATCTTTGCCTCAGGGATGGTTTCCGCCTGTGTCCACCAGAAATCGAGCGTGCCATAGACGCCCTGCATAATCTCCGCGCCGACTTCTTTTCCCTGAAACGCCGACAGGTTCGGCACGATCATCTTCATCTTGTCGAGCACGCCGAACTGCTTGGCCTGCTTGGTGGAGGCGACCGAGTCGGCGCCGAAGGCCACGTTGACGAAAACGTCCGCGCCGCTGTTGGCGATGTTCAGGAGGAACGAGCTGTAGTCGGCCGTGCCGACCGGGCACAACTGTTGACCGACTGTTTTCCAGCCGAGCTGCTGCTCGGTAAACTTTGAGGTCGAATCGAAGACCGAGTGGCCGTAGGCATAGTCGGGAACGAGATAGACGGCCTTGCGGTTCTTGCCGAGCTCCTTGCCGATCGCGGGCGCGAGCGCCTTTGCCGCCATATACGCGCTCGGCTGCGAGCGAAACGCATAACGCTGGCAGTCCTTGCCGGTCGTCTCATTGGCGCCGCTGCCGCCGACCATGTTGATCACGCGGTAGCGCTGCGCGACCTTTTCCAGCGCAATCGCAGTGGCGCTGCTCGAGCAACCCGAAATCATCATGGCTTTGTCATTGGTGATGAAGGCGGTCGCGGCCTGTACAGCCGGACCTGGCTTGGTCTGATTGTCGGCCCACTTGTAGACAATCTTCTTGCCGAGTACGCCCTTGCCGGAAAGCGTCGGAATCTTGCTGACGAGCCCGCCGCCGTTGTTGAGATGCTCGAAGGCGAGCTGAAAGCCCTTGAGGTGGTCGGCACCCTCGGCTGAATAGGCTCCCGTAAGCGGCACGATGACGCCGACGAAGACGCTGTCGCCCTTAACGCCGGCCGGATAGTTGCCGATCGTTTCTTCAGCCGCCCAGCTGCGGGAAATGTTCACCAGCGGAAACGCGCCGACAGCCGCCGCGCTCTTCAGCAAGCTGCGGCGATTCAAGCCTTTACGACTTTCCCTGCTCATTGGATTCCTCCCATGGATTGTTTGTTGGGCCCGTTTATCGCTCATAAATTGGCCTCTTGGCATCAAAGGTATCAATGGCTCAAGGAAAAGATCAATGCTTGCTACTTCTGCGCGCGTGACCAAATTCGCAGCACGTGGTGCAGGAATATCTTTGATTCAGAATGGGTTGTAAGGCGCCGCACGACGGGAGAGCGCTAGGAACGTGATCGCCGCTCGCCCTCTTTATTTTCACTTACGTCTTCGACGAGATGAGTTGGCTGCTACATGTCGCCATCCGACGGCGTCGCAACGGCACGCGGATAGATGTGCGACCGTCCCGGCAATGAATATTCGCTCCCGTCGTAAACCAGTCGTTGAAAATAAAACGGGCCAACCGTTCGGCTGACCCGTTTTTTATCTTCGCTCATGGGGCGACATTAGAGCAAAGATAATCCGAGGAGGCAGGGGGTTACGCACGGAGGCAACGGACAATTTTAAATTCCGTTCCCCGTCCTTCCACTAGACAACGTAAAATTGCGTTTATGAGTCCGGGCAGCGCACAGACGATAGATTGCTCACTGTCGCCGGCACAGCAAACGCGCTTGCGCAAGGTGGAGATGGCCCAACGCATCCTCGAGCTGGCAGCGTCCGAAGAGCGCGATCGTGTTCGCTTGCGCATGTGCGCGCGTTGGTCGGACCCGTGATGCCCGCGCTCTAGGGACAGCGGCGAGACTAAAAAATCGGCGCTAGCGGATCGCCCGCTCGTAACTTGCTTTGCGCGCTCGTCATACGACCCGAGAAGAAGACCGCAATCAAAACCGGCCTAGTCTTACGTCGCGATAAGAGGCGACGACATCAAGAAAATAAGCGGCCTTTCCCCGAAATCGGCTTGGAACAGACCGACGCAGGATGAGAAAGGCAAGCGCTGGTTTGTCTTCCGGCTCAGCGCTCGCCCTGCTCGCCCTCCGTTTAGCTTTCAGGGTATCCGCTATCTTTCAGACGTATCCGCCGGCTCCTTTTGCGTGCGGCGGTTGGCCTCTTCCGTTTGCTCGGCGAGCAGTCGGTAGGAATGCGCGAGCGTTTCCCAGCCCAGCCGGTATTCCAGCGATTGTTCCTGGCGCGCTTTCCTCTCACACTCTTCGGCCAGGTGGCGGTATGAAAAAGCACTCTGCATGTGCTACTCCGCTCATTTTATTATGTGCGGCAAACGACAGAGCCATGGGAAACGTTCCTCGGAACAATAGATTTATGTGAACTGCCCGCGACAGGAGTGAAATTCGCAACAAGCACAATTCGCTGATGTTGAATTATGTGCTCGCGTCGGCAAGCGTCCGCTCCTTGTTACATACATTAGAGTTCCCGAAAGACTGGAGTTTTTCTCCATACAGTCCGGCACAGCGCCTGCGGCACTCGCATACGCAC
>JAICMO010000057.1 GCA_025929185.1 Pseudolabrys sp.
GCTCGTCGGCGGCACCCTGTTCGTCCGCAAGCCGCTCGCGCGCATCGACAAGCCTCCCGAGGTCAATCCCTCGCATCGACGACCCGACCCCAACCAACTCGAGTTCTGCTATGCCTGAACTTCCCCGGACAGCCCTGCGCGAAAGCGGGAATCCAGCGCTTTTTGGCTCTGGGTCCCCGCTTTCGCGGGGGTGAGCGGATGACTGATCGATTCAACTCAAATGAATCAGACTCTAAACGACGACGCCGGCGCACGAACGTGCGCCGGCGTCTCTCTCAGCCCGAAAGTTGTATCAGCGCCAGGTATAGCGGCCGTTTTCGCGCGCGTTCGGTCCGATGAAGCGGCGTTGCGGCGGATAGTAGGGCCGCGTTCGCGCGCCAAACAGGAAATCGAAGAAGGTTGCCGGGCCTCGGCTGTAACCCTCGTCGCCGTAGTAACCGCCGCCGTTGCCGTTGCCGTTGCCGTTGTACATGCCAACGGGCATGCGCACCGGCTTCGCCGAATTGTTCGGCGCCCGCTCGACGGCGATGTCCGCAACTCTTCGTTCGCTGCTGTTCTTGAGGATCGCGATCATCTTGGCGTCGTGGCCGTAGACGTCTTCGCGCAGCTGCAGCTTGCCGTTCGCATCGACAAATGCCGTCTGATAGGTCAGGTGCACCGGGATCGGCTTCGGAAAGTTGATGTTGATCTCGTTGTCGCCGAACATCTTCTCGAGCTTCGCCGGCGTGTAATGCTCGTTCGGCAATTCGATCGACAGCAGTTTCTCCGCATAGACGAGGGGGTCCTGCACGCGCATGCAGCCATGGCTGTACGCGCGCTTGTCGCGCGCGAACAGGTACTTGTCCGGCGTGTCATGCTGATAGACGAGGAACTTGTTGGGGAAGTTGAAGCGAATGCGGCCGAGCGCGTTGCCGGCTCCCGGCGGCTGATAGATGTGCACCGTGCCGTCGGCATCCTGATAGATTTTCAGGCCGATACGGTCGAGCGCTTCGGGATCTTCCTGCAACGCGGGCAGGTACTCTTTCTCGATGATCGACGGCGGCACATTCCAGGTCGGGTTGACCGTGATGTACTTCATGGCCGCGGTGATCAGCGGCGTAGCCTTGCCCGGCTTGCCGACGACGATCTTTGTTTTCCAGTAAAGCTCGTTGTTGCGGTAAAGGCTCAGCGTGTAATCGGGAATGTTGACCACGACGCGCGTCGCGCCGAGATCGCGCGGCATCCAGCGCCAGCGCTCCATGTTGACGAGAATGGTGTCGATCGGGTTTTTCGGAGCGTAATGCGCTTTTTCGCGGCCATTCAGCGCGCGCACTGTGCGTGACCCGAGCATTCCGTCGGCGCCGAGATCAACGCTTTTCTGGAAGTCCTTTACCGCAGCAAAGACCTCGTCGTCATAAACGGGGCTGCTCTTATCGCCGGAAATATTCAGCCGCTTGCGCAAGCCGATCACGCGCGGATCGCTCATGCCGGGCCGAAGGATTTTTCCTTCCGCGATGTGGACGACTTTGGGCGACTCGGCGGCCTGTTTCGGGCTGTCGCCGGCGCGAAGTTCGGCGAGCTTCTTCTCAAGCGCTTTGAATTCCGGCTGCGGCGGATTGTAGCTGTCGAGCGCTTCGCGCGTGTCGCTGGCGTCGGCCAGCTTCTTCAATACGGCCGCCGGATCGGGTGCTTCGAGATTATAGAAGATGTCGCCGGAAACGCGCGTGAAGTTGATCTGTCCGATTTGCGCATGTCGCGCGTAGGTCAGCACCGATTCGGTCAGCCGAAGTTCGGCATCTGCCAGCGCCTCGGGCGTGCCGGCGGCCTTGAAATCGGGCACCGGGTAGTCGCCGGGATTGAGGCCGACCTTATCGACCTGCGCGAGGTAAGCCATCGCGGCCCTCGCCCGGTCGTTGGCGGCGTCATCGGTGATCCAGAGTGGCGCGTAATCGTGAGCGCGATAGAACGCCTCCACGCCGGCGCGGTCCGCCTTCCGGGCGACCGTCCGGTCAAGCTTGTTGCCGGTGATGATCTCGCGGAGCCGGTCGCTGACGGCGCTGGCCGCGACCTTTTCCGGCGCCGGAGCAGCTACTTCCTTCTTTTCTGGCGCAGGCGTAGCCTTTTCTGGCGCAGGCGTAGCGGATTCGGCAGCTTTTGCAGGCTCTTGCGCTACCGAAGCCGCCTTGTTCTTCTGAGAGCCCGTATCCGCGGCCGCTTTGTCCCGGTCGCTGTCGGCCGCGGCCGCTTTCGGCGTGTCGGATTTTACTTCGGTGGCGGCTGGAGTTTCGATCTTCGTCTCTGCCGCCTTCGACGCCTCGGCGGTCGATTCGGCTGTGGGGGTCGTGTCGGCTGCGGCGGCCGTGTCGCTACCGGGTAGCGGTCCGATGTCCTTGATCGTGGGCGGCGGCACGTCCGCAGTGTCCACCGCCGGCATCGCTGCCTCAATCTGAGCCTCGTTGGCTTGATTTTGCGCCGAGGCGGCATGGCCGGACAACGCCAGCACCAAGCCGAGGGCGGTTCCGGTCAGAAAACGGTCAAAACGGACACTGCGCACCAGTTCGTCTCCTACGTTCGGCAGTTCTGCCAAGGCGCTCATTAAACGCCCCAGACTCTTAGCGTCGAGTTTAGCCGATTGTTCCCCGCTCGTTATGTGTAATCTGCACACCTCGACCTAAAGTATTGCCACTGTGGCTATTCTGCACGCGCCTGGCAGCCGCTAGAGCTTGAAATGAAACGGATTTCGGCCTTGCAGATAACTTTGCAGATAGGACGCCGCCGCATGGGCTGCCTGGCTATCATTCGGTACTCGGCCAATGACTTTTGTGTGACTGAAACCGGACTCGAATGCGCGCAGCCGACAGCAGTTGTCGCCGCCGGCTGATTCCCGGCGTCTTTGCATAGGTTTGGTCATCCGAGTTTATTTGGGCGAGCAGACCTGCGGCCGGCGCGAGGCTGTCATCCGATGACAAGGCCCTGCCTGTTGCGCTACACTATACATCCAGCCGCCGCAGTGGCGGCGAAAGGAAATGCCATGGTCTGGACAACGCCTACCCTTGTCGAGATTTGCATCGGGCTTGAGATCAACGGCTATCTGCCGGCCGAGTTCTGATCCTCTGACCACGCTTCCGAGGCCCCGATAAATGGGGCGTCTGACCGCCATCGTGCTCGGGTCGGCGGCAGGTGGCGCTTATCCGCAATGGAATTGCCGCTGTCCGGTCTGCCAGTTGGCATGGTCGGGCGATCCACGTGTGCGTGCGCGCACACAGTGCTCCCTTGCGGTTTCTTCCGGCAACGGCCGCTGGATGTTGCTCAATGCGTCGCCCGATATTGGCGCGCAAATCCGTAACAACCACGCGCTGCATCCGCACGAAGGATTGCGCGGCAGTCCCATTTACGCAGTGGTGCTCACCGGCGGTGAAATCGATCAAATTGCCGGCTTGCTGACCTTACGCGAGAGCACCGCCTTTTCGCTTTACGCAACGCCGGCGACGCATGCGGCGGTCGCTTCGAACGCGATGTTCGACGCGCTTGCCTCGGTGTCGCGCCGTGCGGTCAATCCGGGCGAGACATTCACGCTCGATGGCGGCATCGCGGTCTCCATGTTCACGGTGCCCGGCAAGGTGCCGCTGTATCTCGAGCGCGAGAAGACGGAGATCAGCCACGAGAGCGCGGCGAACGTCGGCCTCGAATTGCAGCGCGAGGGCGCGCGCCTTGTTTTCATTCCGGGCGCTGCGGACGTGACGCCGGAATTGCGCGCGCGGCTCGAACGCGCCGACGTCGTTCTGTTCGACGGCACGCTGTTTACGGACGACGAAATGCTGCGCACCGGAACCGGAAAGAAAACCGGCCGCCGCATGGGCCACATGCCGATCGACGGAAAGGACGGCTCGCTCGCGGCGCTTGAGGGGCTCGCGGCGCGGCGCTTTTATATCCATATCAACAACACCAACCCGGTCCACGTCGCCGGCTCGCCCGAGCGGCGCAAGGTCGAGGCCGCCGGCTGGCAAGTCGCCGAAGACGGCATGGAGATCGTGGTGTGAAGTTGCTGTCGCCCGACGAGTTGGAAGCCGCGCTGCGCGACATCGGCGCCAAGCGCTATCACCGGCTGCATCCGTTTCACGCGCTGCTGCATGGCGGCAAATGCACGAAAGGCCAGGTGCAGGCTTGGGCGCTCAATCGCTACTACTATCAGGCGATGATCCCGATCAAGGACGCAAGCCTGATCGCGCGCTGTGAGGATTCCGCCATACGCCGCGAATGGCGCTCGCGTCTGGTCGATCACGACGGCGAGCGCGAAGGCGAGGGCGGCATCGCGCGCTGGCTCAAGCTGACCGATGGCCTCGGTCTCGATCGCGACTACGTCACGTCCTTGCGCGGCCTTTTGCCGGGCACGCGCTTTGCGGTCGAGGCTTATGTGCATTTCGTGCGCGAGAAGACGCTGCTCGAGGCGATCGCGTCGTCGCTCACCGAATTGTTCTCGCCCGTCATCATCGGCGAGCGCATGGCGGGGATGCTGGCGAACTACGACTTCGTCACGCGCGAGACGCTGAGCTATTTCGACAAGCGCCCGCCGCAAGCGGAGCGCGACGCCGATTTCGCGCTCGACTACGTGAAGAGAAACGCCAAGACGCCGGAGCAGCAGGCGCAAGTGCTCGCCGCGCTCGAGTTCAAGTGCGGCGTGCTGTGGTCGATGCTCGACGCGCTTTACCATGCTTACGTCGATCCGAAGCTGGCGCCGCCGGGCGCCTTTGTGACGAGCGATCCATGAGCGAGGAGCCTGTAACGAGCGTATCGTCTGCCGCCCGTCCGCGGCTGCCGCGCGGCGTGCGGCTCGTGCACAACGAGGCGCAGGGCGGCTGGCTGCTGCTCGCGCCGGAGCGCGTGTTCAAGGCGGACGCAATCTCGGCGGAAATTCTCAAGCGCTGCACCGGCGAGGCGACGGTGGAGGCGATCGTCGACGATCTGGCGAAGAGCTTCAACGCGCCGCGCGAGCGCATCTTTGCCGACGTGACCAAGCTGATCGGCGGTTTAGCCGACAGGAAGCTGCTGGAACTGGAGTAGTGCACCCGCTCGTTTCCGCGCAGGCGGAATGAGCGGAGAAAGTGCCGATGGCAACAAACGGCTCATCGCTTTCGCGGCCTCTCGGCCTGCTCGCCGAGCTGACGCACCGTTGCCCGCTCGGCTGCCCCTATTGCTCGAACCCGCTGGCGCTCGACAAGCGCAGCGATGAGCTCGACGCCGAAACATGGGCGCGCGTGTTCCGCGAAGCGGCCGCGCTCGGCGTGCTGCAAGTCCATCTCTCGGGCGGGGAGCCGGCCGCGCGTCGCGACCTCGAGCAGATCGTGAAGGCAGCGCGCGGGGCGCAGCTTTACGCAAACCTGATCACTTCGGCCGTCGGCATCACCGCCGAGCGCATGCATGCGCTCGCCGACGCCGGGCTCGATCACGTGCAAATCTCAATTCAGGACAGCGACGAGAAATCGGCCGACCGTATCGCCGGTTACGACGGTGCCTCGCAGCGCAAGCGCGCGCTCGCCGCCGAGGTGGTAAAGCTCGGCCTGCCGCTTACCGTCAACATGGTCGTACACCGCGCCAACATCGAGCGGATCGAGCCGATGGTCGAGCTGGCGCTGGCGCTCGGCGCAAGCCGCGTCGAGATCGCGCACGTCCAATATTACGGCTGGGCGATGAAGAACCGCGCGGCGCTGATGCCGACGCGCGAGCAGGTCGAGCGCGCGGTGAAAGACGTCGAGATGCTGCGGCAGAAGCATCGCGGCCACATCGTCATCGATGCCGTCGTGCCCGATTACTACGCGCGCTTTCCCAAGCCCTGCGTCGGCGGCTGGGGTCGCCGCTCGCTCAACGTCACGCCGGCCGGCCGCGTGCTGCCGTGCCACGCCGCCGAAATCATACCGGGGCTTGAATTCTGGAACGTGCGCGAGCATTCGCTCGACGACATCTGGCGTAACGCGCCCGCCTTCAACGCTTTTCGCGGCGACGATTGGATGCAGGAGCCGTGCCGAAGCTGCGCGATGAAAGAAAAAGATTTCGGCGGCTGCCGCTGTCAGGCGTTTCTCATCGCCGGCGATGCGCGCGTCGCAGACCCGGTATGTCATTTGTCGCCGCACCACGCCCTTGTCGAAGAATTGGCGCAAGTGCGCGCCGATACTGCTTACGCCTATCGCGGCTGAAACGAGTAGGCGAGCGACGAACTAGCCGCGTGCTATCTGACCATCACCCAGGCGGGTCCCAGGATCGGGAAGGCGATCAGACCAATGACGGCGGTTGCCACGATGAGCAACGGATTGCTCACCTTCCACGTGAACAGAACAGCGAGTGACGCAATGCCGATCAGAGCGGTCAGCCAATCTCCGATGGCGATTTTCCCCAGCAAAACGCACGCCCCGAGAATCGTACCAATTGCGGCCGCGTACGCGCCCTTTACAAAGCCCTGAACGTTCGGATTGGCGCGGTGCCGCGCCAGAAGCGGCGCTGCGAGCAAAACGAGAACGAATGAAGGAAGAAAGATGCCGACGGTGGATACCAGCGAGCCGAAGAAACCAGCGACGAGATAGCCAACGAATGTGGCTGTGATGACCACCGGCCCCGGACTGATCATGCCGATCGCAACGGCGATCAGAAACTGGCGCTGATCGAGCCAGCTATATTGCTGGACCAAGCCCTGCTGCAAAAACGGCACGATGACGAGACCGCTCCCGAATGTGAGCGATCCGGCCTTGAGGAAAAACAGGAATAGCTTGCCGATCGTCGAGCTCGACGTCGCGGGAGCCAATTGTGCCAGAACCGGCGTAAAGGAGATTTGCAATGCGGCACTCGATGAGCGTCGAACGATGTTGCCGTAAATGAAAATCCCGACGATGCCTGCGCCGATAAACAGCAACGCCACCTCGGCTTGCACCACGACCGTTACCACGAAGCAAGCGGCGGCGATCAGCCATTGGACCCGATCTTCCATGCCCAGCTTCGCGAGCCGATAGCAGGAGTGCAGAATCAAGGCGATCACCGCCGGACTCACACCGTAGAAGATCGCCGTTACCGGCTTGAGATCGCCAAGATGAACGTAGAGCGCGCCCAGCGCGGCGACGATCACAAAATTGGGGAAAATGAATGTCCAGCCGCCGGCCCAAGCGCCCCAGAAACCGCCGCGCAGATAGGAAACATAAATTCCGACCTGAATCGCGAGCGGCCCCGGAAGAGATTGGCAGACCGCGATGGCCTCGCGCATCTGATCTTTCGTCAGCCATTTCCGCTCGGCGACCAGTTCGCGTTCCATCTGACCGACCAATGCGACCGGCCCGCCGAATCCAAGCAGGCCGAGGCGCAGGAAATACACCACGAGTTCTCCGATGCGCCCTTTTTCGGGTAACGTCGTTATCGTCATTTGCAAATTCTCTCCGGACGACGCGCGCGCGTTATTCAATGTTCGTGACCGCTCCAAGCTGTCATTTGACGGCGTCTGCCTTGCCCTGCCGCACCTTGTCTCGGCAGTAGGCATAGAGCGCGTCGTAGACGATCCACTCGGCGGCGTTTAATTCGTGGTCATCTTTAAAACCGAGATGACGAAAGCCCTCGGCGACCGCCTTGAGTCCATCCGCTTCGGGCTGATGATAGAGCGTATTGTCGGTGTCGGCGCCGTTGATGATTTTTCCAAGCAGCACCAGCGCCGGATCGCCCATGAGCTTGTACTTTTTCAGAATTGCTTCGAATGAGCACTCCTTCCCGTGATGACCCAGTTCGACGCCCTTGATGTCGTACGGCATGGCATCGAGGCGTTTCGCCTCATCACTGACCTTGTCGGCAGGGACAAAAATGAACTCTGCATTCTTGTCCACGAATTTTTTGATCAGCCATGGGCAGGCGACGCGATCGACTTTGACATGCTCGCGGGTGATCCATTTCATATGTGCCTCCTTCGTTAACGTATCGGGTTTGGTGTCAGCGAGATGGCCGTCGCACTGTTGCAAGCCGTGATTGATGACCAGATGTTCGGACATTCGTAAAAACGAAGTCCGCCGGCGCGGCCAATGTCCATTTCGCGATGGCGGCAATTGTCGCGGCGGACTGGGAAAATCTTTCCGCGCCGTCAAATACGATGGAGCCTGCGACCATCACCGCGGTCGTTGTCAGTATTATGATGAGCGGAATCAAGGAGAGGCCTTCCGTCCATACGCAACCTCCTCGAGAGACCGAGTGTTGCGCAGCGCTTGGACGGTAGGGCCGTCTGACGGGGAGACTGCAACGTCCCCGTACATAACAGAGTAGTTCGTGCGACCGCACGGCGCAAGTCCTCGCCGCGCGTTAACGACGGGCTCCGAAGCTTAAAATTATTTGCATATTTGAATTGCGCCGAACGGTCGTCCCCCCGATTGCAACTGCCCCCGCAAATGATGGAGACTTGTCGCCAGGGGTGTGCATCGTCGGCGGCACGCGTGCCGGCGGATAGCGCCTCCGCAAGGGAGGTCAACAATGCATTCGCGTCTCTTTGCCCGGCGCAGCCTGCTGCTCGCCGGTACGGTTGGCGGGTTGCTGATGCTGTCGCCCGCTTTCGCTCAACAGTCTTCGTCTCCATCGCAAACGCCTGCCGCCGCGCCTGCGGCCAAGCCTGCGCTGCCGCCCGGCTCGCCCTTGATCGGCCGGCCCGACGGCAATGCCGCCGCCGCCAAATTGGCGCCCGTCGCGGCGCCGCCGATTCCCGCCGCGGCCGACAAGTTGCCGACGGCCAAGCTCAAGGTCCCGAAGGGTTTCCACATTGAAGTCTATGCGAGCGGTATCGCCAACGCGCGATCGATCCGCGTCAGCGATGCGGGAAATGTGTTCGTCGGCAGCCGTCTCACCGACAAAGTGCATGTCATTACGAACAAGGACGGCAAGCGCCAGGTGAAAGTGCTTCTGTCCGGGCTCTATCGGCCGAACGGTCTCGCCTATCACAACGGCACGCTCTACATCGCCGAGCTGTCGCAAATCTCCAAGATCGATAACATCGACAAGGCGATCGACAACCCGCCGAAACCGACCGTCATCTACAAGGACCTGCCGAAGGACGAGGCGCATGGCTGGAAGTTCATCGGCATCGGTCCGGACAACAAGCTCTATATTCCGGTCGGCCAGCCGGGCAACAACGTGTTGCACGATAAGGACCACGGTCAGATTCGCCGCATCAATCTCGACGGCAGCGGCGCCGAGATCGTCGCCCTCGGCGTGCGCAACACGGTCGGATTCGACTGGAATCCGGTAAATCATCAGCTCTACTTCACCGACAACCAGCGCGACTGGCTGTCGGAAGACGCGCCGCAGGATGAGTTGAACCGCGTCACGAAGGCCGGCCAGGATTTCGGCGCGCCCTATTGCTACGCGGGCGACATCCTCGATCCGGACTTCGGCTGGGGCCACTCGTGCAGCGAATTCGTGCCGCCGGTCGCGCTGTTGGGACCGCATGCCGCCTCGCTCGGCGCGCGCTTCTACACCGGCGACATGTTCCCGAAGTCCTACAAGAACGTTCTGTTCGTGGCGCGCCACGGCTCGTGGAATCGCTCGAAGAAATTCGGCGGTGATGTCGTCGCCATCCATCTCAAAAGCGATGGCACGGTACGCTCGATCAGGCCATTCCTGACCGGCTTCATCGAGAACAACAACTATATCGGCCGGCCGGTTGACGTGCAGCCGATGGAAGACGGATCGCTGCTGGTATCCGACGACTGGAACGGCGTGATCTATCGCATCAGCTACGGCAAAGCTCGTACCGCCAGCCGCTAAAGTCTGAGCCGGGAACGCCGCGGCGTTCCCGGCTGTTCTTCGGCAATGACAATGTCTCGCATGATCCGGGTTGTGCGGCCGCTCGCCGCCGCGGCGATGCTCTGTCTTGCATGCACCGGCGCGCTTTCAGCCACGTTCGACGAGCGGGTTGCGCCGTGCCTCGCCTGTCACGGCGAAAAGGGGCAGTCGCAAACGCCGCAAATCCCCTCGCTCGGAGGCCAGCCTGCGCCCTATCTTCTGATCCAGCTTTATCTCTTTCGCGAGAAGCAGCGCGCCATCGACATCATGAACGAGATGACGAAGGATTTTACCGACGACGATCTGCGCGCCTTCTCCGACTATCTGGCCAAGCTGCCGGCTCCGCAACCGCCGGCGCCCGACAACAACGATGCCGCGCGGCTTGAGCGCGGCAAGGCGCTGGTTACCCAAAACCGCTGCAACAGCTGTCACAATCTGGATTTGACCGGGCGCGAAAATATTCCCCACATCGCGGATCAGCGCGAAGATTATTTGGTCAAGACGCTGCGCGAGTACAAAAATAACACGCGCCACGGCTACGAGCCGACAATGGCAGAGGTGCTCGCTCCCGTCACGGATCAACAGATCCTCGATCTCGCATATTACATCGCGCGCTTCCGCTAGGGCATGATTGCTTCGGATTGAATCGTCTCAATGTCTTCGGCGTCACCCGCGGGCTTGACCCGCGGGTCCATCTCCTTCGCAAAGATGGATTGCCGGATCAAGTCCGGCAATGACGCTGCGGCGAGCGGCGCTTCGGTTTTAAGCGAGATCATGTCCTAGGTTTAGGCCGATAGCGACGCTTGGCGAACGCTCCGCCGTGCAAAATAAAAATCGGGCCCCGCGAAGGGGCCCGATTAGTTTGCCGGTGTGGGGACCGGCAATCGTCTTCCAGAGGGGAACATGCTGAACACCGGTGACTCTGGGAGGATATCAATCGGTGCAACAGCTAAGGCGAACCTAAAAGAAATTCCGGTGGGCGAGCAACGGACTGCGCCGCATGTCAGCCATGCCCTAACGCAAGCCTTCGTGGAATCTTTCCCATCCTTTGCGTAATCAGAAATTCCAGCGCTGCGCGTTCGCGACGAGAAAATCGCGGAAAACCTGAACGCGGGCGACTGACTTCAACTCTTCGGGATAAACGAAAAAAGCATCCACCGCGATCGTGTCGGAATCGCCGAACAGTTGCACCAATCCGCCGTTCTCCTCGACGAGATAATCCGGCAGCATCGCGATGCCGAGGCCGCGCTGGCATGCGCGCAGCACGCCCAGCACGTTGTTGATCGAAAGGTGCGGATCGCGCGGTCCTTTTCCCTCGCGCCCGATTTCCAGAAGGCGGCGCCGATTGGCGAAATGGGCGGGCACGTGCCCGCCGAGCAGGATGACGCGATGCTCGTCGATTTCCTCGTGCGTGCGCGGCGTGCCGAAGCGCTTGAGATAATCGGGCGAGGCGTAAGCGTGCGAGTGCACCGAGAACAGCTTGCGCTGGATCAGATCGGGCTGGGTCGGCTGGCGGAGGCGGATCGCAACGTCGGCCTCGCGCATCGCGAGGTCGAGCTCTTCGTCCGAGGTGAGAAGCGTGATTCGAATGTCCGGATAAAGATCGAGGAATTCACCGAGCCGCGGCGTCAGCCAATGGATGCCGATGCCGGGAGTCGTCGAAATCTTCAGATCGCCGTTCGGGCGCTCGCGGCTGTCGGTAAGCTTGGTGCGCGCCGCCTCGAGCTTCATGAACACTTCATGCGCGGTGCGATAAAGCAACTCGCCTTGCTCGGTCAAAATCAGCCCGCGCGCATGGCGGTGAAACAGCGAGACGGAAAGCTCCGCTTCCAGCGCCGAGACTTGCCGCGACACGGCCGATTGCGAAAGGCCCAGCCTCTCGCCGGCATGCGTAAAGCTGCCGGCTTCCGCCGCGGCGTGAAACACCTTCAGCTTGTCCCAATCCATCGTGGCGTTGCTTGCGTTCATCGGATCACTCCGCTGCCGCGCGATGCTGCTCATGAGCATGCAGGAATTTCTGCGCTTCGAGCGCCGCCATGCAGCCCTGGCCGGCCGCCGTCACCGCCTGCCGGTAGATGTCGTCGGTGACGTCGCCTGCGGCGAACACGCCCGGCACCGACGTCGCGGTCGAGTTGCCGGCCGTGACGATGTAGCCGGAGGACTTCATCTCGATCTGCCCGGCGAAAAGCTCGGAGGAGGGCGTATGGCCGATCGCGATGAAGACCCCGTCGACATTCTTTTCGGTCGTCGCGCCGGTCTTCACGTTCTTCAGCCGCACGCGATTGACCTTGGGCGGGTTCTCCGCGCCCATCACGTCGTCGAGCACGGTGTCCCAGATCACCTCGATCTTGGGATGCTTGAACAAGCGCTCTTGCAGGATTTTTTCGGCGCGAAACGAGTCGCGCCGGTGCACGACCGTGACCTTCGAGGCGAAATTGGTGAGGAACAGCGCCTCCTCGACCGCGGTGTTGCCGCCGCCGACCACGATCACTTGCTTGTTCTTGTAGAAAAAGCCGTCGCAGGTCGCGCAGGCCGACACGCCATAGCCCTTGAATTTTTGCTCCGACGGCAGATCGAGCCAGCGCGCCTGCGCGCCGGTCGCGATGATCAGTGTGTCGGCGATGAAGACATCGCCGCTATCGCATTCGAGCCGGAAAGGACGCTGGGAGAGGTCGGCCTTGCTGGCGTGGTCGTAGATAATCCGCGTGCCGACATGCTCGGCCTGCTTGAGCATCTGCTCCATCAGCCAGGGACCCTGGATGACATCGGCAAAGCCCGGATAGTTCTCCACGTCGGTGGTGATCGTCAGCTGGCCGCCCGGCTGGATGCCCTGGATGAGGATCGGCTCGAGCATGGCGCGGGCGGCATAGATCGCCGCGGTGTATCCGGCCGGGCCGGACCCGATGACGACGACCTTTGCATGTGTGGTTTTGGCCATTCTTCGCCCCCCGGCGGGCTTCTTTTGCGGCCATTTGCCCGATACGGTGAGAAAGGCATTGGCTCTGCTATGCGCGGACAATCTATGGCTTTTAGCCAGCTATGCAAGCCGCGCAACCCGGATCGTGATCGCTTGCGCCGCGGCGAATTGGCCCTGCGCGCAATAATCTTTCGCGAAATTTCCTTTCGCGGTATGGATGTTCCGCCGACCCTTATGCGACGGAGTTTCTAGTGCCGACGCGCCTGGATGCCATCGACCGCAACATCCTGAAAGAGCTTCAGGACGACGGACGGATCACCAATGTCGAGCTGGCGAGCCGGGTCGGCATTTCGGCCCCGCCGTGCCTGCGCCGCGTCCGCGCGCTGGAGGAGGCGGGCTATATCAGGGGCTATCGCGGCCTGCTCGACGAGAGAAAGCTCGGCTTCGAGGTCACCGCGTTTGCGATGGTGCATCTGTCGAGCCAGGCGGAGGGCGACCTCAAGGCCTTCGAGGATTTCGTGCGCGCGCAGCCGCTCGTGCGCGAATGCTGGATGCTTTCGGGCGAAATCGATTTCATCTTGAAGTGCGCGGCGCCCGACCTGAAGACGTTCCAGGCCTTCGTCGGCGAACTCACCGCCGCGCCGCATGTGCGCAATGTGAAGACATCGCTCACATTGCGCAATTCCAAGGATGCGGCCATGGTGCCGTTCGATCTCGGACAAAACCTTCCATAAGTTCTCACCGACGTGCCCTTACCGGAAATTCTTGTGCTCGCGGCCAGCGGCTTTGCCGCCGGTTTGGTGAACGCCGTCGCCGGCGGCGGCACGTTTTTCACGTTCGCGGCGATGGTCGCCTTCGGCATGCCGACGCTCAATGCCAATGCGACCAGCGCGGTCGCGCTCGTGCCCGGCAGCCTTGCCTCGACGATTGCCTATGCGCGCGAGACGCGGAAGAACTGGCGGCGCGCGGTGCCGTTCGTGCTGCTCGGTGTGTTCGGTGGCATCGCCGGCGGATATCTGCTCATTCGCATCGGCGATGAAGGATTCCGCCCGCTGGTGCCATGGCTGCTCGGCATTGCCACGCTGACGTTCGCGTTCAGCGGGCGGATTCGCGTTTTGAGCAAGGACATGGAAGGCCGGCAAAGCGCCGCCGTCCGCGTTTTCGCTTACGTGCTAATGGGACTTGTCGGCATCTACGGCGGATTTTTCGGCGCGGGCATGGGAATCATGCTGCTGGCAACGCTGTCGATCATCGGCATTTCAGAATTCCACACCGCCAATGCGCTGAAGAACATCGTCGCCACGATCGCGCAGGCGGTCGCCGTCGTGCTTTTCCTCGCCAACGGGCTGGTGCTCTGGAAAGAGGCGGCGATTGTGACCATTGCGGGTGTCGCCGGCGGTTATCTCGGCGTCATGGCCGCGCGGCGCGTGCCGGAGCAAATCGTCCGCGGCATCGTGGTGGCGGTCGGCGCGATTTTGACGATTGTCTTCTTCTTCAAGTGACGGCCGTCGCGAGCGCATTCATCCGCGCGGCAAGCCGGCAATTTCGAGGCCGCCGCTAAGGCGCGCCATGAAATCGGGCGTGAACGGCCAGGCCTGCCGCGCTTCCGTGACCGTCAAATCCGGGTCCTTGCGCAAGAGCTGGCGCGCCATACGGCGCGATTCCGTCCGCGCCCCGCTCAATGCCGCGGCTGCGACAGCTACCCGGGCAGCCCAAAACGAGCCTGGGCAAGCCTCGACACCGCTGACGATCCATTTCGCCGCGCGGTCGTAGCGCCCGGCGCTGAAATGCGCGCAGCCCATGCCGATGAACGCGATATGGCGCAGGGGTTCGAACGGCATCAGATGGAGCGCGGTTCTAAGCTCCCGGATGGCATCCTCGCTGTCGCCGAAATAAGCCGACATCCATCCGCGGCGAATCCACGCATAGGCGAGCCACGGATCGATCGCCAGCGCATGCTCGAGCAGCGCGTCCGCTTCCTCGAGCCGGTGGGCCAGAACGTGAGAGCCGCTGACCAGCGTCAGCGTCAGGGAATCGTGCGGCCCGAGTCTGTGAGCGTCATGGGCCAAGCTCAGCGACCGCTTCCGATCGAGGTCCGGCGTCGAACTGAAGCGGTGCGCGGCGCGTTGTCCGAAGCACCAGGCGGCGACTGCCTTCGGCAATCCATAAGCAGGGGCCAATTTGAGGGGACGCTCTAATTCTTCAAGCGCGGCGTTACATTGCTTGGGAGCAACGGCGAACGCAAACGGCAACGCGCGCCACGTGAGCAGGAGCGCTTCATCATCGATTGTGTCGGTGCTCTCGATTCGCGAACGGCGCAGCCGCTGAATGGTGGCCGATGGGAGCTCTCCAAAAGCTTTCCGGTATTGCGCGGCGAACCGGCCCAATTGAGTGAAGCCGCTGGCGACCGCAATGCCGGTGACACTCGTTTCCGCGCCGGCATTGAGCAGTTGCTGCCGGGCGCGTGCGAGCCGCATCTGCCGCACCCAGCCGAGCGGTGTCGTGCCAAGAAACATCCTGAAATGAGTTTCAAGCGTTCGCGCGCGCACGCCGCTGACGTGCGCAAGCGTTTCAAGTTCGATTGGCTCGGACAAGTGGCCGCGCAGCCAACCGAGGGCGCGAACCAAGTCCCTGGGCAACGCTGTCGACATCGGCGCCCTGCCTCACAGGAAAGCGGGCTAAACCGCGGGCAAGCATACTCTCTCCGGCGACTTTTGAATACCGCGGCGGAAATTGAATAGCTGCCTCAAACCGAGCGCCGGACAATGCGGCAAATCATCCGAATTCAACTCAGGGAACTCGATCATGTTGAAAGCATCGTGCGTCATCGCAGCCGTGACGATCGGAATTTCGTTTTCCCAGTCCTCGTCCGCGCAAACGGACGATAGCAAGCTCGGCAAGGTGCACTTCGAAACCTCGTGCACGCCAGAGGCGCAAAAACTCTTCGACCGCGGAATGCTGTACCAGCACTCGTTCTGGTACCGTGCCTCGCAGCAGCAATTCGAAGCCGTTCTGAAAGCCGATCCGGGATGCGGCATCGCGTATTGGGGAATCGCACTGAGCATGCTGCTCAATCCGCACATTCCCCCGCCGGCGAAGAATCTTGCCGAAGGCTCCGCCGCGATCGCTAAAGGAAAGCGCGTAGGCGCCCGGACGCAGCGCGAGCGCGAGTACATCGACGCATTGGCCGTCATGTATGCCGATTACGACAAGCTCAATCACCGCACGCGGATCGTGGCCTACGCAAAGGCAATGGAGGCGTTGGCCGAGCGTTATCCGAAGGACGATGAAGCGCAAATCCATTATGCGCTCGCGCTGAACACTTCGGCTTCGCCGACCGACAAGACCTACGCCAATCAGCTTAAGGGGGCCGCAATCCTCGAGCCGATCTTTGCGCGCCAACCGCAACATCCCGGCGTGGCGCACTACCTGATCCACCTCTACGACTATCCGGCACTCGCCGCGAAAGGCATCGAGGCCGCACGGCGCTATGCGAAGATTGCGCCGGCGGCCTCACATGCGCTGCACATGCCGTCGCACATCTTCACCCGCGTCGGTTATTGGAAAGATTCGATTGCCTCCAACATCGCATCGGCGCGTGCTGCGGCGGCAAGCGGCGAGCACGGTGAACAGCTGCACGCGATGGACTATCTCGTCTATGCGTATCTCCAGCTCGGGCAGGATCAAAAGGCTCGCGCCGTCGTCGACGATATGAAGACGGTGACCGGCGTCAGCGAAACCTTCCTGCCAGGGCCCTACGCGTTGGCGGTTTCACCTGCGCGCGATGCAATCGAACGCGGCGATTGGAAGGCGGCAGCGGCGCTTGAAGTTCGACCCAGCCCGCTGCCGCAAGTGCAGGCGGTTACGTATTTCGCCCGCGCTGTCGGCGCCGCCCGCTCCGGCGATGCCGGGTCCGCCAAGGCAAACATCGCCAAACTCGCTGAACTTCGCGAAACGTTGCGAGCAAAGGACGCGTACTGGGCCGGGCAGGTCGACATTCAATGGCAAATCGCAACGGCGTGGACGCTTTACGCCGAGGGCAAATACGACGAGGCGTTGAAGGCGATGCGTGCGGCCGCCGACGCCGAAGGCAGGACGGAGAAGCATCCCGTCACGCCTGGCGTACCGAAGCCCGCCCGAGAGTTTTACGGCGACATGCTGCTGGAGCGCGGCAGCGCCAGAGAGGCGCTCGCTGCTTTCGAAGCGGTGCTGAAGAAGGAGCCGAACCGGCTTGGGGCCTACATCGGTGCTGCCAAGGCCGCCGAAAACTCCGGCGACAAAGCCAAGGCTCGTCAGTATTCCGAGAAAATCGTCACGATCGCCGCCGATGCGGATGAGAGCCGCGCAGATGTCGCCCATGCGCGTGCGTTGTTAGGCAGGTGAAGGCCGCGACGCTCGCCGGGCATGCGAACGCTCATCCTTCCCATCGTGCTGGGTGTGTTTGCGACTCCAGCCGATGCGCAGCCGCGCGAAGTGTTCGGCTATGCGGGCGAACTCGGAGAATGGGAGTTGAGCGCTAGCATCACGGAGACAACTTCTTCCGGACCTTAAGAGTCTGGCCGGGAATGCGGCCAACGAAATCAGCGCTTTCGCGCTAAAGCATGATTGCTTTGGATTGAATCGTCTCAATGTCTTCGGCGTCACCCGCGGGCTTGACCCGCGGGTTCATCTCCTTCGCAAAGATGGATTGCCGGATCAAGTCCGGCAATGACGCTGCGGCGAGCGGCGCGCTTCCGTTTTAAGCGATCATGCCCCAGCCCATCATGCGCGGCACTCGGGTCCGGCCATTGGCCAGCCCGAGCACATGCCTTGTGCCCGGCATCCGCGCAAACAACAAACAAGAAAGACGTGGATGGCAGGGACGAAGCCCGGCCATGACGATGGAGAGGTCCTTGTGCAACTCATTGACAAGGATTCGAGGCTTGTCCGGCCAGCCTCTCAGGAGCTCGGAGGGCCGTTGACGATGAAGCACGTCGGCATTTGCATGGAGAAGCAGGGGGAAATTCGCTTGCGCCTATCGGAGTCACAAGCGAGCGCGACGTTGACGCCCGACGGCGTCGAATGTCGCTACCGCGGCCGATTATCCGATTTCTACGCCGGCGTGCCGAACTGCCCGGACCGGGCCGCAGTTCCGCTCAAGCTGTGGCTGAGATTGCCGGCGTACGTTACCGCCACTCCACCTTTTTGACCGCGTAAGCCTTCGCGCCGCCGGGCGTGTTGACCTCGACGGTCGCGCCCTTGGCTTTGCCGATCAGCGCGCGCGCGAGCGGCGAGGTGATGGAAATCTTGCCGTCCTTCGCGTTCGCCTCCGGCTCGCCGACGATCTGCCACACCTTTTTCTCGTCGGTGTCCTCGTCGACCAGCGTCACCGTCGCGCCGAACTTGATGGTGTCGCCCGAAAGCTTGGAAACGTCGATCACGTCGGCGCGCGCGAGCTTGTCCTCGAGCTCCGCGATGCGGCCCTCGTTATGTGACTGCGCTTCCTTGGCGGCGTGATACTCCGCGTTCTCCGACAGGTCGCCGTGCGTGCGCGCGTCGGTGATCTGCTGAATGATGCGAGGCCGCTCGACCTGCTGGCAATGCTTGAGCTCGTTTTCGAGCGTCGTATAGCCTTCCGCGGTCATTGGAATCTTTTCCATTGCTTCATCTCCTCCTGGCGATCGCTCGTCGCGCTTTCCGTTCGACGCGCCTTGAGCGCCGCCAAGCCCTTCCCTTCCAAACGTTGCTTCCACCCGACTCGTAATACGACTCCGGCGGCGGGGTTCCGCGCACCGGAGCCATGAAAACGGGGCTCGCTAAAAACGTCCCGACCGCGGGCAGCGTTCCCGCGCCGCGATCCGGCAATTCCAGCCTAGCCCGCGCCGCCGCTCTCGGCTCGGACCGTCCGGATTTGCCCGTCAGGTCCGTCCATTGAAGTAGCTTTGCAGCGCACGTACCTCGAGGTCGCCCCCGAGATAGGCCTTTATGCCCTGCGCCGCGGCGACGGCTCCTGAAAGAGTGGTGTAGTACGGCACTTTATGCAAGAGGGCCGCGTGGCGCAGCGAGCGGCTATCGGCCAGGGCCGTCGCCCCCTCCGTGGTGTTGAAAACGAGCTGAACGCCGCCGTTTTTGATGGCATCGACGATGTGAGGCCGGCCTTCCAGCACCTTGTTGATCTTGGCCGCTTCCACCCCCTGCTCGGCGAGGTAGCGCTGGGTGCCCGAGGTGGCGATCGTCTTGAACCCGAGCGAGGCCAAGAGCCGCACCGCCGACAAGATGCGCGGCTTGTCGGCGTCTTTCACCGAAACGAAAACGGTGCCGGAGCGCGGCAGGCTGGTGCCACCGCCGATCTGGCTTTTGGCGAAGGCGATCTCGAAAGACTTGTCGATGCCCATCACTTCGCCGGTCGATTTCATCTCGGGGCCGAGCACCGTATCGACGCCGGGGAAGCGCGCGAACGGGAATACCGCTTCCTTTACCGCCTTATGGTCGAAACGCGCGGCGGCGAGATTGAAATTCGCAAGCTTCTCGCCGGCCATGATCCGCGCCGCGATTTTTGCGACCGGCAGCCCGATCACCTTGGCGACGAACGGCACCGTGCGCGAGGCGCGCGGGTTGACTTCGAGCACGTAAATTTGGCCGTTCTTGATCGCGTATTGCACGTTCATCAGCCCGCCGACATTGAGCGCAAGCGCGAGCGCGCGCGTCTGCCGCTCGAGCTCGGCAGTCGTCTTGGCCGTGAGCGAGAAAGGCGGCAGCGCGCAAGCCGAGTCGCCCGAATGAATGCCGGCTTCCTCGATGTGCTCCATGATGCCGGCGATGAACGTATCCTTGCCGTCGGCAAGGCAATCGACATCGACCTCGGTCGCATCCACGAGATAGCGATCGACGAGCAGGGGACTCCTTTTCGAGACGACCAGCTCGGAAGGCCGGTCGAGATCGGATGAAAGCCGCGCGAGATAGCGGTCGAGCTGCGCGCTGTCGCGCACGATTTCCATCGCGCGGCCGCCGAGCACGTAAGAAGGCCGAATCACGATGGGATAGCCGATTTCTTCCGCGATCGCCCGCGCGGCCGATGGCGAGGTGGCGATTCCGTTCCGCGGCTGACGCAGCTTGAGCTTGTCGAGCAGCTTCTTGAATCGGTCGCGATCCTCCGCGAGATCGATCGCGTCGGGCGAGGTGCCGAGGATCGGAATGCCCGCTTTCGCCAGCGGCTCGGCGAGCTTGAGCGGCGTCTGCCCGCCGAACTGCACAATCACGCCATGCAGCGTGCCGTTCGAGCGCTCGACGTCGATGATCTCCAGCACGTCCTCCGGCGTGAGGGGCTCGAAATAAAGCCGGTCCGAGGTGTCGTAGTCGGTCGACACCGTCTCCGGATTGCAGTTGATCATGATCGTTTCGTAGCCTGCTTCGTCGAGCGCGAAGCAGGCGTGGCAGCAGCAGTAATCGAACTCGATGCCCTGGCCGATGCGGTTCGGCCCGCCGCCGAGGATGACGACCTTCTTCTTGTCGGA
>JAICMO010000213.1 GCA_025929185.1 Pseudolabrys sp.
CCGAGCTGCTTCGCCAGCACGACCGGATTGCGCAGCGGCAGGACAAGGATTCCCGTGCCCAGTTTTATTTTCTTCGTGCGGGCTGCAACCGCCGTGAGCAGCGTGAGCGATTCGATGATAGGGAAATTCGGCTCGACCCCGAGCAGCACGTGATCCCAGACCCAGAGCGAGTCGAAGCCGAGCTCTTCCATCCTGACGCCGTATTCGACCAGCGCGCGCGCATCCGGCATTTCCGGGTATGCGGTGAAATTGCGCGCGGCGATGCCGAACGTTTTGCTCAGGATGGTCATTTCCGTTCTCCGTTATTCTCGACCGCCGCATCAGGCGATATAGAGCCGCTCGGGGTCGAGCACGCGTAAAGTCGACAATTCTTGCTCAGTCGGCGGCTCGGTGACGCCGATGTCGGAATCAAACTCCAACGGGAAGCCCGTATTCTCCTGCACCTGCGCGCGACTGACGCCGAGATTAAGCGCGAGCGGCTTCATGCGGCGTGTCTTTTCATCGAAGCCGAATACGGCAAGCTCGGTGACGACGCGGAACATGCCGCCCGCCGGCAGACCGCTCTTGCGGCGCGTGTCGTTGCCTTTGATCCAGCCGGGACTGGTGATGAAGTCGACATTTTCGACAAAGCGGCGCTTTTCGTGCTTCATCGCGACGATCATGTTGGTGAGGCTGGCGATGTCGTTGCCACCGCCGGTACCGGGCAGACGCGTCTTGGGCTTCTTCGGATCGCCGATGAAGGAACTATTGAGGTTGCCGTATTGATCGATCTGCGCGCCGCCCATGAAGCCGACGTCGACGTAACCGCGTTGCAGCAACAGCAGCACCTCGGCGCTGCCAAGCACCATGTTAGCGCGCACCGTGCAACGTTGATCGTTGGTTGAGGGCGGCAGCTTCCCGGGCTCCACGAACGCGCCGATGACGCCGCCTTCGAACAAAATCGTCAGTCCCGGACAGTGCAGGCGCTGCGCGAGCGTTGCAGCGAGCAGCGGAATGCCCACGCCCGCGAACACGACCATGCCGTCCTTGAGTTGACGCGCGCTCAGAATCGCAAGCAGTTCGGCCGCCGTGTAATCCGATTTATGCGTCATAGATCGACTTTCCGGCACGCGAAGCGGTTAGCACTTCCTCAAGGCCGATAAGATCGAGGAATTCCGCCCAGGACTTCGGGGCAAAAACGTATTTGTCGAGATATTCCTTCATGCCGCCGACCGGATCCTTGTTCACCAGTTCGACGTAGTGCTCCATGTGCTTCATCATCGGTTCATAGACGCCGTAGCACTCGTGCGGCGCGCTGCCGTAGGGCACCTCGACGATCGCATCGACCGCGAAGAACGGAATCTTGGTCTGGTCCGGTGCGCGGCGGATTTGATCGTTGGAGACGATGCGTTCGGTAGTCAGAATTACCTTGTTTGCCGCCATCGCGAGATCGATGTCCATGAATTGCAGGCCATCAATCTGCGCGTTTCCATAAGGGTCGCAGCGCTGCACGTGGATCAGCGCCACGTCGGGATTAAGCGCGGGCACGAGCAACAGCTTCTCGCCGGTGAACGGACAGTCGATCTCCTTCGCCTCCGGCCGCTGCGCAAGCACGTCGGAGCCGAGCATCGGCCGGATGGGCATGAAAGGAACGCCCATCGCGCCGGCGCGAAATCGCATGCCGATTGCAAGATGGCTCCATTCCTCGAAGCGAGCTTTCCCGGTCTCGACGTGATGCCGCATCACCTTCGAGACTCCCCACAGGATGCCTTGGCTGAACCAGCTCGTGATGACGTGATCCGATGCGCCGGAGCCGAACAAAAGATCGCCGTCACTGGAGATGATGCAGCGCGAGCACGACAGGCTTTTGCGGCGCGCGCGGATCAACGCCCAAATCAGCGCCATGGGCGTGCGTGACATGGTGCTGCCGCCGATGCCGACCGAGTCTCCGTCGCGCACGAAGGACGCGACGTCTTCCAGCGCCACGACCTTCTCGCGCAGGCTGCGGTCGCGCGCCGAAAGATCCTTGCGCAGCTTGTCGTATGGCTTGACCACGCTCATGCGAAGGCCTTGCGGGCGATTTCAGCATTGAAGTCGCCGATCATCCGGTCCCACGCCGGGATCGTATCGACGAGCTGCCGCCAGAACTCCTGACTGCGGCGGCGCTCGAAATCCTCGACCGGGACCCCCTGCTGCTCGACCCAGGTATAGTAGCCGAGATTGAAGATACGGCTGCGCTCGACGTGCGTGAGTTCAAGCACGTGGGCATCGGCAATGCCTTCGAGATGCCGCCCGAAAATCTCCCCGGCATTCACTTCGTCGAAGCCGTCGGGATATTTGCGACCGAGATAAGAATCGCGCTCGCTGCGATACATCGCTGCACTGTCGGTCGCGACCGTGAAGATCACATCATTGGGGCCGTACTCGAAACGCTTTGCAAGCTTGATCGCGGCAACAATATTGGCGAGGCCGGAGATGCCGAACCGGTCGAATTGCGTGATCAGTTCCGGGCTGAGCTTTCTCCGCTTTTCGAGATAGCCGCGCCCTTGCTCGCTGCCGAGCAGCAGATTGAGTGAATCGCTCGCCGCGTCGGATACCGCGATAACGACGTCCGTATTCATCACGTTATGGATGAGCGGAATGTGCTTGTCGCCGATCCCCTGAATGTTGTGCTCACCGAATCCGTTGCAGTACATCGTCGGACATTCGAGGGCTTCGACGGCCACGATCTTTGTGTTGTGCAGCGCCTTCAAGCGGTCGCCGGCCGCAATCGTGCCCGCTGAACCGGTTGCCGATACGAATGCCGCGAGCCGGTAATCCTTATGGCTGCGCTTCAAATCCCCAAATACCCGGTCGCAAGCCTGCCCGGTGCAATGATAATGGATGAGGTAATTCGCGAATTCGGAGAACTGGTTCAGAATAATGTTATCCCTGTCGCGCTGGAGCTCCGCGCATTTGTCGTAGATCTCCTTGACATTACTTTCCGTGCCCGGCGTGCGAATAATGTCGGAAGGATCGGCGACCCACTTCTGCAACCATTCGAAGCGCTCGCGGCTCATCCCGGCCGGCAACACCGCAACGCCGCGGCAGCCGAGGATGCGGGAAATCGCAACGCCCCCCCGGCAATAATTTCCGGTGGACGGCCAGACCGCGCGCTGACGTGAAGGATCGAACCGGCCGGTGATCAACCGCGGCACGAGGCAAGCGTAAGCTGCGAGCACCTTGTGCGCACCGATCATCGGGAAATGGCAGCCGAGCATGACAACGATCGGCGCTTTCACGCCGGTCAACTCGGGCGGCAGAACGACATGCGCGGGCGTCTTTAGTCGCGACTTGCGGTCGGCCGCGTTGAACCAATGCACCCGCCACAGATTGCCGGCGTGCGCATCATCGGGATCGACACGCGAAAGATCCACGTCATTGCCATCGGGGTCGGCAAGCTCGCTCCACGTCGGCAGTCGCCCACCTACTTGCCGCAGCCGGTCGATGGCCGCTTGACGGCGGCCACGGTCGGAGACCTCCGGGGCAATCGACAAACTCATTTCACGACCTTGGCACGACGTTTAAATCTGCCGTCTGAGACAGCAGAACTCCCCCGCTGGGCGCATCAGTTGATACTATGGTTATGCTAAGATTAGAACAATAGGAATTTCGGCGGGTCGAGCGTGGCTATAGTCAAGATTTACGAGTCGATTGCAACCGCGGCCGATGCGCGGTGGTCGCGCAGAAAAGATGCGCGATATCGCTCCGGCGAAACGTCTCCATAGATCGTGTTGCGTTGGCGCGGCACGCGCCCGATTGAGCGAATGATGTGCTCCATAGCCTCAGGCGTCATTTCCTGCCCGTGCTGCGCGCCGGCCGAGCGCGTGATCGTCTCGTCCATCAAGGTCCCACCAAGATCGTTCGCGCCAGCACGCAGGCAAATCCTCACGCCCTCCGGTCCCATCTTCACCCACGAGGTCTGGACGTTGGTCAAAACAGGGTGGAATGCGAGCCGCGCCACGGCATGCATCAGAATCGCCTCGCGAAACGTCGGGCCGCGACGCGCGCGGCCTTTGAGATAAATCGGCGCTTCCATGTGCACAAACGGCAGCGGGACGAATTCGGTGAAGCCGCCTGTCTCCTCTTGCAGGGCCCGCAGGCGCAGCAGGTGCCGCGCCCAGTGCCGGTAGCCATCGACGTGGCCGAACATGATGGTCGCGGTGGTCTTGAAGCCGGCGCCGTGCGCCGCGCGCATAATCTCGAGCCAGCGTGCCGTGTTAATCTTGTCGCGACACAGCATTGCGCGCACGTCATCATCGAGCACTTCGGCCGCTGTGCCCGGCAAGGTGCCGAGACCTGCGTCCTTCAATCGCAGAAAAAATTCTTCCAGTGGCAAGCCGAGCGTCGCCGCGCCCTGGTGCACTTCAAGCGGCGAGAACGCATGCACATGGATTCCCGGCGCCGCTGCCCTCACTGCCTTGCAGATATCGATGTAGGTTTGCCCATCGAAATCAGGGTGAATGCCGCCCTGCATGCAAACTTCGGTCGCCCCGCGCGCCCACGCTTCGCGCGTACGGGTGGCAATTTCGTCGCGCGAGAGATTGTAGGGCCGCCCGCGCAAATTCTCGCTCATCTTGCCTTTCGAAAAAGCGCAGAACTGGCATTTGAAATAGCAAATGTTGGTGTAGTTGACGTTGCGGGTGACAACATAAGAGACCGCGTCACCGCAGATTTCCCGGCGCAATGCATCGGCCGCCGCACAGACCGCGGCAAAATCGTCGTCGCGCGCCTGAAACAACTTCACGATTTCGAACTCGGTCAAAGTACGGCCCGCCACGGCGCGGTCGATGATTTTCGCCACCTCGCCCGTTGCGACCGCGGGCGCTACCGCCCGCTTGGCATCGTGCGGTAGCGGATTCATTGCGCCGGGTGACCAATCATCCACGCGCGGCCAACCGTCTCCGTCGATCTGGCGAAGGAGCGCGGTATGCAACGCGGGATCGACCCATTCGCGGTGGTCGGCGGCGAAAGAAGGATAGATAGCCAGCC
>JAICMO010000248.1 GCA_025929185.1 Pseudolabrys sp.
CCGCTACGAGGTGCTCAACTCGATGCTGTCGGAAGAGGCCGTGCTCGGCTTCGAGTACGGCTACTCGACCTCCGAGCCCAATGCGCTGACCTTGTGGGAGGCGCAGTTCGGCGACTTCGCCAACGGTGCACAGGTCGTGTTCGACCAGTTCATTTCCTCCGGCGAGCGCAAGTGGCTACGCATGTCGGGTCTCGTCTGCCTGCTGCCGCACGGCTACGAAGGCCAAGGGCCGGAGCATTCCTCCGCGCGACTCGAGCGCTATCTGCAAATGTGCGCCGAAGACAACATGCAGGTCGCCAACTGCACGACGCCGGCAAACTACTTTCACATTCTGCGCCGGCAGCTGAAGCGCGAGATTCGCAAACCGCTCATCCTGATGACGCCGAAAAGCCTGCTGCGCCACAAGCGCGCGGTGTCGACGCTCGATGAGATGAAGACGGGCACCTCGTTCCATCGCCTGCTGTGGGATGACGCGCAACTTTTGCCGAATCAGAAAATAAAGCTCGTTCCCGACGACAAGATCCGCCGCGTGATCCTGTGCTCCGGGAAGATCTATTACGATCTTTATGAGGAGCGCGAGAAGCGCGGCATCGACGATATTTATATCCTGCGCATCGAGCAGCTTTACCCGTTCCCGTCGAAGGCGCTGTTGATCGAGCTTTCGCGCTTCAAGAACGCGGAGATGGTTTGGTGCCAGGAAGAGCCGCGCAACATGGGCGCGTGGTTCTTCGTCGATGTTTTCCTGCAATGGGCGCTCAACCAGATCGGCGGCGCCAGCAAGCGCATGCGTTATGCCGGGCGGCCTGCCGCGGCTTCGACCGCGGTCGGGCAGATGTCCAAGCATCTCGCACAGCTCAAGCAATTGCTGGACGAGGCGTTGGGGTAAGAGTCGATCCGCCATCCTGAGGCGGCGGCCGAAGGCCGCCCTCGAAGGACGACAGGCACACAGGGCGCCATCCTTCGAGGCTCGCTGCGCTCGCTCCTCAGGATGACGGCCCCGGAGAACACGAGAGCGATCATGGCTGAAATCCGCGTTCCCACGCTTGGCGAGTCGGTGACCGAGGCGACCGTCGGCAAATGGTTCAAGCATGCGGGTGACGCGGTTGCGGTGGACGAGCCTTTGGTCGAGCTCGAAACCGACAAGGTGACGCTCGAAGTGCCGGCACCCGCCGCCGGCGTGCTCTCCGATATCGCGGTCAAGGAAGGCGACACGGTTGCGGTCGGTGCGTTGCTCGGCCAGATCAAGGACGGCGCTGCCGCCGCTTCGGCGAAGCCCGCGACGGCCACCAAGCCGGCCGCCAGCACCACCGGCGCGCCCGACGAAAAGAGCACCAAAACCAAGCCGATAGGCGCCGGTCCCGAGCATCCGACCCCGCGCGAAATGCCGGCAACGCCTGCGCCGCAAGCGTCGGCAATGTCTGCCCCTCCCTCGGTGCGCAAGATGGCGGCGGAAACCGGCATCGATCCATCGGGAGTCACGGGCACTGGCCTGCACGGTCAGGTGACCAAAGGCGATATGATGGCGGCGATTGAGCGTGCCGCGGCACAGGCGACACCGGTCGCAACGCAGGCGCCGGTGCAAATGAGGGCGCCGTCGCCGCCCGACGATGCTGCGCGCGAAGAGCGCGTGCACATGACCCGGCTGCGGCAAACGATCGCACGGCGGCTGAAAGACGCGCAGAACACCGCGGCCATGCTCACGACCTTCAACGAGGTCGACATGAGCGCGGTGATGCACATGCGCAGCCAATACAAGGAACTGTTCGAGAAGAAGCACGGGGTGAAGCTCGGCTTCATGAGCTTCTTCGTGCGCGCGTGCGTGCAGGCGCTGAAGGAAATTCCCGCCGTCAACGCCGAGATCGACGGCGCCGATCTCGTTTACAAGAACTATTATCACATCGGCGTCGCGGTCGGGACCGATCGCGGCCTGGTCGTGCCGGTCGTGCGCGAGGCGGATAGCCTGTCGCTCGCGCAGATCGAGAAAGCGATCACCGATTTCGGCCGGCGCGCACGCGATGGCCAGCTCAAGATCGAGGAGATGCAAGGGGGAACGTTCACAATCTCGAACGGCGGTGTCTACGGGTCGCTGATGTCCACGCCCATTCTCAATGCGCCGCAGTCCGGCATTCTCGGCATGCACAAGATCCAGGAGCGGCCGGTCGTCATCGGCGGCAAGATCGAAGTGCGGCCGATGATGTATCTTGCGCTGTCTTACGATCACCGTGTCGTCGACGGCCAGCAGGCGGTCACCTTCCTCGTGCGCGTGAAGGAAAACCTGGAAGACCCCGCGCGGATCGTTTTAGATATTTAATTGTCGTCATGCCCGGCCCTGTGCCGGGCATCCACGTCTTTCTTGCCGCAAGAAGCAAGGCGTGGATGGCCGGGACAAGCCCGGCCAACAAGGGAGTTGCGTATGGCGTTTGGTCCGAATCCTCCGCCGATCCAGGCTTACATTTGCGTCAAGAACGGATCGGACGTGATCGCGTTCTATGAAAAGGCATTCGGTGCCATGTGCACCTTCAAGAAGATGGCGGATGACGGCAAGCGCGTGATGCACGCCAATCTCGACGTGTACGGCAGCGAAGTCATGCTCCACGACGAATTTCCGGAATTCGGCGGCATCCTGATGAGCCCGGCGACGCGCGGTGGCGCAAGCGTCGGCATCCATATCAACTTGCCCAAGCCCGGCGATGTCGATGCCGCCGTCGAACGCGCGGAAAAAGCGGGTGCGGCCGTCGTGTTCAAGCGGAAGATACATTCTGGGGGCGCGCTACGGTCAAGTGCGCGATCTCTCCGGTCATATCTGGGCGTTCAACGCACCGCTGAAATCCTCCTGACGAATTGCGAGTAACCAATGGCTTACGACCTCATCGTCATCGGCACCGGGCCCGGGGGTTACGTCTGCGCCATTCGCGCGGCGCAGCTTGGCTTGAAAACGGCGGTGGTCGAGAAGGAGAAAACCTTCGGCGGTACCTGCCTCAATATCGGTTGCATCCCGTCGAAGGCGCTCCTTTATGCGTCCGAATTGTTCGAAGAGGCCGGTCACAAATTCGCGCAAATGGGAATCGGCGTTTCCGCGCCCAAGCTCGATCTCAAGGCGATGATGGCCTTCAAGGCGCAGGGCGTCGATGGCAACGTCAAAGGCGTCGAGTTTTTGCTGAAGAAGAACAAGATCGATTCGTTCCGCGGCGCCG
>JAICMO010000183.1 GCA_025929185.1 Pseudolabrys sp.
CCGGCGGGGCTGGTGATCTACTGGGCCTGGAACAACTCGCTCTCGGTGCTCCAGCAGAGCGTGATCATGCGCAAGCACGGGGCGAAGATTGAGTTGTGGGATAATGTGAAGCGGCTGTTCGGGGCGAAGAAGACGGCGGGGTCGTAAGCGGCGGCAGCGTTATGCCGCTGTTAACGACGCGGACCCAATTTCTCCATCGCGCCATCGAATGTCCGGCTGTATATTCCTGCCAGGACGAAGCTAAAAGTCGCGCTGGCGCGACGATGGAGCGACGAATGTCGGCATACGCTCGTATTGAGATCAACCCGAAGGTGATGCTTGGAAAGCCGGTTATCCGCGGCACGCGCATCACCGTGGAGTTGATCTTGCGAAAACTGAGCGAAGGCGCCACGCACCGCGACCTGCTCGACGCCTACCCGCATCTGACCGAACAGGATATCCATGCCGCGATTTCCTATGCGGCCGACGCTGTTGCGCATGAGGAAACGGTGCTGGTCGAACCACGCGGGTAATGCGTTTTCTCGCAGACGAAAGTTGCGATTTCCGCGTAGTCCAGGCGTTGCGCGCGGCGGGGCATGAGGTTGCAGCGGTGATCGAGAGCGCTCGCGGCGCGGACGATTCTTCGGTCATCGACATCGCGTTACGGGAACAAAGAATTTTCCTGACTGAAGATCGCGATTTCGGGCAGCTTGTGTACGCAAGCGCAAAACCAACCTGCGGCGTCATCCTGCTGCGCTTTCCTTCGGCAGCTCGCGCGGGCATGCCGGCGACGGTCGTAGAGCTCGTCGCCAAATACGGCGAAAAGCTGCGTGAAAGTTTCGTGGTGCTTCAGCCGGGGCGGATCAGGTTCGGGGCCAATCCGGAAGCGTGACAGCCACTCAAAATGCCGGTGTCCGGTAGCTGGCCGCTATCTCGCTCAAATCCTTCGCCGACAGTTCGCCGCGACGATAAGCAGCAAGGCGGTCGGCGGCTTCCTTAGCCCATAGCCGTTCGATCTCCGGATCGGGCCGATCGAGGCTGTCGAGAACGTCTTCGATCAGCGCAACGCGATCGTTCGGACTCAGTGCTTGCGCTTTGCGTCTCAGAACCTTGGTTTCTTCGGTCATTCGCCAATTCCAAATCTCAGCACTTATGAGCGCAAGACAGTTACGCCGCGCGTTTTCGTCTGCGTACCTTTGTCGGTGTGGCGGTTGGCCCAATGGCTTCGTGCACTCTCGCGATTTTATACAACGCGGGTTCGCCTCTTGCTGTGCTAACTTCACCATCGATCACATAAGACATCTGGAAAGGGTTTTCTGGCTTCTCAATGATTGCTGCTTTGACTTCCTCAGTCATAAAAAGCAGCTTCACGGGACGCGGCGAAAACTTCTCAATTACTCCTCTATCCCCCGTCCTAGTTTTTGCTCCTCTCCGCATTTGCTCCAAATACAAGACTTCTCTTTCAAATAAACCATTTTCGGGCACAGGCGGCCCTAGATAGCGACGTACATTGTTTCGATGGCGTTAGCACTTTCCGAATTGATAGTTATGTTGGTGACATTGACTGTGGCATTGCCTTGGACAGTTAAATTGAATTGCGCTCCTCCGTCTTTGGCGACGGGCTCGACGAATTTTGCTACACGTTCCGCTTCAGCCCTCGTCGGCAAATCATCGCCTTTAAGTGAGCGCTGCAATCGAAAGAACTCAGTCAGCTCGTTCATATTGGCAATGAAGCCTGCCAACACATCGAGATGATTGAGGACGAAAGATGCTTGATCGAGATAGCCTTTGAGGTCAGCGACGATGCTACCTCGGCGTATATCGACGAGATATAACTTCGCATTGCCGGGTGTTTTGTCGAACCCGTGGCGATGGACAAAGTCCTCATACAATTCGCCAAGAGCTTCAAAGCTTTGTCCGATATCGACAAGCTACAGGCTTCGTATTTTTTAAGCTCACCCGAAATGCGACTTCATTCCGATCTGCCCCTCTTTTGGCGGCCATTCGGAGCCCCTCCCGGCATTATGAGCCTTCTTCTTCTGGCTTTGGAGCATATTAAACTTCTGCGTGTACACCACAACCCGTGCGCAACCGACGACCGCTGCGTCCTCACCTCACCTCCCCTCTGACAACAGCTGAAACGGATCGACGATGGCCGCCTCCATCGGCACGAAGTGGCGCGTGTTGCGCGAGAGAATGGTCAGGTCGTGCCGGCGCGCGGTTGCGGCAATGGCGACGTCGGCAAAGCCCGGAGCGTGACCGCGGCCGCGGGCGAGGTCCGCCAGCGCGCCGGCAATCTCCGCGGTCGGGTTGTCGAAGGGCAGCACACGCTCGCCGTAGAGATGCAGGACGGCCCGCAGCCAGCCTGACAGATCGGCCGCCTTGCGTTTCGCGCCCTGCCGTTTCGCCTTGGCGATGCCTTCGGAAATTTCGGCAATCGTGATCGCGGACAGAAACAGGCCGGCCGAATGCGCGTCCATCCACGCGACAAGTTCGGGGCACTTGACAGCCGTCGTCGGCGCTGCGGCCGAAATGACGTTGGTGTCGACCAGATAGCGCGTCACAGCCCGGCGTCGCGCATCGGCGCGTGATCGCGCTCCGGCAAGTCGCCCTGCTCAAGCGGCGCCGCCATCAGAAGACGACCGAAGGAGGGAACGCGCGAGAGCCGCTCCCAGTCGGCAAAGCCGAGGAGCACCGCCTCGGGCTTGCCGTGCCGCGTGATGACGGATGGCTTGCCGCGCGTCGCCTGATCGACCACCGCCGAAAGCCTTGCCTTAGCATCCTTCAATTGAATCTTGCGCATAATGGCTCCTTATGTGACTATAGTAGTCAGATATCAGATGACGGCATTTCTCACAAGCCGATGGCTGGCTTGGGCATTCCGATTATGAGGAACATATTCCTTGACAGCGTAACGCTGCTCCGCTAGCACAAGCGCATCCTCCAGCAATCCGTCTGCGGCGACGCACGCCTAAGCACTCTGTGCTGCGCACAAGACTGGATGGCCGGGTCAAGCCTGGCCATGACGCAGTGCTTGGCCGCGCCGCCCGTCCTCACCCCGATCCTCTCCCGCAAGCGGAGAGGATCGCGCTGTGCATGCCGCAGCCGCAGAGAGCCCAAGGAAGATCAAATGCCCGACCTCACGCCCGAAGCCTGGGCGCAAATCCGCTACGACTACGAGCACACCGACCGGCCGGTCGAAGAGATTTGCGCCGAGCACGGCATCTCGTCCGGCACCTTGCGCGACCGGATGCGGCGCTGGCGCTGGAGACGGCGGCGACCGCCCATTCCGGCCGAAGGGCCGCCGGCGGTGGCGGGGCCGATTGCAGCGATCGAACCGTGGTCCCTGGGTCTGCGCATGCGCAGCGATGAAGGAGATGAAAAAGCGCCATGGCACGAACAGATGGCGCAATTCGAAGAGACCCCCACCCCGACCCTCCCCCTTTCAGGGGGAGGGAGTAAGGAGGCGTCAGCGAGAGGGAGTACGGAGGGTTCAGGGAGAGAGAGCAAGGAGCATTCAGGAGAGAGTACGCAGGATTCAGGCGGCGGGATTCCCAAGCCTTCGGCAGCCGCGCCGCCCGACAACGATGCCGCGTCGATCGGCGCGCGGCTGCAAAGCGCGGTCGCCCATGTGCTGCCGGCGCTGGAGGCGACGCTGGCCCGGCTCGCCGGGGGTCCGATGCAACTGCGGCACATGGAGCAGGTGGCGCGCGCGCTCGGCTCGCTGACGCGGACGCTGCGCGAACTCAACGGTTTGCTGGCCCAGTACAGCGCCCACGAGGACACCGTGGACAGCGTGGACACCGAAGAGCTGCGCCGAAGCATTGCCCGCAGGGTGGAGGCCCTGGCCGCGCAAGAAAGAGAAGCGCGGCCGCGCAGGTATGTCGCGGCCTGGAATGAATTTGCCGCGGCGCAGGGCGCAAATTCGCCACCCTGAAAGGCTCCGCCCCGAAGGGTGACAGCCCGCATCCTTCGAGGCTCGCCATAGCGCGCCGAAACGCGCTATGGCTCGCGCCTCAGAATGACGGGCCGAACTGTGCAAAATTTTACCCGCAACGAGATCGAGGCCGGACGCCAGTTGTTCGCCCGCGAATGGAAATTCGCCGCCGCGGCAGGCTCGGTCGACTCGCTGCCGCCGATGCGCGGCGTCGAGATCGCGCTCGCCGGGCGCTCCAATGTCGGCAAGTCGAGCCTCATCAACGCGCTGACCGGGCGCAAGAATCTTGCGCGCATCTCGCGCACGCCGGGACGCACGCAACAGCTTATTTTTTTCAACGGCGGCGGCGATCTCACGCTGGTCGACATGCCGGGCTACGGCTACGCGGCCGCCGCGAAATCCAAGGTCGCGGCGTGGACCGATCTCATTCATGCGTATGTTCTCGGCCGGGCCAATCTCGCGCGCGTCTACGTGCTGGTGGACGCGCGGCACGGATTGAAGGACACCGATGCCGGCGTGCTCGATGCGCTCGGCAAGGCCGCCGTCAGCCACGAAATCGTGCTCACCAAGTCCGATGCGATAAAGCCGCAGGAACTGGCAGCGCGGCTTGCCGCGACGCGCGCGGCGCTGCCGAAGCGCGCGGCGGCCTTTCCGGACGTGCTCGCGACGTCGTCGCACGACGGCGCGGGCATCGCCGAGTTGCGCGCGGCCATTATCCGTCTCATGCGTGAGCGCCGGACGTAAAAAACGCCGCCGGAAGTGCTCCGGCGGCGTTTGCTGTTGTATCGCTGCTTGCAGGCTTACGGCGCCCGCGAGGTCATCGCGCTCGACACCGGCGTTGCGGGGTGCATGAAGCTGACCGCCGCGCCGCTGAGCGAGCTTCCGGTCATCACGATGGTCGCGCCGATCACCAGCAATCCGACCAGCGTCAGCACGGGTGCGTGAATGCCCACGACCGCCAGAATGCCGAGGACGATCGCCGCCACGCCGGCAAGCGCCTGGATGACGGCCGAGCCGGACGCCATTTCGCTGGCGAGGATTTCGCCGGCCGAATAGACGCCGCCCATGCTGGAGCGACGCAGCACATGCAGCTGCCAGACGGCGTTACTGCTCAGCACCAGCGCGCCGCCGAAGGCGATCAGTGCCGCCGCGGTCAGCACCGCGGCATAAATGCCGAGGAGCGCAAGCACGCCGAGGACGATGCCGCCGATGCCTGACAGGAACAACGTCGCCAGTGTGCCTCCGCTGAACTGCTCAACGCCCGGCGCGGCCATGCCCGTCGGAAACATCGTTCGGGAAAATTCAGAGAGCATTGTGCCGCCCTGAATGAGCAACGCCGCGCCGAATACGATGGTCGCGATCGCGGTGATTATGCCCTCTTGCGTCCCCGACAAGGCGATGATTGCAAGCACAACCGTTGCAATACCGCCGATAGCATCGACGAAGCCGCCGTAGTTTGTGGTTTCGGCGGCCGAAGTTTCTCTCATAGATGATACATTGGCCATTTTGTCCTCCAATTCATAGCAAGCACGAGGTCCCGCACGATTCGCGTGCTACCTGCGTCACCCCTGCTTTTGCGGATCGGCTTGGGCGTCTGTCGCGTTTGGCGCTCGGCGCTCAAACGAACGAGATTTCTCGTTCTCGCCTCCACACTATCAACGGATGGAACAGAGTCGCGGTTCCGGGCAGAGCGGGACAAGGGGTCCGGATTTACTGCCGTTTTTTGGAGGTTCCAAAGCTGGCCGTTCGCCACGGGGGATGGCCCGGTTTCGACCTCTTTCGCCCGGGCGCACGGGCCGCTAAAAGCTTGCGGAACTCGTAAAGGCTCGAATGACAATTTCTCCCCTCGATCAGGCCCGCATCCTCTCGGAAGCGCTGCCGCACATGCAGCGCTACGACGAGGAGATCATCGTGGTCAAATACGGCGGTCACGCCATGGGCGACGACAGCATCGCGCGGGCATTTGCGCGCGACATCGTCCTGCTCGAGCAGACCGCCATCAACCCTGTCGTCGTGCACGGCGGCGGGCCGCAGATCGAGGCCATGTTGAAGAGGGCCGGCGTGCAATCGCAGTTCGCCGGCGGATTGCGCATCACCGACGCCGCCACGCTCGAAATCGTCGAGATGGTGCTGGCCGGCTCGATCAACAAGCAAATTGTCAGCCACATCAATGCGGCCGGCGGCAAAGCGATCGGGCTTTGCGGCAAGGACGGCAACATGGTCACCGCGCGCAAGGTGACGCGCACGGTCGTCGATCCGGATTCGAATATCGAGAAGGTCGTCGATCTCGGATTTGTCGGCGAGCCGGCCAAGGTCGACACCACCGTGCTCACGACGGTGCTTGGGCGCGAATTGATCCCGGTGCTGGCGCCGGTCGCCGCCTCAGCCGACGGCGGCACTTTCAACGTCAACGCCGATACGTTTGCCGGTGCGATCGCCGGTGCGCTCAAGGCCAAGCGCTTTCTGCTGCTGACCGACGTGCCGGGCGTGCTGGACAGCTCCAAGCAACTCATCAAGGAAATATCGACCACCGACGTGCGGCGGCTGATCGCCGACGGCACGATTTCCGGCGGCATGATTCCAAAAGTTGAGACATGCCTCTATGCGCTCGAGCAAGGCGTCGAGGGCGTCGTCATCCTCGACGGCAAGGTGCCGCACGCCGTGCTGCTCGAACTGTTCACCGACCACGGCGCCGGCACGCTTATCCATCGCTGACCGCCTGTTAGGCAAATTATTCCGCGCGGACTCGTCGAGTACTAGCATGCGCGCATGATTCGCCGTTGCCTATGCGCAGCACTCCTGCTGAGCGCCCTCGCGACC
>JAICMO010000208.1 GCA_025929185.1 Pseudolabrys sp.
CTCTTCCGCAAGCCCTGAAGCGGCATGCATGACGCGGCCGGGGGCGAGGGCCTGCTTGACGACGACGGTCGTATTCGCGCTGTCGGACCGCATCAGCGAGGCGTTCGGCATGCGCGGCATCGACATGCCCATCGGATGCGCACGCGGCGCTGGGAAAGAGTCGTTGCCATCATAAGCGAACGCGGAAAGCCCGGTGCTTGCGGTTGTAGCGGGGCCGGCGTCGGCCAACCCGACCGGCTTGGCAGGCGTGGCGGCGGACCGGGCGTCGGGACGTGGACCCCAGAAGCCGCTCCCGTCGAACGCATTGCGCGCGGTCGATGCGGTCCCATATGGCGTCAGGCCGTTCGCCGGCGCCGCACTGGCAAGCTGCACTCCCGCCGGCCGCGCGGTCGGCAGCGGCACGATGCGCTCGGTCGATACCTTCACGGGACGGTTCAAGCTCGCAACCGCGCGCGGCGCGCGGCTCTGTTTCGGAGCAACCGACTCGTTCTCATCGTCCGCCTCTTCCTTGATTCCGAAGAGACGGGCGAGCAGGCTCTGCTTCGGCCGCGGCTGATTGGCGACACGGATCTCCGTCGAGGAGATCACGCCGGCACTGCGTGCGGCATTGAGCGACATCTGCGAGGGCACGCTGCCGTGCCGCTCCACCTCCGCCAGCGCAAGCGCATAGCCTGGGAGCGGCCGGCCGTCCGACGGAATATGGACCGTGCGTCCGTGCGGGAAAATCTTGACGAGTTGCTCGCGCGACATGTGCGGCCAATAACGCACGCTGCCGGTATCGAGATGCACGAACGGGGAACCGGAGGTCGGATAGAAGCCGACGCCGCCGCGCTGAAGCCGCAAGCCGATGGCGCGAATTTCCGAAAGCGGCACGCCGGGGATGAAGAAATCCATCGCCTGGCCGTGCGTGTGCTGGCTGAATTCCGCGACGCCGGTCGAACGTGCGCGCAGCATCGCGTTGGTTTCCGGCGAGCGATAACCGCAGATCACTTCGATCGGCCTGCTGGCGCCGACCTCGCGATAAACCTCCCACAGCAGATCGAACAGATGCGGATCCATGTGGGTCGATTTTTCCTTGCGCCAGTCGCGCATGAACCAATCGAGTTTCTTCAGCGCGGCCTCGTCATAGCGGCCGTTGCGTTTGAAGGTGACGGTAATGTTTTCGCCGGTGTGGGCGTGATGGAAGGAAATCGTGCGGGTGTCGCCCTCGGCGATCGCGGTTTGCAACGAATTCACGCCGGCAATGAGGAAGAGGGCCGAAACGGCAAGGCGCAACGTGGCGCGCGCCAGGCTCGAGACAACACTACGCTTGCACACGCACTCGACTGACACTGCAAACTTCCGCGAATTACGCCGTCCCACACCCGCCCCCGAGAGGCGTTTTTTCTCGGATGCAGCAATCATGCAGTTTTGCCGCGACTGGTTAATGGTTGCTTAGTGCAGGACCCCTCGAGCGGACGAATTAAGCGGGCCACTGTGGCAAAAAATGGCTCAGGTCGAGGCGCCCGTCAGGCGCCGAAAGTTCCGCGGGCGCTGCCTTAATTCAATCCGCGCCGACCAAATCGCTTGGTCGGGCCGGCTCGCCGTCAAGCCCGAGCCCCTCGAGCTTGCGATAAAGTGTCGAGCGGCCGATTTGCAGGCGGCGTGCGACTTCCGACATTTGCCCCCGGTAATGACTGATGGCAAAGCGGATCGTTTCGCGCTCGATCTCCTCCAGCGGCCGGACCTCTCCCTTTCCATCCGTCAGCGGCAAGGAAAGCGCGGACAGCGCTCTGGCTGCCGTCCGTTCGGTATTGTCCGTCTCGACGGACCAGGACGCCGCGATCGGCGGCGCGTCTTGGGTAGGCGACGTCGCGGCGCCCTCGCTTATCTGCGCGCCAATCTGCGGAATCTCGTTTGCGCCGATCGTGTTGCCGTCGGCCAGCACCACCGCGCGGAAAATCGTGTTTTCGAGCTGACGCACATTGCCGGGCCAGCGGTGGGCGGCAAGCAAAGCAAGCGCGTCCGCGCCGATTGCCGTCACGCGCTTGCCTTCTTCGGCGGCGAAGCGCGCGAGGAAATGGCGCGCGAGTTCGGGGATATCCTCGGGCCGCTGGCGGAGCGGAGGCACGGCGACCGGGAAGACGTGCAGGCGATAGAACAGGTCCTCCCTGAAGCGGCCGGTTTTCACGTCGGCGATGAGGTCGCGGTTGGTGGCCGAGATAATCCGGATGTCGACCTTGACGGATTTGCGCGCGCCGACCGGATCGACCTCGCCTTCCTGCAAGGCGCGCAGCAGCTTGATCTGCGCCGCCGGCGGCAACTCGCCGACTTCGTCGAGAAACAGCGTGCCTCCGTTCGCTTCGACGAATTTGCCGGCATGCTTCTCGGTCGCGCCGGTGAACGCGCCTTTCTCATGGCCGAACAGAATCGATTCGATGAGTGTGTCCGGCAGCGCGCCGCAGTTGACGGCGACGAAGGGCTTGGCGCGGCGCGCGCCGCTGCCGTGGATCGCACGCGCGATCAATTCCTTGCCGACGCCGGATTCGCCTTCGATCAGCGCCGGGATATCGGATGCCGCGGCCTTCTCGGCAGCGCGCAGCACCGCCTGCATGGCGGGCGCGCGTGTAATGACATCGGCGAACGTGAGAAGCCCGTCGCGGCTGCGCTTGAGCCGCCGCAATTCGCCCGCGAGAGCCTTCGACGACAGCGCATTGCGAATGGAAACCTGAAGCCGCTCGGCACTGGCGGGTTTGACGACGAAATCGACCGCGCCGGCGCGCATCGCGGTGATGACATTGTCGATGCCGCCATGCGCCGTCTGCACGATGACGGGAACGTCGAGACCGGCGTCGCGCATGCGCGCCAGCACGCCGAGGCCGTCGAGGTCGGGCATCACCAGATCGAGCACGACGCAATCGACGCGCGGGCCTGCCGGGCCACTGAGCAGCTTCACCGCGTCGTCGCCGCTTTCGCAGGTCAACGCTTCGTAGCCGAAGCGCTGCACCATGTTCTCGATCAGCCGGCGCTGGACCGGATCGTCGTCGACGATAAGCACGACTTGAGACATGGCCCGTCCTGGACGCTGGTTGTGCCGATTTGGTGCACTGTCGCCGAGTTGACTTAATGGCCTGTTAAGTCGATCGCAGAGCCGCAGGCCGGACCGGCTGCAAAGGACCTGAAGTCATGCACAACCACTCTCTCGACCCATGGACCCATGACCATGTCTTTCTCGGCTCGGGTCACGCGGAGAATGAGCGCCGCACCTGGATTGTGGTAGCTCTGACCACCGCCATGATGATCGGCGAGATCGTCGGCGGCCACTTCTACGGCTCGCTCGCCCTCGTTGCGGACGGCTGGCATATGTCGACGCACGCGGCGGCGCTGGGCATCGCCGCCCTCGCGTACCTTTATTCGCGCCGGCATCGCGACGATCCGCGCTTCACCTTCGGCACCGGCAAGCTCGGCGATCTCGCTGCCTTTGCCAGCGCCATTGCTTTGGCTTTCGTCGCCTTGGTCATCGCCTATGACAGTCTCGTGCGGCTCGCGCATCCGGTCACGATTTTCTATCGCGAGGCGATTGCCATTGCGTCGCTCGGCCTTTGCGTCAATCTGGCGAGCGCGTGGCTGCTGCGTGACGATCACGGCCATCATCATCATGATGGCCACACGCACGACCACAGTCATCACCATCATGGGCACCATCATCACGCGCATCAGGGCGACAACAACCTTCGAGCGGCTTACCTGCACGTGCTGGCTGACGCCGTCACCTCGCTCCTGGCGATCTCAGGCTTGGCGATCGCCTGGCATTTCGGCTGGGTCTGGATCGATCCGGTCGTCGGCCTGATCGGCGCCGGCGTGATCGTGAGCTGGGCCCTCACGCTCATCCGCGATGCGGGTGCCGTGTTGCTCGACACCATGCCGGACCGGAAACTTGCCGCTGACATCCGCGCATGTCTGGAAACCGGCGGGGACCGCGTTGCCGATCTGCATCTGTGGCAGGTCGGTCCCGGACACCGCGCGCTGGTGCTTTCAATCGTGACGGATCATCCGCAGCCGCCCGCCGCTTATCGCGACAGGCTTGCAGCGTTGCACGGCCTGAGCCATGTCACGGTTCAGGTTGAGCAATGCCCAGACCCTCCCCACGTTGAGGCCGCGTAACCTCATCGTCGGCTTGCCGCGTTCGGCATGCACGCCGTTACAACAGGACTTTGAATTCATGCCGACTCGTCCAGCCGCCAAACGTTCCGCCCGTCCGAAGCCGAAAGCCGTTCCGAAATCCGCGGGCCGGCTGGGCGCACTGCCCGAGTGGAATCTGGCCGACCTTTATCCCGGCATGGATAGCCCGGCGCTGAAGGCCGATCTGGGGAAGGTCGAAAGCGCGTGCGCCGCGTTCGAGCAAACTTACAAGGGTCGGCTAGTCGAGATGGCTGCGGGTGAGGGGGCTGGCGCCGCGCTCGCCGACGCGGTCAAGCGCTACGAGGCGCTCGATGACCTGATGGGCCGGATCGCTTCGTATGCGTCGCTGCTTTACGCCGGCAATACAATTGATCCGATTCGCGCCAAGTTCTACGGCGACGTGCAGGAGCGGCTGACGGCCGCCTCCTTGCACGTGCTCTTCTTCACCCTCGAATTAAACCGCATCGACGACGCCGCGCTCGAGAAGGCGATGGCCGATGCGGCGCTGGGCCACTATCGGCCCTGGATCGAGGACGTGCGCAAGGAAAAGCCGTACCAGCTTGAAGATCGCGTCGAGCAGCTCTTTCACGAAAAATCGGTGACGGGCTATTCGGCCTGGAACCGGCAATACGACGAGACGGTCGCGGCCTTACGCTTCAAGATCGGCGGCAAGGAATTGTCGATCGAGCCGGCGCTCAATCTGTTGCAAGACTCCGATGGCAAGAAGCGCAAGGCGGCGGCGGAAGCGCTGGCGAAAACCTTCAAGGAAAATCTGCGGCCGTTCACGCTCATCACCAACACGCTCGCCAAGGACAAGGAAATTTCCGACCGCTGGCGCGGCTTCAAGGATGTGGCGGATGCGCGGCACCTGTCGAACCGGGTCGAGCCCGAAGTGGTGGAAGCGCTGGTTTCGGCTGTGCGCGCCGCCTATCCGAAGCTCTCGCACCGCTATTATGCGCTGAAGGCAAAATGGTTCGGCAAGAAGAAGCTGCCGCACTGGGACCGCAA
>JAICMO010000209.1 GCA_025929185.1 Pseudolabrys sp.
AGCGGAGATTTGCTACGCGACCGTCGCGATGGTGACGGATTTCGACTGCTGGCATCCCGGCCACGACGCGGTCACCGTGCAGGACGTCATCAAGATTCTCGGCTCAAACGTCGAAACGGCCAAGCGGCTGGTGGCGCGGCTTGCGAAAGATTTTGCGCGCGAGCACGAGCCGTGCCCGATCGGCTCCGATCGCGCGCTCGACACCGCGCTGATCACTGCGCCGGAAGCGCGCGCGCCGGCATTGATCGCGAAGCTCGACGCTGTGGCAGGCAGGGTGCTCACGGGCGTCAAATAACGCACGTTCTGTCTTGCCATAGCAAGCGGCGGCGCTACGACAAGCGCCGCCGCTATATCGCAATGAAGCGAGCCTATTTCTGTTTCAACGCGCCGGCCAAATCCTCATAACGGCCCGGGTAATAGGCCACGTTATGCCAGGGGCGCTTGGTCATGAACTCGGCGAGTTTTCTCGCGTCGTTGCCGTCTCCGCCGAACAGCACGATATGGCGGTTGAAGTCGTCTTCTGGAAACGGAAGCTTTTTCAGTTTGCCGGATGCGACATCGTCGGCCGGCGCGTTCAGGGCGCCGGCAATGCTCCCTTTGGCAAAATCTGCGGCCGGCCGAGCATCGATGAATACCGCCGTCCGGTCGTATCCGTAGATGCGGGCCACCCCGGCGGCCTCGATCACGATCGGGCCCCCGAGTGCGCGCCAAACCGGCATTCCGAGTTGATAGCGCTTCACGTTATTGAAGCCGGAACCAATCAACTCGGCGGCGAACCGCTTGCTTGCTTTGCAGTAAGGGCCGTTGCAGTAAAGCACCAGCGCTCCATTCTTGTTTCCGTTTAGCAGGCGCTCGATCGCCGCCATACGCTGCTCGTGAGATCCTTCGACGACGTGCGCTTCCGGGATATGGCCGGCATCGAATTGGTCATGCGGCCGAGTGTCGATCACGATCGCGCTGCCCTCGGAAAGTATGCGCCGCATCTGCGCCGTGCTGATGTCGGGCGTGGGGCTTTTCTCCGTGAGCGTTGCGTCGAGAATGTTGATGCTGCCGGCGCTTGCGGGGCCGGCGACGGCAAGCATGAGAGCGGCGCTGAGCGCACAGGCAATATTTCGGTTCATCGTGTTGCCCTTTCGTCAGATGAGGTGTCGATTACCTCATAAGACGAGCTCAGGCTGGCACGGTCCAATATGATTGCGTTCGGTCAGTTCGCAGTTTTTCTGCGAGCGTCGGGTGATACGCACTTAAAACGGGTGGGCGAGGGGACCGAGCGAGTCGACCATTCCCTGCAAGGACAAACGCACCGCGCGTGTCAGCCCCGCGCCATTGCGGAAGGGGCTGCGCTGCTTCGAGCATGCGAGGAAAAGCGTTCGGCGCACCGGTGGATTCATGATCGGCCTTGCTACAAGTGTGCCGTCGCGTACCTCATCGAGAACAGCAAAGGCCGGCAGAATGCAGTTAGCCGCGCCTCGGGTAACAAGGCTTTTCATTGCCGATATCGAGCGGACCTCATAGTCAACCTTAACTTCTATTCCGAGATCGCTTGCAATCCGTAGAACGGCTTGGCGAATGGTATCGCCACCCTCGGGCATAGCGAGCTGTTGCTTCAACGCCTCCGCAAATGAAATCGGTGCGGTGCTTTGCGGACCGGGTCTGGTCACCAGCACGAGATCGTCTTGCAACAGCGCCAGGCGTGAAACGTGCAGCGTGTCCGGCACGTCATAGCAAAGTATGAAATCGACTTCTCCCCGCCCCAACATTTCGAAAAGAACATGACTCATCGCTTCCCTCAGGCTCAATCGGACTTGCGGGAGCGTCTCGCGCACGGTCAGGGCAAGTTCAGTTCCTACACTGAGCATGAGTGCTGGGGTAATGCCGAGCCGAATTTCTTCGCTGTTCTCCTTCTCACAATTCGCAACTTCCTGTCGCGCCTCGTCGACCTGTCTCAGGATCGCAAGTGCCCGCTCGTGCAGGAGGGTGCCGGCCTTGGTCGGCTCGATGCCGCGCGAATGCCGCACCAAAAGGCAGACACCGAGATCCTCTTCGAGCTGTCGAATCTGCATGCCGAGCGCCGTCTGGGCGACGTGCAGTTGCTCGGCCGCCCGGGTCATGTTGCCAGCCTCGACGATTCCAACAAAATATTTCAGCTGTCGCAGATTCATGCCGCCGTCCCGTCAAGGGAGTTTAGCCCCATCCTGACGCCAGTATGAGGGGTCTTTGAAATGGCGCAACTTACGAAGGATTTCCCGCGCGAGCACGGGCGGTGCCCGATCGGCTCCAATCGCGCGCTGGACACGGCGCTGGAAGCGCGACCCCGAACTCATCAAAAGGCTCGATGCCGTCGCGCGGGTGGGGAAAAGCCCAGGCGGCATTATGCCGGCGCAACTGCGTCCAGCCCTCGGTTGGGTCGCATGTAAGCTTGTCGCGGGCACCCCGCTTGGGTAGGCATGTGCGATCCTCATCGGGATGGCCGGGCCAAGCCCGGCCACGACAAGCAATATGAACGCCGCCGACATCGATCTCGACCTGCGCACCGCCATCCGCTCGATTCCGGATTATCCCAAGCCGGGCGTGATGTTTCGCGACATCACCACGCTGCTCGGTAACGCCCGCGCGTTTCGCCGCGCCGTCGACGAATTGGTGCAGCCATGGGCGGGCATGAAGATCGACAAGGTTGCCGGCATCGAGGCGCGCGGCTTCATTCTCGGCGGCGCGGTCGCGCATCAGGTGTCGGCGGGCTTCGTGCCGATCCGCAAAAAGGGCAAGCTGCCGCACAAGCGCGTGAGCGTCACCTATTCGCTCGAATACGGCGAGGACCAAATCGAAATCCACGCCGACGCGCTGGTCGCCGGCGAGCGCGTGGTGCTGGTCGACGATCTCATCGCCACCGGCGGCACAGCGGAAGCGGCGGTCAAGCTGCTGCGTCAGCTCGGCGCCGAAGTGCTCGCCGCCTGCTTCGTCATCGATCTACCGGAGCTTGGCGGTGCCGACAGGCTGCGCAAGCTCGATGTGCCGGTGCGCACGCTTATTTCGTTTGAAGGACATTAGTCTTTAGTCTTTGTCATTCCGGGGGGCGAGCAAAGCTCGCGAACCCGGAATCCATAACCCCAGCACTGCGGAGTATGGATTCCGGATCGGCGCGGAGCCTGTCATCGGGCCGCGCTTCGCGCGGACCCGTTGGCGCCGTCCGGAATGACAGTTAGGGACGGTGCGGTCCCCATGGGCCTTCTGAATCGGGCGATACTGGCCCCGGTTCCCATGGGCCGGACGGCCACTCATCTTGCTGCGCGCCGCCGCCCCAAGGGCCGCCAGGCGGTGGTGGCTCGATTTGAGCGGGCTGCTCCTCCGGCGCCTCGAGCGCAAGCGGTCCCGGATCGTGCCCGCCGGCGTATTTCACCAGAGCCTCCACGCGCGCGTCGACTGACGGATGCGTATCGAAGATATTGGCGATGCCCTCGCGCGGGTTATCGATGCACATCTCCATGATGGCGGAATTCGCGCCCGGCAGTTCGCTGCGGCCCTCGATTTTGCGCAGCGCGGAAATCATCGCGTCCGGATTTTTGGTCAATTCCACCGAGCCGGCGTCGGCGAGATATTCGCGCTGCCGCGAAAGCGCGAAGCGGATGACGACCGAGAGGATCCAGACCACGACGATGATCGCAAGCGCGATGACGATTGCGATGCCGGCGCCGCCCCTGCGGTCGCCTTCGTCGCGCGATCGCCGCCCATAGCCGCCCCAGAGCATGTTCTGGAAAAACACACGGAATACCAGCTCGCCGAAAAACGCGATGACGCCGGCGATGACGACCGCGATGACCAGCATACGCACGTCGCCGTTGCGGATGTGCGTCAATTCATGGCCGAGCACGGATTCGACTTCGGCGTCGTCCAGCACTTCCGTCAGGCCACGCGTGACCGTGATGGAATATTGCTTTTCATTGAGGCCGGTGGCGAACGCGTTGAGCGCTTCGTCGTCGGCGATCTTCAGCTTCGGCATGGTGATGCCGCGCGAGATGCAGAGGTTTTCGAGAAGATTGTAGAGCCGCGGCTCTTCCTCGCGCGTAACGGAGTGCGAGTCGGTCACCGCGTCGATCATCGACTGGTGGAAGTGGTAGGCGATGAAAATCCAGACGATTGTGCCGATCGTCGCCCACGGTGCAGCCTTGAAAAAATCGAATTCGGCGGCGCGCAGAAGATAGTCGAGCGGCACGCCACGGCCCTGGTAGCCATATCCCGCGGTGAGTCCCTCGGCGAGCAGTGCGCCGGCAAACACCAGCACATAGACGAGGAAGAACAGCCCAATCAGCAGCGCGATCGAGCGCCGCTTATTGGACTGAATGTGCGAGTAGAGACCGTAGGCGGCCATTTCTTTCCTTTACCTCCCCCTGCAAGAGGGAGGTCGATGCGCGAAGCGCATCGGGTGGGGGTCAGCTGAGTGGAGCAGAGAGCGACCCCACCCCGGACCGCACCGATCTCGGGTTTGCCCGAGATCGGCTATTTCTATCTATGGTACGCAAGCCGGCAACAGCCGACTTGCGTGGCGGTCCGACCCTTCCCTTTCAGGGGAGGGATGTTTTTCTTTTAAAACTTCACCGCCGGCGCCTGCTCGAGTTGGGCCCGCTGGTCGCCCACGTCGAAGAACGTGCGTTCCGTAAACCCGAACATTCCGGCAAACAGGGCGGCAGGAAACCGTTGGATGCCGGTGTTATATTCCTGCACCGCGTTGTTGAAGAAGCGGCGCGAGGCCGCAAGCTTGTTCTCGATGTCGGTCAACTCGGCTTGCAATTGCTGGAAATTCTGGTTGGCCTTGAGATCGGGATAGGATTCCGACAGTGCGAACAATTGCCGCAAGGCGCCGGTGAGCATGTTTTCCGCCGCAACCTTCTGCTCGACGCCGGGCGCTGCAATGGCCGTATTGCGCGCCTGTATGACGGCTTCCAGCGTCCCGCGCTCGTGCGCGGCATAGCCTTTTACTGTTTCGACCAGATTCGGAATGAGATCGTGCCGCTGCTTCAACTGCACGTCGATGTCGGCGAAGGCCTGGTTCACGCGCTGGCGCATGGCGACCAAGTTGTTGAAAATGCTGATGGCCCACAGCACGACGACGACAATGATGCCGACAACGATCCAGCCGGTGGTG
>JAICMO010000013.1 GCA_025929185.1 Pseudolabrys sp.
GATCGGCAAAACGGCCGACGATCTCCATGTCGTGCTCGACGAACAAGACTGTGATCTTGCGGCTCTTCAGCGCGCCCATGACGATCTGCATCAGGTCGAATTTTTCCTCGATCGAAATGCCGCTGGTCGGCTCGTCGAGCAACAGCAGCCGCGGATGCCCCGCAATTGCCATGCCGATGTCGAGTAACTTGCGGATGCCCTGCGGCAGCGCGAAAGCCGTCGTGTCTCGATAGGCGCCGATCTGGAAAAGATCGATCGCCGCCTCGGCGTCCGCGCTTGCTTCCGCCGAATGCACCGGCGTGACGATCTTGCTGAAGAAGCCGCCGGCATGACGACCGACGGCGGCGGCCATGCACATGTTCCCGAACACGGTCAGGGTCGGAAAAATCTGCGCCACCTGGAACGAGCGCGAGATGCCGAGCCGCGTGATTTCGCGGGTCGGGCGGCCTGTGATTTCCTTATCCTCGAAGAAGATAGAGCCTTTCGTTGGCCGCAGATGGCCGGTGATCATGTTGACGAAAGTCGTTTTGCCGGCGCCGTTCGCGCCGATCACGCCGACGGTCTGTTGCAGCGGCACGCTTACGGTGATGTCGCGCGCTGCAACCAGCGAGCCGAAGGTTTTTTCCAAGTCGCGGACTGCCAGGATATCGCTCATGACGGTTTCGCCTTCTTGCGGCGCAGCCGGAATACCAGCGAGCCAAGGCCTTCCGGCACGAACAAGATCGTCACCAGGAGCGCGGAGCCGAGAATCATCTGCCAGAATTCGGGAACCACATCGACGGCCAGCGACCGGATTGCCTCGAACAGCAGCGAACCGACGAACGCCGCGGCGACCGAGCCGGCGCCGGCGAGGATCGCCACGAAGACGAAGCTGCCGGATGTGGTCCAGTACGCCATGTTCGGATCGACATGGCCAATCGCCAGCGCCGCCAGCGCACCACCGAGGCCGCCGAGCACGCCGGCAATGACCACCTTGGCATGGATGACGCGCGCCACAGAGACGCCGAGAAACTCGACGCGGATTTCGTTGTCGCGCACCGCCGCCGCGAGCGCGCCGGCGATGCTGCGGAAGTAAGCGCCGACGCCGAGCGCGCTCAGCGCGCAAATTGCAAGCGTGAACCAATAGAGCGTGAGGTTCAGCGCCTCGCCATGCGGCGTGTAGCCGAGAAACGTCGGCGTGAGCACGCTGAAACCGTCGGTCGAGCCGAGCGATTCCGTCTTCACCAGCACGCCGTAAAGGATCATCGACAAGGCCAGGCTGAGCATGGCGAAAAAGATTTCGCGGTAACGCGCGATCAGAAACCCGATCAGGAAGGAAACCAGGCCGGCGGAAATGCCGCCGAGCAGGACCAGCACAATAGCGTCGCCGAATCCGATCCAGCGGCCGATCAACGCAACCACATAAGCGCCGATGCAGTAGTAAAGCGCCTGCCCGAACGACACGAGGCCGGCGCGCCAGAGCACGATCAGTCCGAGCACGACCAAAGCATTGGCAAAAGCGATCGTGGCGAGCGAAACAACCCAGTCCGGCAGAAACGGCGCGATCACGGCGGCGGCAATGAATGCCAACCCGCCGATGAGTTGCGCTCGCCTCGCCATGTCAAATCCTTCGCGGCTGGGCGCGCACGAATAGACCGTAGGGCCGTACGATCAGCACGATCGCCATGACGCCGTAGATGACGAACAACTCGATCTGCGGCACCAAATGCACCGCCGCCGCGCGGCATATGCCGACGATCAACGCGCCGACCAGCGCGCCTTCGATCGATCCCATTCCCCCGATGGCGACGACGGCGAACGCCAGCACGATGACCTCGACGCCGATGCCGAGCGTGACTGAAATCTTCGGCGCCATCACCGCACCACTCAACGCGCCGAGCATTGCGCCGACCAGGAAAGTGACCGTGTAGACGACGGTGACATTAATGCCGAAGGCGGCGGCAACCTCGCGATCGAAGATCACGGTCGTCAGCAGCCGCCCATAACGCGTGAATTTCAAAGACCAATAGGCGAGCGCCGCCAAGAAAGCCGCGAGCACCACAAGGAGGATGTCATAGTTGGACAGAACAAGGTCGCCGAGGTCGATGCTGCCGGCGGCAACCATCGGCTGATACGCGGCATAGGACTGGGCCCCCCAGATCAGGACGACCATGTCTTCGAGAATGAGGAATACGGCGTAGGTCACCAGAACAATGACCACCTCGTCCTTGCCGTAAACGAGGCGAAGCAGGCCGCGCTCGAGGATCAGGCCCATGACAAGGCCGATCGCCATCGCAAGGAGGATCATGAAGAGAAAGCCGCCGGCCGCGTTCCAGTCGTGGCCGTTGAAGTAGATGCCGACCGCCGTGGCGGCACCATAGGCGCCGAAGGCGTAAAACGAGCCATGCGCCACGTTGAGAATCTTCATGACGCCGAAGATCAGCGTGAGCCCGATGGCGATGATGAACAGGTATGCCGCGTAGGCAAGCCCATCGGTCAGGATGGATAGGACAGTCAAAAGCACGATAGTTCCTGTCCGTTGCTAAAGTGCAGGCATTCGGGCTGAACCGTCTTCTCCATTCATTCCTGCGCAAGCGGGAATCCAGTTCTTCTGATCTGGGCCCCGCTTTCACGGGGACGAACGGCTGGTGATCGGTTCGACTCAAGTGGAACAGAGATTAGCGCGGAGGGTGCCATGGCATCCTCCGCATCCATTTCCCGTTCAGTGCGCCGATCTCAGTTGCACTTTGCGCCTTTCATGCCGCCCTTGATCCAGGCATCCGCTTCCATGCCGGGCGGCGGATTCACGCACTCCGCGGGATAGCGCACGATGTCGACGATCTCCGGCGTATTGGTCTTCTTGTCGAAGCGGTAGGTGCCGTACGCCGTCGCCGAAATGCCCTGGTGGCCGTCGCCAAGCGCCATCTTGAAGTGGCCGGCCGGCGCATCGAATTCGAGGCCCTTGAATGAAGCTGCGATCTGCTCCGCCGTCGGCTTCTTGCCCGCGCCCTTTTGCGCTTTCTCATAGGCAAGCTTCAGGCCGAGCAGCGACTGCGCCATCTGATAGGCCGGATAAGTCGGCGGCGTGTTGTAGCGATCGGTATAGATCTTCTGGAACCAGTCGTTCAGCGCGGACTTCGGCGCAAGCGGCCCGTTCTGCCCGCGTCCGCCGATGATCGTGCCATTCGGCATCTTATCTTTCATGCGCCAGATGGCGGCTTCTCCCGTGGTCAGAATCATGGTCATGCGCTTGTCGAGACCGCGCGCCTGTTCCTGATAAATAAAAGCTTCGAGGTCGCCGTCGTAAAAGCTCGAGTGCAGCGCCTGCGACTTCGAAGTGAGCAATGTGGAAATTTCCGCGCCGTATTCGCCGGCAAACACTTTCGGGAATAGCACCTTGTCGACCGTCACCTTCGGCGCCAGCACTTTCATCGAGCCAACGAAATCGCGCCATGAGTCCTGCCCCCAGGCGTAATTCTGGTTGATGCCGGAATAGCTTTTCAGGTTTTTCTTCTTTGCGAGGAGGTAACGCGCCGCCGCGACGTTATCCATCGTCGCATGTGGGCTGACCCGGAACACATAGCTGCGCGGCTTTTCCTCGAAAATGCGCGGCGTGCCGCAATCGTACAACACCGTCAATTCTTTCAGTTCTTCCGCGACGGGAGTTACCGCAAGGCAACTGCCGGAAGAGACGTAGCCGACGACGGCGTCAACCTGGTCGCGTTGCACGAGGTTGCGGAATTCCGTCACGGTGTTCGCCGCGGAGCCGGCCTCATCGACATATTTGGCTTCGATCTTGGCGCCACCCAGACCGACCTGGTTGTAAGGCGCCGGCGCCTTGCCGGCATTCAACGACTCGATGACGATCTCGGCCCCGTTGCGGCCCGGAATGCCGAACGGCGCGGCCGCCGGTCCGGTCAGGAACGAGACGATGCCGAGCTTGACGGGCGCAGCGGCCTGCTGCGCATGCGCGGGCGCCATCACCGCCGCAAGCGAAGAAACGGCGAGCAGCGCTGAAAGCCGCGCTAAACTTGAAGTTTGCGACATTACCAATTCCTCCCTACGACGCGCCCGTTTTGGGCTTATATTGAGGCCTTAAGCAAACGCGATCCCCGTCCGATATTCAACTGCTAACTTGGCGGACAAACGTCTCGCGCGTCCGGCGGTCGGCGATGCACCCTCGAACGGGGGAATGCCTGATGCTAAGTTTAGGACCTCGCAGGAATGGAGTTGCCGCAATGTCCATCGCGCAAATGCGTAAAGACGACACAGGGCGGCTCTCGCCTAGCCTCGCTGCGCGGCTGGCGATCCGCCGCGGCGAGCATCGCGGGTCGACGGCGGGCCTTGCGCCCGGCTACGTGCAGGGCAATCTCGCAATCTTGCCGGAACGACTCGCGGCCGATTTCCTGCGCTTCTGTCAACTTAATCCCAAGCCGTGCCCGTTAATTGGAAGCTCGACGCCCGGCGACTGGCGCATTCCGGCCCTTGCCGCCGATCTCGATATCCGCACCGACCTGTCGCGTTACCGGGTGTGGCGAAACGGCGAACTGGTCGCGGAGCCGCATGATGTGCACGAGTTCTGGCGCGACGATTTGGTGAGCTTTGTGATCGGCTGCTCATTTTCGTTCGAGGAAGCGTTGATGGCGGACGGTATCGAGATGCGCCACATCGCGCTCGGGCGTAATGTTTCGATGTACCGCACGTCAATCGCGACGATCGAATCCGGCCCATTTCACGGCCCGATGGTGGTCTCGATGCGACCGATGACGCCCGCGAACGCCATCCGCGCCGTTCAGATCACGACGCGCTTTCCCTCCGTGCATGGCGCGCCGGTGCATATCGGCAAGCCGGAGATGATCGGCATCGCCGATCTCGACAAGCCCGATTATGGCGACGTGGTACCGGTGCGCGACGACGACATTCCGGTGTTCTGGGCGTGCGGTGTCACGCCGCAATCGGTCATTGCGACCGTGAAGCCCGAGTTCTGCATCACGCATTATCCGGGCAGCATGCTGGTGACCGACCGGCGGAATACCGAGTTGGCGATTATGTAGTGGAACGGGGACGCGGCTGCCGTTGAAGGCCGCCCACGGCCCCCCTTGAAAGGGTTCGTCCCTGCTCTAATTCCACGTTTGCCGGGCGCCCTCCCGGGGCCCGGCTGACGATGCCCGACATGCTGTCCGGCATCGCACCCATGTTGCTCACCGGAGAATATGGAGGACAGCCATGGCAATCAGAGATCTCGTTCCCTGGACTAGCCGCCGCGGTCAAGCCAGCGTACGACGCAGCGAGGAAGTGAACCCGTTCCTGACGCTGCACCGAGAGATGAACCGGCTTTTCGACGATGTCTTTCGCGGCTTCGATCTCCCGAGCTTCGGCACGGAACGCTTGCTCGATCCGGCCACAGGATGGCCGAACATCGAAGTCAGCGAGACCGACAAGGATATCAAAGTCTCCGCCGAACTGCCGGGCCTTGAGCAAAAGGACGTCGAGGTCGAGTTGACGAACGACGTTCTTGCCATCCGCGGCGAGAAGAAGACCGAAACGGAAGACAAGGACCGACTGTTCAGCGAGCGCTACTACGGCCGATTTGAGCGGCGTATCCCCGTGGACAATATCGAGGAGGATAAGGTCAGTGCCTCGTTCAAGAACGGAGTGCTGACGGTGACGCTGCCGAAATCGGCGACCGCGCAGCCGAAAGCCAAGCGTATTGCCATCAATGGCAAATAATCCCAGCTGGGCGGGGAGCGGCATGGCCCTCCCGCCCCTTGCCGGTCAGGCAGCGTCGCGCGCCTTCTCGTTGAGCAATCGCGTTTCCACCAGCGCCTCGCGGATGCCCACGACCTCCGCCCGTTCGAGCTTGACCAGCGGCGGGCGCACCACGGCGCGCGGCAATTTGCCGAGCAGCACCAGCGCCTCCTTCATGCGGTTGTGCATGTCGACAAAGGGATCCGCGTAGAACACGCGCGCCGTCGGCTGGATGCGGTCGTTGAGGCGCTTGGCCTCGGCGAGATCGTTCGCCTGCACCGCGCGGAACAGCCGCGCCTGCAAATCGGCAATCACGCTGCCCGAGCCGGACAGCAAACCGTTGCAGCCGAGCACCAGGGACGAGAACAGCCACGATGAATGCGTGGTGAGTACGTTTACCGGCCGCGGCAGGCTTTGCAACGTGCGGATGTGCCATTCGTGATGCGGCACATTGCCGGTCCAGTCCTTGATGGCACGGATCGTCGGCACCGCCTCGCATAGCCTCAGCAGCGTCTCCTTCGGGTAGCCCTGCCCGCCCGCAAGCGGATACTGGAACGCGATCAGCGGCAGGTCGGTGGCGTCGGCAATGCGTCGATCGAGAGATCGTTTTCGAACGGCAGCAGGACGGAGGGAATGACTCCGTGAGGGATGTAGCTGGCGTGACGCGGCATGGCCGACCTCCGTGCTTGCAAGCGACTGAGGAAATTTACACCGGTTTGTCGTCATCGGTCACCGGCGAGGTGACCACCAGGAAGACAAGATCGGACAAGCCGGTATTCGAGATCGAATGCGTAACTCCTGGCGGTAAGTAAACGTAATCGTGCTTGCGCATGACGTGATCCTTGCCGTCCACGTGCATCAGGCCCTCGCCTTCGATCACATGATAAACCTGCTCCTGCACTTTATGGCTGTGCTTCTCGACATAGGCCTTCGGCTGATACATCGAGATGCGGTAGTCGATGTGCTTTGAGTGCGCCGTCTCCGGCATGACGAGCGGCTTCGACAGCGCGCCGCCGAAGTGATTGGGGAATTCCAGCCACGGCACTTCGGCAATGTTGCGGATGAAGGCCTGTCGTTTGTCCGTCATGGCGGGCTATTTCGCAGGCTCGATCTGCGGCAGATAGCGATTTCCGAACACTGGCTCCTTGTAGGGCGTCGGCGGCAATTCCCACGCCCCGGTCGATGGCGGGCGGATTTCCGCATCGACATGCGCGTCGATCAGGAACGGCTTGTTCGCTTTGACTGCGTGCTCCAGCGCGCCCTTGAAGTCTTCCGATTTCGTGACGGTCAGCGACTCGACCCCGCTGGCGCGCGCCCAGGCGGCAAAGTCGGGATTGTAGGGCTTCTGGTTCGGGCCTTCGTGGAACATGGTGCCGTACTCGCGGCCGCCGAACATCCCGAGCTGAATATCGCGGATCGAAGCCCAGCCGAAATTATTCCAGATCACCCACACCACCGGAATGTTGTACTCAACCGCGGTGCACAGCACATGCGGCACCATGGTGAAGCAGCCGTCGCCGGTGACCGCTATACAGGGCCGATCCGGCGTGGCGAGCTTTGCGCCGAGCACGCCGGCCGCGCCAAAGCCCATGCCGGAGAAGCCCCACGAATTGAGCATCGTCTGCGGGCACCGCGGCTTCCAGAATTGCATGTACCAGTTGTGGCTCACGCCAACGTCGCAGCAGAGGATCGCGTCATCCGGCAGCACCGACGCGCAATCGGCGACGATGCGCTCGGGACGTATCGGCGAGGTGTGCACATCGAAATTCGGGCGTGTGAAGTCGTCCCACTTCTTCTGCCAATTCTTTATGTCCTCATGCCATGCCTTCAGCGCGCCGGTTTGCTTTGGGCCACGCCGCTCAATTTCCGCTAACAGCTGCCGCAGGAACGTGCGCGCGTCGGCGAGGATGCCGAGGTCGGGCGGATAATTGCGGCCAAGCTCGGCCGGATCGACATCGGCGTGGATCAGCTTCGTTTCCGGGAAATTCCACGAGTAGCCCGGCAGCCACGATGACGCCGAGCGGTCGTCGAAGCGCGCGCCAATTGCGATGACGAGATCGGCGTGGCGGCCCGCTTCGTTCGCCGGATACGCGCCGTTGCGGCCGATGAAGCCAAGCGACAACGGATCGTGCATATCGAAGGAGCCCATGCCGTTCGGCGATGAAATGACGGGGATTCGCAGTTTGCGGGCAAATTCGGTCAGTTCCCGGCTTGCTTCGGAGAGCGTGACCCCGTGACCGACGAAGATCACCGGGCGCTTCGCTTTTAGAATCATGTCGACTGCGGCCGTGATCTCATCGGGAGACGCTCCGCTGCGCTGCGCGTTGAGTGGCGGCGCCCGCAACGGCATGTCGACATCATCCTCTTCCTGAAACACGTTGAACGGAACGTCGAGATTGACCGGGCCGGGCCTTCCCGACAGCATTGTCGTCATTGCTTGGCGCAGCGCGAGCGGCAGCATATCGACGCGAGTCGGCTGGAAACTGCGCTTTACGACAGGCCGGATGATGTTCGGAAAATCGGCCTGGAAGTGCCGGTTAATCTCCTGAAATGGGCTGCGGTTGAACTGCGAGGTCGGCACGTTGGCCGTCATCGCGAGCAGCGCCGACGAATCGGAAATCGCCACCGCCAGCGGCATCACGATGTTGCAGGATCCCGGGCCGCATGAGGTCAGCGTCGCCACTGGTTTGTGGCGTACGCGGAAATAGGCATCCGCCATGTGCGCTGCGACCTGCTCGTGGCGCGGCGAGATGAGCTTGATGCGGTCGCGCGCGTCGTAGAGCGAATCGAGAATGCCGACATTGCCGTGACCGCAGATTCCGAAAACGTAGGGAATTTCGTTCTCGATCAGATATTCGGTGATCAGCTCGGCGCCTTTCATCCGTGGCATGCGTGCTCCCGATTTTCCGCAACAGATACGTGCCGATCTCGCGTTGCGACACGCGAGCGCAAGTCTAGCCGCCACGACGATAATCCGACAATCGCGGTGCAGCGGATTTCGCGCCGTGAAACATAATGCAATCGGGCCGCTCGCAATCGCGAGCGGCCCGATCTGATCACGTCACGCTATGGCGAGTTTTCTACCGGTAGACTTCGCTGACGACCACGTGCGTCGCGGGATCGACGAGCAAGACGCGGTCGTTCACCAGCGCGTAGTCGTATGGCCCAATGCTCGGCACTTCTTCGGCCACCGTCTCCGGCATTGCGTAGATCGGCACCGTCTCGGGCAGTACCGCGCCCACCGCGTAGTCGACCTCGGTCGGTCCGATCACCGGCCCCGGCTCGACAGCTTCGCCCACGACAACTGGCATGCGCTCGTGCACGATCGTGCGGTAGATCGTCCGCCGCTGGGTCGTGGTCAAATTGACTGCATGGCGCACGTGCCTCGTCAGGTGCCGCACGGCGTGATGCCTGATGACTCGATGAACCGGCGCTCGCCGAGTAACCACATCCTCTTCTTCGACAACCCGGCTCGGCTCAGTCACGATCGTCTCTTCCGGCACGACCTCGCGGGTGATGACCGTCTCTGCCGGCGGCGCAGCAACGATCGGCGGCGTCGGTGGATCGATCACCTCACGCGTAATCACTGTTTGCGCGTGGGCGGCGGCTGTCCCGATGACCAACGCCGCGCCTGCTGCCGCGCAACGCAAATAGAGTTTCATCGTGTCCTCCTTATGCATGATAGTTCCCGACGTCCCGGCTACATATTTCCACGCCGGTGAAACGCTATGCGAGCAAACCCGTTCCGCTGAGGTGGTTGCGTGCCGGCACATTCCCGCGCAGATCCGGCCACATTTGCGACGCGTTTGAATCGCGATGAACCGAGAGAATCGCAGCAGATCAGGCAAGACCTTCGGACTAGCCTCAAATCACAGGATTTTTAGGCGCCGGCCCTACTCGCCGCCGCAACCGGCGGCTACAATCGGGACCATCGTCGGGGATTTATTTGTTGACTTCGGCTCCGCTGTCTCGCGCGGCGTAACAGAAAATTGTGTCAGAGTGCCGCTGTGACGGATTCGCCGAAACCGAAAATCGATCTCACGCCGCCCGCGCACACGATCAAGCCGCGCAACCTGGCGCTCGGCATCGAGCGCATGGGATTCGTTTCGCTGTCGCACCCCGTCTTGATGGCGATCGTCTTCGTGATGCTTGGCGCGCTGGCTGCGGTTGGATTCACGCGGCTGAAGGTCGACGATTCGCTGAGCCAGTTGTTCCGTTCCGATACGGCGGAGTATCGAGCCTACGAAGATGTAACGCGGCGCTTTCCTTCCAGCGAATTCGACGTGCTGATCGTCATCGAGGGCAATTCACTGCTCGAACGCTCCTCGTTGGAAAAGCTGCGCAACCTGGTGATCGATCTGCAGCTGGTCGACGGCACGCGCGGCATCATTTCGATGTTTTCCGCGCGCCAGCCGCCTGAGAACGGCAGCATCCCCGCCCCGCTTTTCCCGCAGCACCTGCCCGAAGGCGCCGATTACCAGACTCTCATACAAAAGGTGATGGCGAACGAGATCATCCGCGGGAAGCTGTTGTCGGAGGACGGAAAGCTTACGCTCATTGTTCTCGCGCTCGATCCCGCGGTAATGCAGGGCGATAAGCTCGGCGGCGTCGTGCACGAGGTCCGCCAGACGATCGCAGACCATCTTGCCGGCACCGGCCTCAAAACAGAGCTTTCCGGCGTGCCGGTAATGCAGCTTGAAATCCGCAATGCCATCCGCAGCGACAGGCTTGTCTACAACACGCTCGGGTTTGTCGCCGGGTGCCTGATCGCGATCATGTTCTTCCGCCGCGTCTCGTTCATGATCATCGCGGCGGGACCGCCGCTTGCAGCGATTTTGCTCGCGCTCGGCGCGCTCGGCTGGCTCGACTTCCGGCTGAACATGTTCCTGAACGTGATGACGCCACTCATCATGGTCATAAGCTTTTCCGACAGCATGCAACTCACGTTCGCCGCGCGCGACCGACTGCTTGCCGGCGACAACAAGTACGAAGCATTTCGAAATTCGCTCCTTATCGTGGGGCCGGCATGCGTGCTGACGCATGCGACCGCGGGCGTTTCTTTCATTGCGCTGCAATTCTCCAAATCAGACCTTATCCAGGCCTTCGGTGAGGCGGGCTTGATTGCGACTGCGGTCGCCATGGTCGCTGTCCTGACCCTCGCGCCGCTATTGGGGGTGCTGCTGATCCGGCACGAGGACATCTTCGTCGATCGGGTCAAGGGCGTGGACACTGCGCTCGACGTGCTGCGCTGGTTCTGTCGCTGGATCGCGGTCCTCATGGTGCGGCGGCCGGGTCTCTATACGCTGATCGGCCTGTTGATCGTCGTCGTGCTGTCGGTCGGTTATGCGCAGCTTCAGCCGCGCTATCGTCTTGCCGATCAGGTGCCTGACCGTCAGCAGGCGGTGCAGGCCAGCCACCGCCTCGACGCCAAGCTGACGGGCGCCAACCCTATCGACGTGCTGATCGAATTTCCGCCGGGCAAGTCGCTCTATGCGCCGGAGACGCTCGGCGTCATCGCAGACGTTCACGCGACGCTCGAGCATCAGAACGGCATCGGCAACGTCTGGTCGCTGGAGACCCTGCGCCGCTGGCTGGCGGAAAAGGCGCACCGGACCGACGTCAATACGCTCAAGGAATACGTGGATATCTTGCCGCGCTACCTAACGCGCCGATTCATTTCCGAAAAGCAGGATGCGGTGGTCGTCAACGGCCGCGTTCCAGACAAGGATGCCAGTCAACTGCTGCCGATTGTCAGCACGCTTAACAAGAAGCTGGACGCCATCCGCGCGAAGTATCCCGGTTACAAGATATCGGTAACGGGGCTGTCCGCGATCGCAGCGCGCAACAGCGCGATCATGATCGACAAGCTCAGCAACGGCCTCACGATTGAAATCGTTTTCGTCGCGGCATTTATCGGCCTCGCATTCCGCTCCTTTATCGTGATGCTAGTGAGCATTTTACCGGGCATATTTCCGATCGTGCTCGCCGGCAGCGTGCTATGGCTGCTCGGCGTCGGCCTGCAATTTGCAAGCGTCATTGCGCTGACCGTTTCATTCGGACTTGGTCTTAGCGCGACGATACATTTCCTCAACCGTTTGCAGATCGAGGACACCGAGATCAATCCGGCGGTCGGCGTCGAGCGCGCGACCATTCTGGTCGGGCCTCCGCTGATCCTCACGTCGGCCGTGCTGGCGTGCGGCCTCGCTATGACCGCGTTCTCGAGCCTGCCCTCGTTGCGTCTGTTCGGCTGGCTCAGCGCCTTCGCAATGATCGCAGCGTTGGTCGCGGATCTGTTCATCCTGCGACCGACCGCCATGTTCTTGAGCAGGGTTGCCCGCCGCCTGACCAGCCGTTCGTTGACCGGGTCATCAGGCTGAGAGACGTGCGCAGTTTAGCTCCGACGCAGGTGAATTGACGCGCCGCGCAGCGTGCTGTCTTGACCCTGCGATCTAATGACGACCGTCTGGCGTTTGCCGCGCGTGGTGAGCGTTATGGTCGCTGCAAAGGCCGGCCCCCTTGCGAGCACCTGAATGTGCTCGCCGCTGGCTTCGCCCGAGAGCGTTCCTCCGGCGTTGCGCGTCGACTCGCTCCACGTTCCGCTGATCGAGCCCGAGGCCGATTTGGCGCTGGCGCGAAGATCGAAATTATAGCTCTCGCTGGCGCAGCGGATATTCAACTGTAGATCGCGCGCGGAAAGCACGTCGTAAGCCGCCCGGCAATGAATCGCTTCCTGGCTGCCGTTCGACAATTCAACATTGCCGGTTCCTGACCAGCGGCCAGCCAACGGAGCAAACGGCCCGCTTCCTTGCGCATAGACGGCGCAAGCCATCAGGCCAAGCGCAACGGCAAAAAACATTCGCAGCATTGTGTTGATGAGCATTCGTAAGTGTATCGACATCTTCGCGCCAAAACCTTAGAGAGAGTCAAGCAACCGCCCCGGCATCGTCCCGCGTACCAACAAAGATAGCAGGTGCCGGTTCCGCGGAACATCGTCGGTCGACGTCCGTCGCCGCCCGTCAGAAACGTATAAGAAAAGCCGAGGGGCCGTAATGTCCTACCGAATGTTACCTGCCATCGTCGTTCTGCTGGCATTGAGCACGGGATTTTCATACGCCCAAAAGCCCAGCTCGGGCGGCATATTTCAGGGGACGCCGGAAGAGCAGAAAGCCTGCCGACACGATTCGGTGAAATTTTGCAGCGATGCCATACCGGATTCCCTGCGGGTATTGGCATGCCTGAAGGACCACAGGAAAAACCTGACCAAGGCGTGCAAGGACGTCCTGGAGAGCCACGGACAATAGATCAAGCGGCAGGCGTCGAGCGGCTATCGCTGACGAAGCCGCGCCACATTCGATAGAGCGTCGCAAACGCCCGAAGGATGCTGCGTGGGCGCGGGACCGAATGAAGATAGCGAACGCCGCCCCGCTCCGAACCGAAGCAGCCGCGCTGCTTGATGATCGCCCACGCGAGCGCATTCCAATCCTGCCAGACCTGCTCAGCCTCTTGCCGCAGCAAGCCGACGATCACTTCCGGAACGCCGCCGAAAGCTTCCGGCATGACATTGGAAATTTCGGTGTCGCGCAGAACGCTCCATTTTGAAAATCCGCCCATCATGGGCGAACTGATCGCAAACGCCACGCGTCCGATGCCCGTTTCCCGGATGGAAAAGGAGCACATCGCGCACGGCTCGATATTCGAGTAGATCGTGCAGCTTGAAAGGTCTTTGCGCCCAAGCACCCGCTGCGCTTCGGAGACGGCTAGGAGCTCCGCGTGCTGCGTTACATCCGCCTTGCGCACCACGCGGTTGGCGATTTCAACCACGACCCGGCTCCCCTCTGCGATGAGCGCGGCAAATGGAAATTCGCCCTGCTTGGCGGCAGCGGCGGAAAGAGCGATGCATCGCCGCATCATGGCCTGATCGATCGTCGATTGTTCGTCAGCAGTCAGGCGTGCCTTCGCAAGCATGGCAGAAAACCCCGGCGTGATGGGCCCCTCGAGCAATTTCACTTGGTGAATGCAATCGCGTTTGGAAGGTTCCATCAGGCCCTTGGTTGCAGGATCATCGGCAAGCCATCCTTTGGCCGCACCGTAAATTTTTGCACCGGCCACACACTGTGCTTTGGACTGAGCACGAGGGAAAAGTTTCTCAGCAACGTGGCGAGCACAATGCTCGCTTCTTGCAAGGCGAATCCGGCGCCGATGCAGACCCGCGGACCGGCGCCGAACGGCAGGTACGCAAAGCGGCCGACATGCTCGCGCGCGCCCCCCAGGAATCGATTGGGATCGAATTCATCCGGCCTGTGCCACAACGAGCGGTGCCGGTGCAGAACGTAAGGCGCGATAACGACGATCGTGCCGCGGCTGATGCGCTCGCCGGCGAGTTGATCGGGACCGAGCGCCACACGGCTGATCGCCGCTATGGGCGGGTAAAGCCGATTGGTTTCGTCGATGACCGCTCTCGTTTCGACAAGGCGGTCGGCTAGATTTCGCGCGTCGCTCCCTGCCTCGCGATCCGCTTCGCTCTGCACTCGCTCGTGCCACTCCGGCGATTGCGACAAAAGAAAAGACGCCCAGGTCAAACAATTCGCCGTGGTCTCGTGCCCGGCCGCGATGAAGGTCAGCACGTTTGCGCGAACTTCCTGTTCGCTTAATCGGCGGCCTGAGTGGGGATCCTCAGCCTTGAGCAAGAGCGTCAGGATGTCGTGCGGCGCGGCATTCGGATTGTCGGCAATCCGACGCCTGCGTTTCGCGATGACGGTGTCGATGGCGGCCGCAAACAGACGCATGGCCGGCCCGATTCCGAATCGCGTGAAGCGCGGGATGGCGCTGGGAACGCCGAGCATGTCGAAAGGATCGATCCGGCCGACCGACTCGAAATAGACCCTCATTCCTTTGCGTATGTCCTCGGCGTCGCGGCCGAGGCCGTCGGAGAAGATCGTGCGTTCGAGAACGTCGAGCGTTGTGCGCGTTAGCTCGACCGCGAGATCGACGACTTTTCCCTCTTGCGCGCGCAACCGCGCGACCATGGCCTGAGCAGCCTGTGCCATGGGCGCGGCGAACGTCGCCACGCTTCGCGGCGTAAACATCGGCGCCAGCGCGCGGCGCTGCATCCGCCACTGATTGCCTTCGGCGCTCAATAGGCCCTTGGTGAGCCCCGCCGACATCACGCGCCGTTGCAGCCAATCCTTCTTGTAGTTGCCGGCATTGTCGAGCAGCACACGCCGGATAGCATTTGGCTCGCTCACAACCGCAACCCGCCCGATGGAGAGCCCCATTGTGACGATCGGCTTTTGGAAATGCGCCTCGGTCCACGCTTCCAGCGGGTTGTTCAAGAGCACGCGAAGCAGCGCGATCGGTCCGAGCGGCTCAGTTCGCGGCTCGGGCGCAGGCGGTCGCAGCTTTCGTGTCAACTCGAGCAAGGTAATCTCCGCGACGGTCCGGCCATGTGGAAATGGCCGAAAGACAACAGCCTTCGGTGAATGCAAGTTCCAATCGCCGCTGAGTTGCCGCAATGCGGCCATGGCGAGAACCGCCACAAACCACCTACATTCGCGGGTTATCCGAAATCGCGGCCGGACCTGAATGACGCTACGGACGTTGTCGGCCGGGGAGCCTTTCAGGAAACAAGGTATCGACACGCGTGCCAAACATCAGGCGTTTTACGAAATCCAGCGGACGCATCGGCGTCGCCTGTGCCGCCTTCATCGTTGCCATCGGAAGTGCAACGGCGCAGCCGACGGAACCGAGCATGTCCGATCCCACCGGTGAGTGGCTGACCGCGAAGGGTTATGCCCGCATTAGAATCGCCGACTGCAACGGACGCTTGTGGGGCGTCGTGTCATGGGAGACCTATCCGAGCGTTGACGACAAAAATCCCGATCCTAACAAACGCAACAGGCCGACATTGGGCATGCCGATCCTGCTCGGCATGACACAGAGCGGACCGGAAAAATGGTCCGGCGAAATCTACAATTCGCAAGACGGCCACACTTACTCGGCCAGCATCAGCCTGCTCAATCCGGATGTGCTGAAAGTTCAGGGTTGCGTCTTTGGAATCTTTTGCGGTGGAGAAAACTGGACTCGCGTCACACAAACCACATCGGCTGCGCCCGTAGCTCCCGGCAAGCGCACGCAAGGTTCGGGCGCGTCCCGCGCTCCTGCACAGCAGAGCGCTCCTGACGAAAACGCGCTGCCTCCCGACGCGAATATTTGCTTAAGTGTCGGCGGCACTACGGGGTTTTCCCATCAGCGCCGGTTGAAATAGCACCGCCGCCGCGAGCGTCGTCACCAGTGACATTGCCATCAGCTTGCCCATGCTGGAGGTGCCGGGATGGCTTGAAAGCCAGAGGCTGCCGAACGCGGTCGCGGTCGTCAGCGCGCTCCAGATCACAGCGCGTGTGAGACTCGATTGCAAGAGATCGGTCTGCCCGGCGCGCCAAGCCATGATGTAATAGATTTTGAAGGCGACGCCGACACCCAATAACAGCGGCAGCGCGATGATATTCGCGAAATTGAGCGGCATGTCGATCAAGACGCAAATTTCAAGCGTCACCGCGCCGGCGACTAAAAGCGGCAACAGCGTGAGCAGCACGTCGCCGAACCGACGCAGCACAATCCACAAAATGATCGCGATGGAAATCAGCGCCCATGCGCCGGCCTGTATGAAAGCCTTCACGACGGTGTTGCCGGATTCCAGAATCGAGACCGGACCGCCGATCGCGTTCGGATAAATCGCGAGAATAGTGCGGGCGAACGTCCTCAGAACTTCCGTGTCGTCGGTGTTTCCGCTCGGCGATATCTCGACCCGAGTCTGCCCCTGAGGCGTCATCCACTGACGCTTGAGATCCGGCGGAAGGTTATCCAGCGTGATCTGCTTGGCCTGCAAATAGCCGTGCAGTTGAGCAAGATCGGTTTTCAAGGGCACGATGAAGATCGACTGGGCCTTCTCGCGGCGTGCCTGATCCGCCGTCGCAAGGTGCTGCGCATCGGTCGCAAGACGGCGCGCGGCAACGGCGCCGGGCCCTTTTGCGTCGCCGGCAGCTTTGTTCAATTGGCCCGCAATGCCGCGCAGCGCCGCGACATTCTCCGCGCCGCTCGGCGGAGGACTCGGCGGGCGCTGAAGCAGAGAACCGATCTGGCGGTCGAGCTCTTGAATGAGTTCGAGCTTTTTCTGCTGGTCGGGCGGAACAAAGCTCGGCAGCGTCACCACACGCGAAACCGCCGGAAGCTTGCGGAGCCTGTCGACGGCTTCGTTCGCTTTGTCGATCGACGGCATGATCACATTGATCGAATGAACACCGACATTCGGATCGGAGCCCAGGTCGAGCAGGGTGGCGACCGATTCGACCTTCGGACTTCTTAGATGGATCGGATCGAAGTCAAAGGTGAGAAAATAGAGGAGCGGCGAACCCGCGACGGCAACCGCAAGCGTGCCGACGATCACCGGAACACGTCGGCGCTGGAGAAAACGGTCAACTGGCGCAAGAAACCGATAGCCGACCGGCTCCGGCTCGCCGGGAGGATTGAGCACGCTCAGCAACGCCGGCAACAACGTGATGCTCGTCGCATACGCGATAAGCATTCCGATTCCGGCGATTTGACCAAGCTCGGAAACACCGCGATAGCTCGTGGGCAGGAACGACATGAATCCGGCGGCAACCGCGGCAGCCGCGAGCGTCAGCGGGACGCCTACTTTTTCCGCGCCGCGCGCCAGCGCCGCGCGCAAATCGGGGACGGCGTGGCGCTCGGCGCGATAACGCACAGCGAATTGTATCCCGAAGTCGACTCCGAGACCGACGAAAAGCGCGGCGAACGCGACCGAGATCATGTTCAACGCGCCAACCATCAGCAGGCCGAGCGCGGCGGTTATCGCAAGACCGACGAAAAGATTAATAAAAACGGCGAAGATGATGCGCGCCGATTTCAGCGCGAGCCACAAAATAACGAGCACCACGATGATGGTGCCGATGCCGTTGACAACAGCGCCTTGCTGCACGGTCGCGAATTCCTCGTCGGCCATTGGCACCGACCCGGTAAGCCGCACCCGCGCCTGATAGCGCGATCCCAGATTGAGCTCGTGCGCGGCCTTCCTGATGGCGTCGCTCGATGCGCGTCCAGGCTCGAGCGAGGAATAGTCGAGAACCGGATGCACTTCGATGAAGCGCCTCCGCTCGCTCGGCGTGGCGCGCTTGCCGCTCAACAATTCCTGCCACGAAAATGTTGCCGAGCCGCCCGCGAGCACGTCCTCGATCACGTCGGAAGCCATCGACAGCGGGCGCACCATGTCGTCGAGCTTGACCATTCCATTCGAAATGCCGAGCAGGCCGAGCGAGAGCGCGCGCGTCAATCCGCGCAAGCTCGGATCCTTCGCAAGCGTGCTTATGAGCGGTCCCGCATCGCCCAGACCTTGTGTCAAGCTTGTCACTTGATCTGTTGATCTGAATAACAATCCGTTGTGCGCGAAGAATTCCGTCGCGCTTAAATCCTCGACCGATCGAAACATCTCGGGTTGCGACATCAACTTACGCGACAGTTCGGCCGCGGCGGCGGCCGCGAGCTCGGACGTTGGCGCATCGACCACAACTAAGGTCGAACGAAAGTGACCTGGAAATTCGCGCTCGAACGTTTGCTCGCGCTGGCGCCAATCAAGATCGGATGAGATGAGCTTGTTGATATCCGTTGTGATGGCGAAATGCTTGACCGAATAGGTCGCCGCCCCGGCCGCCGCGCATAGCGCTAAGACAATGATAGGCCAAGGAAAACGGGTGCAGAAGTTCACAAGTCCGGCAATGGTCCGGCCTAGCATGGACGGGGCCTTCGGCGCGCAGTGTCCTCACCCCCCGTTCCGGCAGAGCCGCCACCCAAAATCGGCCCTTCCCAAGCGGAACCTTTGATAGCAAAGTTGATTGTCAATGTTCGAGAGCCTTTTTGAGCCCAGCCGAAGAGGTTTGCACGGGGGGCATATTGATCTGACAACGCGGTGCCCAGGGGGCGAGCACTTCCGAGTTCATTGCTGAAGGGTAAATCACGAATGACGGCTCCTAGTCCGATCTTCGATGTATCAACGCGACGCGCAATTCTCGATTCCATCAAAAGTCCGGCCGATTTGCGTCGTGTCAATGCGCAGGACCTGCGGCAAGTTGCAGATGAATTGCGCAACGAGACGATCAGCGCCGTCGCGTTGACTGGCGGACATCTTGGCGCCGGTCTCGGTGTTGTCGAATTGACGGTCGCCCTTCACTACGTCTTCGACACGCCCAATGACAAGTTAATTTGGGATGTCGGGCACCAAGCCTATCCGCACAAGATTTTGACTGGCCGTCGCGACCGCATCAGGACGATACGGCAAGGCGGTGGCCTATCCGGCTTCACGAAGCGTGCGGAAAGCGAATACGATTGTTTCGGCGCGGCGCATTCGTCGACATCGATTTCCGCCGGGCTTGGAATGGCCGTCGCGCGTGATTTGAGCGGAGCGCAACATAACGTCATTTGTGTGATCGGCGACGGCGCCATCTCGGCCGGCATGGCGTACGAAGCGATGAACAACGCGGGCGCTGCAAACCGGCGATTGATCGTCATCCTGAACGATAACGAAATGTCGATTGCGCCGCCGGTCGGCGCCATGTCGCACTATCTGGCGCGACTGTTGTCCAGCCCGACATTCATGTCGTTGCGCGAGATAGGCAGAAATTTCGCGGGTCATCTGCCGCGCTTTATCAAGGACAAGGCAGTGCGCGCCGAAGAGCTCGCGCGCGGCTTCGTCACCGGCGGGACATTATTCGAGGAGCTTGGCTTTTACTACGTCGGCGTTGTCGACGGCCATAATCTCGATCAGCTCATTCCGGTTCTGGAAAACGTGCGCGCCGCAAAGGATGGCCCGGTCCTCGTCCACGTGCGCACGCAAAAGGGCAAGGGCTACGCGCCAGCTGAAGCCTCCGACGATAAGTATCACGGCGTGGTCAAATTCGACGTGGCAACCGGCAAACAGAAAAAGTCGGCCCCCGCCGCGCCATCGTACACGAAAGTGTTTGGGCAAAGCCTCGTCAAGGAAGCGCAGAAAGACGACCGCATCGTCGCGATCACGGCGGCGATGCCGGCCGGGACCGGCGTCGACATTTTCCAGAAGGCGTTCCCGCAACGTACGTTCGATGTGGGCATCGCCGAGCAGCATGCGGTGACGTTTGCGGCAGGCCTCGCAACGCAGGGGTTCAAACCGTTTGCCGCGATCTATTCGACGTTCTTGCAGCGCGCCTACGATCAGGTGGTGCACGATGTCGCGATCCAACGCTTGCCCGTGCGGTTCGCAATCGATCGTGCCGGGCTTGTCGGCGCCGATGGGCCGACTCACGCGGGCTCTTTCGACGTCACATACCTGAGTTGCCTGCCCGGATTTGTGGTGATGGCGGCTGCCGATGAAGCCGAACTCGTGCACATGGTTGCCACGGCTGCTGCAATCGACGACCGGCCAAGCGCGTTTCGCTATCCCCGCGGCGATGGCGTCGGCGTTCCGCTCCCGGAGCAGGGAATGCCACTCGAGATCGGACGCGGTCGATTGGTCCGGCAAGGCAGCACGGTCGCCCTTTTGTCGTTCGGCGCCCGGCTCTCCGAATGCCTGCAAGCTGCGGAAACGCTCGCCTCGCGCGGCGTTTCGACGACTGTTGCCGACGCGCGGTTTGCAAAGCCGCTCGACGAGGACTTGATTCTGCGGCTTGCGCGCAACCACGAGCTGCTCATCACGATCGAGGAAGGTGCGATCGGCGGATTCGGTTCGCACGTGATGCAACTCCTCGCCGAGAAAGGCGCACTCGAGCAGCGCGGGTTCAGGGCGCGCAGCATGGTGCTGCCCGACGTGTTTCTCGATCAGGACACGCCGGCCGCGATGTACGCACGCGCCGGGCTCGACTCGAATGGCATCGTCGCGAAGGTCTTTGAGGTCTTCGGTCAGGGTGCCGCTACGGCCGTGCAGCCGGATATTTCCGTTCTCGTGGAGCAGGCTTCCAATACACGAAGACAAAAAAGATTGCGCGCCAGCGCGGCCCTGAACGGGGGTTCGCGATGAAAATCATCCTCGCCCAGCCGCGCGGCTTCTGCGCCGGCGTGGTGCGCGCGATCGAAATCGTCGAGCGCGCGCTCGATAAATACGGCCCGCCCGTCTACGTGCGGCACGAAATCGTGCACAACAAATGGGTGGTAGACGCCCTGAAGGCGCGCGGCGCGCGTTTCGTCGAAGATCTATCCGAGGTGCCCCCAAACGGAATCACCATCTTCAGCGCCCACGGGGTGGCCAAAAAAGTAGAGGCCGACGCAAAAGAGCGCGGCCTGCACGTGCTGAATGCAACCTGCCCTCTCGTTTCCAAGGTGCACAGCCAGGGACGTCATTATCTACGCCAGGGCCGCACGGTCGTGCTCATCGGGCATGCCGGTCATCCTGAGGTCGAAGGAACACTCGGCCAGATTCCCGGACCCGTGCTGCTGGTGCAAACAGAACAGGACGTCGAGGCTCTTGATCTGCCGGGCGATACGCCCGTTGCCTATGTGACGCAAACAACTCTCAGCGTGGACGACACGAAGGGAGTCATCGCGGCGCTCTATCGGCGGTTCAAGGATGTGGTCGGCCCCGGCACGCAGGATATCTGCTACGCAACGCAAAACCGCCAAACCGCACTGCTCGAACTCAGCAAGCTCGTCGATGTTATTTTTGTTGTGGGCGCGCAAAACAGCTCGAATTCAAACCGCCTGTGCGAAATCGGACTGGAAGCCGGCGTTCCGACCCATCTTATTGCGAACGGCGATGACATCAGGCCGGATTGGCTGAACGGTGCGGAGGTTGTCGGCATCACGGCGGGCGCATCCGCGCCGGAAATCATGGTCATGGATGTGATTAACGCGCTGCGCCGAATTGCGCCGGTTGAAGTTTCAACGCTTGCGGGGCAGGAAGAGCACATGGAGTTTCGCGTTCCGGTCGAACTGCTCGACGTCGCAAGCAGCAACAAAATAGGTAAGGACGGTAATCTTGAGCATCCCACTTCTGCAGAAGTTTCTTGTCGGTAGCTACGTCGTCCGCCAGCGCCTGGCCGGACGCAAACGTTATCCCCTCGTACTGATGCTGGAACCGCTGTTTCGGTGCAATCTCGCATGCGCCGGCTGCGGCAAAATCGATTATCCTGACGAAATTCTGAACCAGCGCATCTCGGTAACAAAGGCGCTCGAGGCGGTCGATGAGTGCGGCGCACCGGTGGTTTCGATCGCCGGCGGCGAGCCGTTGCTGCACAAGGAGTTGCCGCAGATCGCCGAGGGCATCATCGCGCGGCGGAAATTCGTTTACCTCTGCACGAATGCGCTGCTGATGGAAAAGCGCATGAAGGACTATACGCCTTCGCCGTATTTCGTCTGGTCGGTGCATCTCGACGGCGATAAGGGGGATCACGACAAATCGGTGTGCCAGACGGGCACGTACGACCGCGCGGTCGCAGCGATCAAGGCGGCGAAAGCAAAAGGCTTCCGCTGCAACATCAACTGCACGCTGTTCAACACCGCCAATCCGGAGCGCATAGCCAAGTTTTTCGATGCCGTCATGGCGATGGGGGTTGACGGCATCACGGTGTCGCCGGGCTACGCCTACGAGCGCGCGCCGGATCAGCAGCACTTCCTCAGCCGGCAGACGACCAAGCAACTGTTCCGCGACATCTTCAAGCGCGGCAACGGCGGCAAGAACTGGTCGTTCAGCCAGTCCGGGCTATTCCTCGATTTTCTTGCCGGCAATCAAACGTATCATTGCACGCCATGGGGCAATCCCACGTACACCGTGTTTGGCTGGCAGAAGCCCTGCTATCTGCTCGGCGAAGGCTATGCACGCACCTTCAAGGAATTGATGGAGAGCACCGATTGGGATTCTTACGGCGTCGGCAACTATGAAAAGTGCGCGCAGTGCATGGTGCATTCGGGCTTCGAGGCCACCGCCGTCCAAGATACGTTCAAGCATCCCCTTAAAGCTTGGACAGTCGGCATGCGTGGCGTGCGCACCGAAGGCGAGATGGCGCCGGAAATTCCGCTCGACCGGCAACGGCCTGCGCAATATGTCTTTTCGCGTCACGTCGAGCAGAAGCTGAGCGAAATCCGCCAGGGCACGCCGAAAAAACGTGCAAGCCAGCCGACCAAGCGCGAGGCGCGCGTCGCGCAGGCAAACTAAACCGGGGAAATCGGTTCCGTCCGCATAACCGCCACATTTCGCGGAACTTTGAACTGCATTGGTCCGTTATTGCACGATAGCGGCCCATATTCCCTTCGGCCGTAAGGAAAGGCGAAGCGATGCAGCGGCGCACAATTCTTGCAGTGGGCATGCTTGCCGCGGTTGCGCTCACGCCTGAAGCCGCCAGCGCACAATTTGAGCTAAGCCCGCGCGGAATTGTCGGCGCGCTCACGCGCCCTCTGCGGCACCTATTGCCCCGTCATCATCGTCACCACATCGCCCGCCATCCTCGAGCGCACGAGACGCGCGCGGCGTCGCGAGAGACGGATGCCGGCGCTGCACAGCCCGAGGTTTTCGACACGCCGATCTGGCCGGATGCCTACCAACAGCTTGTCGGATACGTTTTCCGGCCCGCCGATTACCGGCCGAGGCTTCAGCAGCACGGTTTTGGCGATATCGCCACGGCTGTCATCGGGCCGCTCCCTTCCCGCCCGACCACGGTAGGTACCGCATCGCGCGATACAGCGGATACGGACACTGTCGGCGACGCCGCCAAAGGCGCCGCGGCTTGCGCCGGCGAGATCGACGAGAAGGCGGGCTGGCCCGCCGATCGGATCGAACAAACGATGGCGCTCAACGACAAGCAGCGCGGTGCCTTCGAGAAATTTCGCAATGCTTATTTCAATGGCGCCAAATCGATCAAAGCCGATTGCCGCAATCTCGCGCATCTTTCGCCGACCCGGCGGCTCGAAGCGATGGAGCAGCGGCTCTGGACGGTGCGCGACGCAGGCGTGCTGATTCGCGAGCCGCTCAAGACGTTCTACCAGTCGCTGAACGATGAGCAGAAGGCCAAGTTCAACGCGGACCTGACAGGCAAGCCGAACGATCAAGACAGCACGAAAGCGGCTGACGCCGCCACGAAACGTGAGCAGCAGGAGTGCTACGGAAAAGAAGCGGGCGAGTTGCAGCGCTTCTTGAAAAAGATTCGGGAGACTGTGCGACCGGCACAAAAGCAGCGCGAGAGCTTCGATGCGCTGCGCAAGAAATCGTCCCAGATGGCAAAGCTTCTGCTGGCGTCGTGCACGCAGGCGCCGCCAGCAACGCCATTGGAGCGGCTCGATGCCGCCGATACCCGTCTCACAGCGATGAACTACGCGGCAACGACGATCGACATCGCGCTTAACGACTTCTATGGGCAGCTTAGCAAAGACCAGAAGGCAAAATTCGACGCAATGGGCCGGTAGCCCTATTACATCCCATATGGAACGACGCAGCTGTTGGCGTTCTTCAAATTGCGATAGCGTGCCAGCGCCCACAGCGGGAAGAATTTTCGGTAGCCGTGATAGCGCAGATAGAACACGCGCGGAAAGCCCGTCGCGGTGAACCGCTCCTCGCGCCAGAGGCCGTCCGCTCCCTGCGCGGCGGTCAAAAATTGAATGCCACGGGCAACAGCGGGATGGTCGACCTCGCCCGCCGCCATCAAGCCCAACAGCGCCCATGAGGTCTGCGAGGCGGTGCTCGGGGCAGGCTCATGGCCACGGTAATCGAGCTTGTAGCTCGTACCGTCTTCACCCCAGCCGCCGTCCGAATTTTGAATCGAGACGAGCCAGGCCACTGCTTTGCGGATTTCCGGCGCATCGCGCGGGAGGCCGGCTGCGTTAAGCGCACACAGCGCCGACCAGGTGCCGTAGATGTAGTTCACGGCCCAGCGGCCATACCAGCTTCCGTCAGGCAATTGGGTGCGGCGCAAGTAATCGAGGCCGCGCGTGATGGCCTCATGGCACCCGGGCGCGTCGCCGAGTTGCGCCAGCATCGAAACGCAACGGGCGGCGACATCCTCGGTGGGCGGATCGATGAGGGCGCCGTGATCGGCAAACGGGATGTTGTTGAGATAATCGTAAATATTGTCGACGTCGAAAGCTGCCCAGCCTCCATTGCTGCTTTGCAGCCCGCTCACCCACTCTACACCGCGGTCGATCGCTAGATCGAAGGTGTGGTCCGCGCCGGCTCTGCGCGCGCGATCCATCGCCATCACGACCACGGCCGTATCGTCGAGGTCCGGGTAATGCGGATTGGCGTATTGGAAAGCCCAACCGCCCGGCCGCACGTCGGGCCGCCGCGCAATCCAGTCGCCGCGCACATCGAGCACCTGGCGCGGCAGCAGCCATTCAAGAGCGGCTTGCGCCGCGGCACGCGCCGGCTCACTTCCCGCTTCCATCATCGCGTGGCAGGCAAGCGCCGTATCCCAGATCGGCGACACGCAGGGCTGGCAATAGGCTTCGTCCTTGCCGAGGATCAGCAGTCGCTCGACCGAATGCCGCGCGATCGCGGCATAGGCCTGATTCTCCGGCCCGCCGAGCACGTCGAACATCATCGTGGCGTTCGCCATGGCGGGAAAAATGGCGCCGAGGCCGTCCTGGCCGTTCAATCGCTCAATGACGAAAGCTCGAGCCTTCTCGATTGCCTTGTTGCGAAGTTGGATCGGAAATAGCCGCACGGCAGGCCGCAGCACAGCATCGACGGCACGGAAGAATAGAAACCAGCGCCACGTTTGATGCGGTGCTTTCGCTGCCGGGCCGATGTTCTTGGGCGGCGTGAGAAAGAGTTCGTCGATTGTCACGCCACGCGGATTTTTCGCCGTCGGCTTCAGCGCCTGCAATACCAGCAGCGGGACCAGCACGGTCCGCGCCCAGTACGAGACTTTGGAGAGGTGGAACGGAAACCAGCGCGGCAGCAGAACGATCTCAACCGGCATTTCGGGAACGCTGCGCCAGTCTAGGATGCCGTAGAGCGACAGCAGAATGCGCGTAAACACATTGCAGTGCACGGCGCCGCCGCGCCACAGAATCGCCTCGCGCGCGCGCCGCATATGCGGAGCATCCGGATCGTCGCCGATCATCTTGAGAGCAAAATAAGCCTTGACACTCGCGCTCATGTCGAAGTCGCCGTCGTGAAAGAGCGGCCATCCTCCGTGCCCGCCCTGGACGCGGCGGAGATAAGCGGCAATCTTTCGCTCGAGCGGCGAGTCAACGGGCTCGCCGCGATAGTGGCGGAGCAGCACGTATTCAGCCGGAATGGTCGCGTCCGCCTCAAGCTCGAACACCCAGTGCCCATCCGCTTGCCGGCATGCGAGCAGCGCACGCGTAGCGGCATCCACCGCGCGGTTCACGTCGAGGGCTTCGTCAGGCCGCGTCGCGTCGCGCGCGGGAACGGCAACTTGCGAACTCATGCGGCGATCCGCGCGCCTTCGCTAATGAGATCGGCGGCGCGATTTCCGGAACGGATGGCGCTTTCGAGCGTCGCCGGCAGGCCGGTCGCCGTCCAATCGCCGGCAAGAAACAGATTGCTCCAGTGCGTTTCCGCTGCCGGCCGCTTGGCGTTCTGTTCGGGTGTCGCCGCAAAGGTCGCGCGCCGCTCGCGCACGATCTGCCACGGCGGAAGCTTATCCGGCAGGCCCAACACCTTTGCGACCTCTTTCCAGATGGTCTGCGCGACCTCGTCCCGCGGCATATTGAACATATGAGCCGCATCGCTGATCGTTACCGAAATACGCCCGGGAAACGCAAACAGCCATTCGCTCGTGCCGTTGATGATGCCGGTCATCGAGGGGAAATCTGCAGGTGGATCGGCGCGGAAATGGACGTTCAAGATACCCCGAAATACCGACGGAGTTTGTAGGCCGGGCATGAGTCCCGAGGCCGCATAGGCCGGAACCGCCAAAATGACGTTGTCGCTTGCGCCGAGAGCGATGTTTTCGTCGCCGAAATCGAGCTGCACGACGCGACCGTTGCCGAAGCGCAGCGCGCGCAACTCGTGTTGCAGCCGAATTTGCACGCCTCGCTCTTGCAAGAATGTGATCGCAGGATCGACGAAAACCGTGCCGATTCCCTCGCGCGCGAGCAAGGGCCGGCACGCGGCGCCGCCTTTCGCAAGCGTCTCCCGCACGAGCGCGCCGGCGAGCTTGGCCGAACCGTTCGGCGGCTCGACGTTGAGAGCGGCGAGGAAGAATGGTGCAATCAGCCGTTCGTAAAGCGGACCTTTGCAGTTCATCACTTCGGCAAGGGGCTTGTCGTCCAAGGTCCAGACGAGCCGCGCCAGCGGCAGGTAATCGGCGACCCGCGTCTGCGGCACGCGACGTTTCCTGTCGAAGATCCACCAGGGAAACACGCTGTCGTTGAACCGAACGGTCCAGCGGGCGTTTGTCGCCATGTCGACGAAGGGAAATTCCGCAACGTCTGGGCCGTCCAACCCGCCTATCCCGCCGATCGCTTTCGCGTAAGCAAGGGCGGCGTGGTTGCCCGAAAGCACGAGATGGGTGCCGTTGTCGATGACCATTCCGGCGGTTTGATCGTAATACGAGCGGCAGCGGCCGCCGGGTTGCATCGTCGCCTCGTGAATGACAACGGCGCGTCCGCTGCCGGCAAGCCGAACCGCGGCGGCGAGCCCCGCAAGCCCGGCACCGATGACGTGAACCGCACCGTTTTCAGATGAATGCATGTCGTAACGCGATCCGTAACAAATGAGATTTGCTAATGTGAATCCGGTCGCGTGGCGGCGACCAGCCGCGCGCGACCATCTCCTCGAGCATCTGGCGGTAAGCGGCCTCCATGATTCTGGGCGCGCGCGTCGCGCGTCTCGGGCAGCGCGCCAGCACTTCGTCCGCCTTCACGAAATGGCCCCGCGCGATATCGACTATGACGTCACACGCCTTGCCAAGCGCAGGATGTGACGCGGCCTGCTTCGGATCTTTCGTGCCGATACCCGCGCCATCGAGCGCTTCTTTCGGAAGATAGAGACGCCCTGCATCGGCATCCTCGTCAATGTCGCGCAGAATATTCGTGAGTTGCAACGCCCGCCCGAGATGATGCGCAAGCAGAATGCCTTCCTCCTCATCCATCCCGAAGACCCGAACCGACAAGCGCCCGACCGCGGACGCGACGCGGTCGCAGTAGTAGTCGAGCCGTTCGAGCGCCGGCGCGCGGATATCTTCCGCCGCATCCATTTCCATTCCCTCGATGACGGCGAGGAAATCGTCCTGTCGCAATGAAAATCGCTTGATCGCTTGCGCAAGGCCTTCAAAGCTCTCAGCTGCCCCTATGCGGTAGAGCGCATCGATGCGGGCGCGCCACTGGGCGAGCTGCTGCAGGCGGGTCGCTCGAGGCGCGCCGCCGTCGGCGATGTCATCGACGATCTTGCAGAAAGAGTAGATTTCGAACATCGCTTCCCGCTGCTCGCGCGGGAGTATCCGCATCGCGAAATAGAACGAACTGCCCCCTGCCCTCGCGGCGGACGTCGGATGTTTTTCGAGCGCCTCCTGTATCTCAGGTTTCATGCGCCCGCCTTCGGTCAAGAGGGAGGGGCGTCCGGAATGGACGGCGCAACAGGCAAAACGCGGCCGCACGCATTCCGGTTGCGAGCATGGCGCGCTTGCTCAAATGCACTGGCTCGCTCAACGGGTCACGTGTCTGCAAAATCGCAATCAGCCTTTCAGCCATGCCTTGGATCGCCGCGATTTCCGCTGCCAAACGCGAATCGTTGACCAGCGCCGGCAGCGTGTGACTCTGCCGCAACAAAACGCCGGTGCAGGCCGCGAGTTCGCTCAAGCAAGTCTTTAGAGCTGGGCTCGCGCGTGCAGCACCGAGTGCATCCACCGTCAAACCATGCGAGGAAAGCGCGTCCAGCGGGATGTACACGCGGTCGAGTTGGCGGAAATCCTTCGCGCAATCCTGCAAATGATTGATCACTTGCAGGGCTGCGCATAGCGCGTCCGAAGCAGGCCACGTGCTGTGCGATTCAGCGTGCACATCCAGCACGAAGCGCCCGACCGGCATCGCAGAATACGTGCAATAGCCAATGAGGTCATCCCAGTCCGCGTAACGCAGCTTGGTGACGTCCTGCCTGAAGGCTCGTAACAAATCCTGCGCGTGTCGCGGCGACAGGCGACAGTCGCGCAATATCGCGCGAAGCGCGATCCCCTCAGACTCCTCGTCGCTGTCGCCAAGCAGGCTTGCTTCCAGGCGATCGAGCCTTGCCAGCTTTTCCTGCGGTGCGAGGTTTGGATGGTCGGCAATGTCGTCGGCTACACGCACGAATTCGTAGAAAGCAAGAATGGGCGGGCGATGTTTGCGTTTGATGATCCACGACGCAACCGGAAAGTTTTCGTCGCGATGTCCTTTGCCGGATCGAAGCTCGGCGCTCGCGCTCATTGCAAGCTCGGCGCGTTGACATGAACGCGTCCCTTCCAGCTGCCGCCTTGCCGTCGTGCATGCCGATAGCCCGAATCGAGCGTGTAAATCGCATAGAACAGCGCGATCGCAGGCAGCGCCACGCCCCAGAGCGGCCACAGGCGGTAGAAGCGAAGCATCGGCTGAAATGAAACCATCATCAACAGCCAGGCCGCAATTCCAAGCCAGCGGGCAATCCCGTGAGCAAAGAACGCAAGCGCCGGCGGCGCGACAAAGACGAGCAGCATGCCGGCGATCGTCGCTGCAAGCAGCAGCGGCGAAAACTGAAGCTGTGCGTAGGCTGAACGCGAGATCATCTGCTTCACGTCGGCAAAGCTTTCATAACGACGGATACTGTGCACGCGGTCCGTCAAGCCGAGCCAAATCGATCCGTGTGTTTTCAGCTGCCGCGCCAGCGCGCAATCGTCGATCAAGGCGTTGCGGATCGCGTCGATGCCGCCCGAATTGCGCAGCGCGTCGGCGCAGACCAGCATGCAGCCGCCCGCGGCGGCAGCCGTTGAGGAGTGGCGCTGCCCAACCCAGGCGAACGGAAAAAGCATCTGGAAAAAATAGACGAAGGCCGGCACATGGCTGCGCTCGGCGAGGCTGACGCAGTGCAGCTTCGCCATCAGTGAAGTCAGCGCGAATTTGCCGGCCGATGCGCGCGCAACCAGCGCAGAAACCGAATCGGGCGCGTGGACGATATCGGCGTCGGTAAGCAACAGATATTCCGGTTTGAATTTTTCCTCGGCAACGGCCACCCCATGCCTGAGCGCCCAGAGCTTTCCCGTCCAGCCGGATGGCAAACTGCTGCTCGCAACAATCGCAAACGCGCGGTCCGGCCGCACAGCGGCGCCGGCCTCCCGCGCGATCGCAGCCGTGCCATCGCTGCTCTCGTCATCGACGAGCACAATCGAGAACGCTCCACGGTAATCCTGGCGCAGAAGGGAGCCGAGGCTCGCACCGATGCAATCGGCCTCGTTGCGCGCAGGAATAACCGCCGCCACGCTAGGCCACTGGTCCGGTGCCGCTACTACCTCCTGACGATCCCTCACGGAGCACAGCCAAAAGCTGCCCCGCGCACAGAGCAAATAAATCCAGATCGCCAAAACGATTCCTGAAAGCACGACCAGCATGAATGGCAGACGTATCACCGCCCCCTATGGCCCATACAACAATCCTTGGCAGTTTAATTGGTTCACGGCGGTCTGGAACTACAAGAGACGTGACGTCCCTGGGGTGAGGAATTGGTCGTGAATCCAGTAGCTTAGTCGGCACGGAAACAGAGACAGCGTTTTGGCGCGCGAAGTCGTAGCGGGCGAACTTCGTAAAAGGGCTCTGCTGCTCCACAAAGGGTGCGTTCGATTAAAAGCGCCGCCGCTTCCAGGCACCCTCGCCCCGGCAACCTCGCGCAACCTTATGCGTTTTCGTTCCATCTTACCGTCGCTCCATTTTGTCGCAGACGGCTTCCGGTCGTCCGCGCGTTTAATGTTCACGGCGCTCGTGGGGCAACACGAAGGACATGCAATGACGCGAGCTGTAACCTGTTTCACTGCGGCACTCGCGCTAGCCGCGTTCTCAACACTCACCGCAAACGCTCAAAATCCACACGGGCGGCAGGCTGCTCCCGCGCACCCTGCGGCTCATTCAGCGCCACGTCCCGCGGTGCATGCAGCGCCGCGCCCTGCAATGCATGCAGCGCCTCGAATGGCGCCGCGCGCCGCGCCGCACATGACACATATTGCGCGGCCGTCCGCTCCTCACATTCGGGCGACCCCGCAAGTCCGCTCGATGTCGCATATGACCCGGCACAATGCCGCGCCGCGGGTGACGCGCCATGTGGCACGGCCGCAACGTTCCGCGCCCCACGTCGTGAATCGGAGCGTCAAAGAGCGTACTCGAGCGGCGACGCGGCCCAACGTCCAGCACGCGACGACGCGGAACGAACGCCGCATCGAGCGCGCGCAGCAAAGGCAGGAGCGGCGCAACGCCTCGACGGCGGTGCGAGAGCAGCGCAATCGCGAACGCAATAACGCAAACGCAAACGTGCGGACGAATGCGCGTACGCCGGCGACCGCCGCGCAACCGAATGCAACGAAAACAAATCGCGCCGCCTCGCGAGATAATGCGAGGGAGCAGCGGCGGCTTGCCCGACGCGAGCAGCGTTTGAACGGCGGAGGCCGCCTGACGCCGCAAACGGCGCGGCAAGGCCGCTTCGCGGCGCGTTTCGCCGCCGCTCGTGCCGATCGTCGCGATCGCCACCATCGACGCTTTGAAGCTGTCGCAGCGCGCAGAGCTTGGCGCCATGGGCATCGCGCCGTGTTCGTCGGGTGGTACGGTCCAGTATTCTGGCCCTACGCGTATTCGGATATCTTCGACTACACGTTCTGGCCTTACGGCTATGACGACGGCTACTGGGCCTACGCTTACGACGACCTGTTCGACGGCGTGTTCTGGGGCGAGAGCGGTCCGCCGGAAGCCTACGCTTACGCTGCGCCCGCTGCCGGCGTTTCACCGAGCGGCAGTGGCACGGCCGTCGCGCGTACGAGCAGCGCCGGCGTGCGCCAGCTTTGCAATGATCCGGGCAGCGGCGTCACCGCGTGGCCTTTTGCCGAGATCAGCAAGGCGGTTGCGCCCACATCCGATCAGCAGGCCTTGCTCGATGACCTGAAGACCGCCGCGCAAAAAGCCGCCGACGTGTTCAAGGCCTCCTGCCCGTCCGCCAACGCCTATCCACGCACGCCGCCCGGGCGCTTGCGTGCGATGATGGCGCGATTGTTGGCGACGTTGCAGGCCGTGCAGACCGTACGCCCGCCGCTGGAGAAGTTCTACGACTCGCTCAGCGATGAGCAGAAGGCGCGCTTCAACGACATCGGCCCGAAGCAGAACGGTAACGGCGATCAGGCCGAACAGGCGCAGGCGTCCGCTTCCGACTGCAAGCAGGCCAAGCCCGGCTTGAGCAATCTGCCGATCGACAAGATCGAGCAGGTGGTAAAGCCCACAGACGCGCAGGAGGACAGCTTGTCCAACCTGGAAGACGCGACCGGCAAGGCCGTCACCATTCTGCAAGCCGCCTGCCCTGACGAAACGCCACTCACGCCGATCGGCCGACTCGAAGCGATGCAGAAGCGCCTGCAGGCGATGATCGACGCGGCCAAGACCGTCGAAGGGCCGCTGGACGACTTCTACGCCTCACTTAGCGACGAGCAGAAGGCTCACTTTAACAAGCTCGGCCGCGAAGTCGCCCAGAACAGCGACTGATCGAGTGCAACGCTGAATCCGTCCGCCGCGCGAGGCCGTTGCCAGCGCGGCGGACGCGCGTATAAGGGCAAGATGTTGGATTGAGTCGCCGTGAGGCACCCTCCGCCTGCCGTCCATGCCCGGTCCGAATTCGCAGCCGACCGCCCCTGCCGAAAAGCCGCCCTCCTCCGAGCCGGCGCTGCGCGCAATCGCGATGCCCGCAGACACGAATACCCACGGCGACATCTTCGGCGGCTGGCTCTTGTGCCAGATGGACCTTGCCGGCAGCACGGTTGCGACGCGTCGCGCGCGCGGGCGCGTTGTTACGGTCGCGATCACGGGCATGGCGTTTCACCGCCCCGTCATGGTCGGCGATGAAGTGACCTGCTATTGCAACATCGAGCGCATCGGCAATACCTCGATCGCGGTGAAGATCGAGAGCTGGGTCCGGCGGGGCATCGGCGACGAACCGATCAAGGTCACTGAAGGACTTTTTACGTATGTCGCTGTCGACGCCAGCGGCCGTCCGCATCCGGTGGTGAGGAAAGAAGGCTAACTGTTGTCCCGTCATTCCGGGGCACGGCCGACAGGCCGCGAACCCGGAATCCATAACCTCGGTACTGTGGCGTATGGATTCCGGATCGCCGCGGAGCCTGTCATCGGGCCGCGCCTCGCGCGGACCCGTTGGCGGCGTCCGGAATGACAACAAACAGCCTCTCAACTCACCTTCGGCGGAATGGTGTCCGTTTTGTAATCCGGCGGTGCCCAGACCAGTGTGTGATAATCGAAATCATCCTCAAGCGTCGGCTTGATGATGTCGAAGAACGGCGACACATCGAAATCGCGTGGCGTGTAAAGGCCGTGCTTGCGGATGTGGGCGACTTCGCTCTGCACAAACGGCGCGACGCCGTAGATTTTGCCCTTAACGGCCACCCGCTCCGGCAGGATCGGATAGCGAATCGATTCGAACGCCTGCGCAATCAGGGTTGAGCAGATGGCCTTGGTCGGGTCGCCGCTGCCGATCGCCAGCAACCGACGACGAAACCAGACCGGGACCGGCGGATATGGGAAAAGGTAGCGGGCGAGATCGACAATCTGCTTTGAGTCGTAGAGCTTTCCGATGCGCGCCAGGGCGTAGTCGATGACCTGCCGCTTGCTTTCATCGTTGAGCCCAACCGGGCGACAGATTCGCTTGTTGTAATGGAGATATTTAGACAGTGGCACGGTGGCGACGCCGATTTCCGCATCGGCTTCCAGCAAGACGTTGGGCTCGGCGTCGGGATCGTCCGTGTGATTCGTCCCCCGGTCTCCCGGCCGCGCCCCGACATAAAGCGCGGCATGCGACCATGTGGACTGGGTCAAAAACTTGATTATGGCGCTGAGCCGGGTGTTGCCTTCGATCAGCAGGATGTCGCCGGGCTGGAGTGCGCGGCGGAATACCTCCGGATCGGGGGCAAAAAACGGCGCATAACGCGCCGTGGGCTTGGAGAGATACCGAAGAATAGCCCCACTGAGGTATTCTTTGATCCTGTCGAGCATGAGCCGGTACCTGCGCAGGCGTGCTAATCTTCAGTCGAATCAGCACTGGCCATGGAGAGCCGTGCTGCTTCAATCTCAAAGCATCAGGTCCTAAAGTCTAAATGCCGGAGCCTCCGAAACCCATAGTCTTCGCGGAACCTTCCCTCCATCGCGGCTTCCAATAGAAGCCAGAAAAGCGCAGTCCCAATGCCAAATTCCTCCTTTCGTCGGGACGTCATCACGAAGCCCATCTTCCGGATGGCGCAGCACGCGCTGCCGAGCCTTTCGGATACCGAGCGCGAGGCGATCGAGGCCGGCGATGTCTGGTGGGACGCCGATCTCTTCACCGGCAATCCCGATTGGAGGAAATTTCTGGCTTTCAAGCCGGCGCGCCTGTCGGACGAAGAGCAGAAATTCCTTGCGGGCCCGGTCGAAGAGCTTTGCCGCATGGTCGACGACTGGAAGGTCAATTGGGAATTGCACGACCTGCCGCCTGAGGTCTGGGACTTCCTGAAGCGCAACCGCTTCTTCGCGATGATCATTCCGAAGGAATACGGCGGCCTTGGTTTTTCCGCCTATGCGCATTCGGAGGTCATCCGCAAGCTATCGTCGGCCTCGATCACGGTCGCGGTCACCGCGATGGTGCCGAACTCGCTCGGCCCCGGCGAGTTGCTGATGCAGTTTGGCACCAAGGAGCAGCGCGGCTATTGGCTGCCGCGCCTTGCGCGCGGTGAGGAAATCCCCTGCTTCGGCCTTACCAGCCCGGAGGCGGGCTCGGATGCCGCGTCCATGATCGATTCTGGTGTTGTGTGCCGTGGCACCTTCGAGGGTAAGGAGGTACTCGGCATCCGCCTCAATTGGCACAAACGCTACATCACGCTTGGGCCGATCGCGACGGTGCTTGGCCTTGCCTTCAAGCTGCGCGATCCCGACCATCTCATCGGCAACGAGGGGGATATCGGCATAACGCTCGCGCTGGTGCCGACTCATTTGCCAGGCATCAGCATCGGGCGGCGTCACCTGCCGGCGATGCATGTTTTCCAGAACGGCCCAAACTGGGGCCACGACGTTTTCCTGCCGATCGACCACGTCATCGGCGGCGTCGAGCAATGCGGCAAGGGGTGGAAGATGTTGATGAGCGCGCTTGCCGCCGGCCGCGGCATCTCGCTGCCGTCGCTTTCCGCCGCAGGGGCTGCCTTCACCGCGAGCGTCACCGGCGCTTACGCGCGCATCCGCGAGCAATTCCATGTCTCGATCTCAAAATTCGAAGCGATTCAGGAGCGGCTCGGCCGCATGGCGGCGACCGCCTACCTGCTCGACGCCGCGCGCCGCATGACTTGCGCGGCGCTCGACGACGGCCATAAGCCGGCCGTCGTCACCGCGATCATGAAGTCGCAAGCCACCGACCGCATGCGCATCTCGGTCAACGACGCGATGGACGTGCATGGCGGCAAGGGCATCATCGAGGGTCCGCTCAATTATCTCGGCAGCCTTTATCGCGGCGTGCCGATCGGCATCACCGTCGAGGGCGCGAACATCGTCACGCGCAGCCTCATCCAGTTCGGCCAGGGCGCGATCCGCTGCCATCCCTACTTGCTGAAGGAAATGATGGCGCTGCAGGACGAGGACAAAACGCGCGGCCTCGATGCGTTCGATAAAGCGTTCTGGGGCCATGTCGGCCACAGCATCGCCAACACGTTCCGCGCCTGGGGCCGCGCATGGACCGGCGGCGCCTTCGCGCCCGCTCCGAGCGCCGGCGCGGCATCGCGCTTTTATCGGCAGCTCAGCCGACATAGCGCCGCGTTTGCTTTTGCCGTCGATCTTTCGCTGCTCAGTCTTGGCGGGGGACTGAAGCGGCAAGAAATGATCTCGGCGCGCTTCGGCGACATCCTTTCCGAGCTTTACCTTTCGTGCGCGGCGCTCAAGCGCTGGAATGACGAGGGCCGGCAAAAAGACGATCTGCCGCTGCTCGAATTCTGCCTCGAAGCGAGCCTCGCCACCATCGAGCAACGATTTGACGAATTGATTGTGAATTTCCCGGTCAGGCCGGTGGCGTGGCTGATGCGCTTTTTCATTCAGCCCTTTGGACCGCGCCGGCGCGGCCCATCGGACCACGTCACTCAACATTGCGCCGCAATCCTGACCGAGCCGTCGGCGACGCGCGACCGGCTCAC
>JAICMO010000192.1 GCA_025929185.1 Pseudolabrys sp.
CCTGCGCTACGGCGAGCGTCTCGCCATCGGCGCGCACGGGCTGTCGTTCGACCGCGTCGTCGAGCTGCTCGAGCTCGCGCCGCTGCTCGAGCGGCGACCGGCGACGCTCTCGGGCGGCGAGCGCCAGCGTGTCGCGCTCGCGCGCGCTCTCGTACGCGAGCCGACGGCACTGCTGCTCGATGAGCCGCTCTCGAACCTCGACGCCAAATTGCGCGCCTCGGCGCGACTGGAGATCAAGCAATTCCAACAGCGAGTGGGCATCACGACGATCTACGTAACCCACGACCAGGTCGAGGCGATGGGCATGGGCGACCGCATCGCGGTCATCGACCACGGGCGGGTGCGGCAAGTGGGAACGCCAACGGAAATCTACGACGACCCGGCCGACCGCTTCGTCGCGACCTTTGTCGGAACCCCGCCGATGAATATCGTCGCGAAGAACGGCGGCTATCTCGGCTTCCGGCCCGAGAACTTCCTGCCGAGAGGCATGATCGAGGGCAGCGCCGTCGCCGAATTTTCCTTCCGGGTCGATCGTTCCGAGTACCTCGGCTCCGAACGGATCGTTTATGGCGTGATCGCAGGCTTCGATCCGAACCAGGTGGTTACGGCGCGGTTGCCGCCCGCGCACGTCGCCGAGGAAAGCATCCGGCCCGGCGAGTGGCATTCGTTCGCAGTGCGCAATCACGCCCTGCGCTATTTCGACAAGGACGGCAATCGGGCCAGTCGTCATTGAAGCGGGTATTCACCGATGGTCTCAATCGCCGAACCAATTGCCAAGCCGGCCTCGCGCTTTCGTTTCATCCTGGACCGGCGCGACGTACTCGGCGCGATCTTCATGGCGCCGGCTATCCTGTATGTCCTCCTGCTGGTCGGTCTGCCTTTCTTGCTGGCCATGTATTATTCGGTCAGCGCCTACACGCTCTACAATCCGACCTGGCGCTTCGTCGGCCTCGCGAATTTCGTGGATGTCGTAAACAATCCCACTTTTCTCCGAACGCTGGGCAATACCTTCCTCTTTACCTTCGCATCCAACTTTCTCGGCCTCGTCATGGGGAAGTTCGGCGCGTTCCTGCTGCTACAGCCGTTCCCCGGGCGCAAGATCGTCAGGGCGCTGGTCATATTGCCGTGGGCGGTGCCGATCGCGCTCGCCACCATCGCCTGGGAGTGGATCTTCGATTCCCTTTACAGTGTCGTCAATTGGACGCTGATCGCGCTCGGCATTGTTACGCGTCCCGAGGCGCCGAACTGGCTCGGTACCCCGGAGTTGGCGATGCTGTGTATCATCATCATCAACGCCTGGCGTTTCTTCCCGTTTGCGATCGTCATCTTCCTCGCCGGCATCACCGCCGTGCCGCAGGATATAATCGATGCGGCGACCGTCGACGGCGCCGGCTTCTGGCGCCGCAATTACCAGATCATCGTGCCCATGATCTTGCCGATCGTAGCCATCGGCCTGATTTTCGGCATCGTGTTCACCTTCACCGACCTCTCGATCGTTTTTCTGCTGACCAACGGCGGGCCCGCCGGGGCAACGTCCGTCCTGGGCTTCCAGGGCTTTCAGGTCGGCATTGCTTCCGGTGACGTGGCGCATGGCGCCGCCATCTCGCTGTTCATGCTGCCGGTGCTGCTGATCGTGGTGATCGCAATGTTGCGCTTCATCCGGCGGCGGGAGATCTGACATGCAACGCATCGTCACCCTCGTCGCCGGCCGGACGTTATTCTGGCTTGCGATCGCATTCTTTGTGATCGTGTGCGCGTTCCCCTTCTACTGGATGGTGATTGTGTCGCTAAAAGAGAATAGCGATCTCTATAACGTCACCAACATCCCCTTCTGGTTCACCGAGCCGCCGACCCTCGAGCACTTCCGCTATCTGTTCGAGCAGACGCTGTTCGGGCGCTGGCTGCTGAACTCGCTGATCATCGGAGTCTGTGTCACCGCGATCACGCTCGTTACCGCCGTGCCCGCGGGCTATAGCCTGGCACGGATGACCGGCCGCGCCGGCGAGACGCTGGGGATCGGCATCTTCCTGACCTACCTTGTGCCACCGAGCCTTTTGTTCCTGCCGCTGTCGCGGATCGTCGCCGATCTCGGGTTGCAGAATTCGATGTGGTCGCTGGTGCTGGTCTATCCGACCTTCACGATCCCGTTCTCCACCTGGCTGTTGATGGGGTTCTTCAAGGCCATGCCGCCCGAGATCGAGGAAGCGGCGATTGTCGACGGCTGTAGTTTGTTCGGCGCCTTCGTCCGGATGACGATTCCATTATCGGTGCCGGCGATTTTGACGGCGGTGATCTTCACGTTCACCCTGACGTTGCAGGAATTCGTCTACGCGCTGACCTTCGTGTCCTCATCCGCGCAGAAGCCCGTGACGCTTGGTGTGGTAACCGATCTCATCCGTGGCGACGTGTTCTATTGGGGCGAACTCATGGGCGGCGCATTGATCGCCAGCGTGCCGGTGGGGATCGCTTATAACATCTTCCTCGACCGCTTCATCGCCGGCATCACCGGCGGCGCCGTCAAATAGGCAGGCCGCTCCCTTCGCTTTGGTGGTATAAACCCGCCATGAGCGACCAAACAGCTATTCTGCGCGAACTCGAAAAGAAGGTGCTGTGGCTCGCCAGCTGGACGATCCACAATGCCAATCATCTGCGCGAGAACGCCGACGGGCCGAAGGTCGGCGGCCATCAGGCCTCGTCCGCCTCGCTCGCCAGCATCATGACGGCGCTTTACTTCGACGTGCTGCGGCCGGAGGACCGCGTCGCAGTCAAGCCGCACGCGAGCCCGATCTTCCATGCGATCCAGTATCTGCTCGGCAAGCAGACACGCGAGCATCTGGAGAAATTCCGCGGCTACAAGGGCGCGCAAAGCTATCCCTCGCGCACCAAGGATGCCGACGACGTCGATTTCTCGACCGGCTCGGTCGGCCTCGGTGTTGCGCAAACGCTGTTTTCATCGCTGGTGCAGGACTACGTGCGCGCGCACGGCTGGGCGCACGAGCGCCACGAAGGCCGCATGATCGCGCTGGTCGGCGATGCGGAGCTCGATGAAGGCAACATCTTCGAAGCGCTGCTGGAAGGCTGGAAGCAGGGCCTGCGCAATTGCTGGTGGATCATCGACTACAACCGGCAAAGCCTCGACGCAGTCGTGCGCGAAGGCTTGTGGCAGCGTTACGAGCAGCTGTTCACGAATTTCGGCTGGAACGTCGTCATCCTCAAATACGGCTCGCTGCAACAGGCGGCGTTCAGGGAGCCGGGCGGCGAAAAGCTGCGCGCTTGGATCGATAATTGCCCGAACCAGCTTTATTCGGCGCTGGTTTTCGCCGGCGGCGCCGCTTGGCGCAAGCGGCTGAACGACGAGATCGGCGACCAGGGCGACTTTTCGCGGCTCATCGAAAAACGCTCGGACGACGAGCTTGCGCGGCTGATGAACAATCTCGGCGGGCACGACCTGCCGTCTCTGTGCGAGGCGTTCCATGCGGTCGATCACGACCGCCCCACTTGCTTCATCTGCTACACGGTCAAGGGGTTCGGCCTGCCGATGGCCGGCCACAAGGACAATCACGCTGGGTTGATGACACCGGCGCAGATGGAAACCTTCCGCGCGGCAATTAACGTGCGCGCCGGCCACGAGTGGGACAAGTTCGAGGGCCTGTCGCTGGACGCAAGCGAATTGCAGCACTTCCTCGACAACGTACCGTTCGCGTCCGGCAGCACGCGCCGGCTGAAAGCGCCGTCAATCGAGGTACCGGATGAATTGCCGCTCACGTTTCAGGCCGTCACCTCGACCCAATCCGGTTTCGGAGCGCTGCTGAATGAGATCGGGCGCGGTGAGAGCGAGTTCGCGCGCCGCATCGTCACCACCTCGCCGGACGTGACCGTGTCCACAAATCTCGGGCCGTGGGTCAACCGCCGAAAGCTGTTCGGCCGCGAAGCGATGGCGGACACGTTCAGGAACGAGCGCATCCCCTCGACCTTCAACTGGGAGTTCTCGCCCAAGGGCCAGCACATCGAGCTCGGCATCGCCGAGATGAACCTTTTCATCCTGCTGTCGGCGCTTGGGCTGTCGCATTCGATCAACGGCGAACGACTGTTGCCGATCGGCACGCTGTACGATCCCTTCATCGCGCGTGGCCTCGATGCGCTGAACTACGCGTGCTACCAGGACGCGCGGTTCATTCTCGTGGCAACGCCGTCCGGCATTACGCTTTCCGGTGAAGGCGGCGCGCATCAATCCATATCGGAGCCGCTGATCGGCCTCGCACAGGACGGCCTCGCCGCGTTCGAGCCCGCTTATGTGGACGAGCTCGCCGCCATTCTCGGCTGGGCCTTTTCGTACATCCAGAAAGACGGCGACGGCGCGCCGTCCGAACGCAACTGGCTGCGCGATGAGACCGGCGGCTCGGTTTATCTGCGGCTTTCGACGCGGCCCCTCGAGCAGATCGAGCGCAAAATGACGCCGGAGTTGCGGCAGCAAATCGTCGACGGCGCCTATTGGCTGCGCAAGCCGGGACCGAATGCGCAAGTTATCGTCGCCTACACCGGCGCGATTGCGCCGGAAGCGATTGCGGCGGTCGGCCTGATTGCCGAAGATCGCCGTGATGTCGGCCTGCTCGCGGTCACTTCCGCCGACCGTCTCAATGCCGGCTGGACCGCCGCGCAGCGCGCGCGTGAGCGCGGCCTTGTGCATGCGCGTTCGCACATCGAGCGATTGCTTGCCGACGTGCCGCCGCATTGCGGCATCGTCACCGTTCTGGATGGGCATCCGGCGACGCTCGCGTGGCTTGGCGCAGTCGGCGGCCACCGCGTGCGACCGCTCGGCGTCGAGCACTTCGGCCAGACCGGATCGCTCGCCGAGCTCTACCGGCACTACGGCATCGATGCGAATGCGATCGTTGCCGCGGCGCAGGCGATCGCGCCCGGCCGGCCGATCCGCCACCTCAAGGCGCTGCCCTGAAGCGGCGGCTTGTTATCACCCGTAGCGTGGAATGCCGATCAGCGCCGCCTGCAGGAAGACGATAATGATTGCGATGACGATCGCAATCACGATAACCGTGATCGTGTAGGCGAGCGATTTTTCGCTCGGCGATTTCATCATCACCGGTACGCCGGCATAGAAGAGATAAAGCGAGTAGAGCCCGAGAATGCCGAGGAAGCTCAACGCCGGAATGAGCGAGAAGATACCGACAAGCCACGCCGGCGTCGCCGCGTAGGCGGCGAGCTTGACCGCGCTGGTCATGTTCTGCGTGCCTTTGAACCTGGGCGCGAGCGCATCGGTGATGAACGCCAGCACGTAGACGCCGACAAAGGTCAGAACATAACCGATGATCGCGGACGCCAATGCCGAGCCGATCGGCACGCGATAGGTCACGCCCATCACCGAGAAGCCGATGAATGCCGTTCCGATGAAGCGGCAAACGGCGGGAATCGCCGCAAGGATCGCGACATAGTTGACGAAAATATCCCGCACACTGTCGGGCTCGCGGTCGATGACCGGCCACTCGCTGTTGGGACTCAAGACGATTGCTTTGGCGCGCTCGACGAGATTCATGCTCCCCCTCCATGCGCGGCGCGTAGAGCCCAAGCACCAGGGTCCAGTCCCGCGTGCGGATTCCAAGGGCCGACTGCCGAGAACGCGCGCGGTCAGGCCCTGAGGCGAAATGTCTCACGGTAATGGGCTACGATCAACGGCCGGGAAGCGATTAGCGCGGCTGATCCTCAAGAATCATGCCGGCCCCTTTTTCGGCGATCATGATGGTCGGCGAGTTGGTGTTGCCGGACGTAATCGACGGCATGATGGACGCGTCAACGACGCGTAAATTCTCAAGGCCCATGACCCGCAAGCGGGCATCGACGACGGCCATCGGGTCGTTCGCGCGGCCCATTTTGGCGGTTCCAACGGGGTGAAAGATCGTGGTTCCGATATCGCCGGCGGCCTTCGCCAGCCCTTCTTCGTCGTCGTCGCGGACCTGCGGCCCCGGCAGATA
>JAICMO010000005.1 GCA_025929185.1 Pseudolabrys sp.
CGCCCGGGGGCGCGCTCCACGCGAGGAGGTCTGGCCTCGCGCGGCGGCCGGGGCGGTCCGCCGTCGTCGGGGCGGCGCGGGCGGAACGGGCGGTCGGATTTCATGGATTCGTCCTGAGAAAAGGCTGCCGGCGTGACATAGGGAGGAAGGCCGGGCCGCGCCAGTGGAAACGCCCGGACCGACGGAACCGTGCCGCCGCGCCGCAGCCAAAATGCCGCGCCCCGGAAATACACCAAATAAGCGCAAGCCCTAGGATTAAATAAAACCCGCGGCACGCGGAAACAAAAAGTCTCGCCGCCGCCTTCGAAGATCGCGTATTGCGTCATGTCGCTGACGCGCTGCCAGCCCGAGCCGTTATATCCGGCCATCACGTTGATGCGCACGACCTGCACCAGCTTTCCGTTGAGCTTTTCATTGGCGACGATCGCATCGCGCTTGAACACGATGGCGGCGACGCCGCAGGCCCTCGCCTGCTTCGCGTCGGCGTTGACGGATTGAATCGCGCTGTCGGGCTCGTCGCCCCGCGCGCGCAAGCTGATGAATTTCTCCGCCTGCTGCTGCGTATCGCAGATGACGCCGACGCCGACCGCCGGCCGCGAGACCGGTTGCTGCTGTTGCTGATCGTTGGTGTCCGCCTGCGCACCGGCGCCTACAAGGAGCAAGGCGGCAGCCGCCGCCAATGTCGTACGCATGTTATTGCCTCCGCATTCTCATTCCCCGCGTCCCGGTTCATTCGGCCAACGCAGCGGCAAGCGAGGCGGTTCAAGGCGACGCACAGGATTGTGAATAGCGTTAAAGACCGGTCGGCGAATCGCGCGCTTGCAACAAATTGTCATAAATCTTGTTGCCGACCTTGGAACGGGGTCGCTAGAAGTGTCGCGCGTCGGCGCAATCCGCAGTCCTCTCGCGCGCCGAGCACTCCCGCTGGAAACATGAAAAATATCTTCCGCCTCCTTCCCGTCATGCTTGCCGCCGCGGCGCTGGCCGGTTGCGAAACCACCGGCCCGGGCGTGGTTCCGACCGCAGCCGCCACGCCCGCGCAGCCGCCAATGACGCATACCAAAGCCGCCGAGATCTGTTGGATGGCCACCGAAAAGGGCCACCAGGACATGGATCTCGACAAGCGCGTCGACGTGGTCGACAAGTGCATCGACGAGAAGATGAAAGGCGCGCACGCCTCGAAATCCTGACGGTTCGCCCGCGGCGATACACCTCAGTCGCCGGCCGTGCGCGCCACCGCAAGGCGCGCTAGCCTCTCGCGCATGGCGAGGCGACCTTCCAATGGCCGTTTGTCCTTGCGCGACCGCATCGATGCGCTTTGCGCGATGATCGGCATTTGGGGCGGCTCGATCCTGAAGTATGTCGACGAAGCCGAGCAAAGCAGCCTTGCCGACTATTCCGACCTCATCGAGCTGCTGGAGATCGCCGAACTGTCGGAGGCGCTGGCGCTGCCGCTGCTCGCGATCGGCGTCGCCGGGTCGGGCCGCGTGTTCTGGAGCGCCTGGCGCAGCTTGCCGGAGAATTCCCGCCTCGCCCGCAGCGGTCTGCTGCCGCGCCGCTAGGCGCTGTTGGTAAGCCGCGCGTAGCGGCGTCGGATCGCCGCGATCGTCACCACGCCGGTCGCGCCCAGCGCCGAGGCGAAATCCGCCTTGCGCTGCTCGAGGTCACCGAGCACGTCGGCGTTATCGGCAATATCGGAGATCACCGGATCTCCCGCGATCATGTCGCCGCCGATCCAGCCGAGCAGCGCCGCGCCGGCCCAGGCCAAAATCGGCAAGCGTGTCAACACCAACATCGTCAGGCTCGCGCCGGCAACGATCAGCGGCACGCTGATGCCGAGGCCGAACACCAGCAGAACGGTGTTGCCGTCGGCGGCGCCGGCAACGGCGATGACGTTGTCGACACTCATGATGACGTCCGCGAGCGCAATGGTCTTGATCGCGCGCAGCAGGCTCTCGTGGCTTTCGACCTGCGGGTTGTGCTCGTCCGATTGCGGGCTGAGCAGCGATACCGCGATCCACAACAACGCGCAGCCGCCCGCGAGCTTGACGTAAGGCAGCGCCATCAGGTTCGACACGATGGCGGAAAACGCGATGCGCATGCCGACCGCGACGGCGGCCCCCAGGATCATGCCCCACAGGCGCTGCTTCGGCGGCAGGCTGCGGCAGGCGAGCGCGATCACCAGCGCGTTATCGCCGGACAGCAGCACGTTGATCCAGATGATCTCGAAGACGCGCAGCCAATAATGCGGCTGCAAATAGCTAACGAGTTCGCCCATCGGTCCGTCGCCTCTTGCGCAAGCCCAGCGCTAGCATCGCGCCGGGCGGCAAGCCATGCCGCGCCGCCGCGGCCAAGGGACGCAACGGGCCAAGGCTGCCGACGCCCTTTCGTGACGCCTCTTGCCGCCGGCAAATCGCCGTATCACCATCAGCCCCGCCGAATCTCCAGGAGGTTGTCATGGCAAAAGGTCAGATGCGTCAGTCGAAGGAAAAGAAGAAACCGAAAGCGGACAAGGACAAGCCGAAGCAGCTTTCCGCCTATAAGCTCGCCCAGCAGCAGGGTGCCTCCGGCCACCACGCCCTCGGCATTCAGCCGGGCAAGAAGGCCTGACAGGCGCGTCGGGTTACTTCTTTTTTTTAATTTCGAGCTTGTCTCCGGCCGGCAAGTCCGCCGCTGCCTTGGCCATTTCCAGGCACGTGAGCAACTCCACATAGCTCGGAGCGCCACCGAGGCGGGAAAGCTGCACGCAATGGCTCTTGTCGGTCGCGGAGAACTGGCTCCATTCCTGCTCGACCTTGGCTTTGGCCTCGTTCTCGTCGTGTTTGCAGGAGTCGGGCGTGCGGTTCGGTGCAATGGCCGCTACGCCGGCCGCGCGGCATCCCGGCTCGACGTTGAACTGCGGCACGGCCTCCGCGGCGAGGACGAGATGTGAACCAAGCAAGGCGATCGGCAAATGCAGGATCATGGGGGTGCTCCCATGCCGGATTTCTAACCACGCGAGTCGGTCGCAATGTCCCCGGCACCGTGGAACTATACAGGACCGGCACCGCAAACCGACCCGCTATAGAAGGCCAATTCCACAGCTTTGCCAAGGTTCCGTGGCACAGGGCCGTACTCGCGTCGGGCCGCTGCCTGTGAGGCGGCAGGCGCCCAGTCGGACCGGGGGTACCCAGGGGGGATCGGGATGCGGGGCGGCGTCACTGCCTGCTTGCTCGCCATTGCAATGTTGCTGCCGCCGCCAACGGCTGTCGCGCAAGAAGCCGGCGCACCGCCCGATGCAGCGGTCCCCTCGGTGCAGCCCGGCGCCGCCGAAGGCGACCCACAATTCTGGAGTAAGCTCAATCTCGATCCGGCCCAGTTCGACGCGCCGTCAAAGCCAGTACCGGCGCCGCATTCCCTGTTCGAGAACAAGAACGTCGGCGTGGCGCGCACCGACAACCCCGACGGTACCGTGTCGGTCTCGATCAACAAATCGTTGGCGACCCCATGGGACGCGAAGGTCGGCAGCGATCTCGGCTACCGCGACGCGCGTCCGTCCGACGAGGACCCGACTCGCCCGCTGCCCGGCGCAAGCGGCACAGATCAATCGCGCGCCGTCTGGGCGAATGTGGCCGTGCCTGATCTTGGCAGCGTCAATACGCGAATCGATTCGAGTGCGGATCAACGCAGGTACGGCACGTCGATCGCGCGCTCAGTTCCGCTCGGCGCGCGACTGTCTGTCACCGCGCAGGACAGTTATTCGGTCACCGAATCGTACGGCACGCCTGGCGCGTCCGCGATGCCGCTCATGTCGGCTCCGGTCAATGCAACGCCGCAACTATGGGGCAACAATCGGGAAGTGAAGCTCAACGTGTTGCCGACCGGCACGACATTCGGTGCCGGATGGAGCAATGTCACCGGCGATCCCGTCACCCACAACACCTTCAGCGCCGACCAGAAGCTATACGGTGCGTTGCACGTAACCACATCGGTCAGCGATCCGGGTCAACCCACTGCGAGCAAGAGCGTCACCGCCGGCTTCAAGATGAACTGGTGAAGCTTCCACAAGCGCCACGATCCCGCCGTCAAGCTGACAAACTCACATGCGGCACTCCGCAACGGATGGGGAGCATTGGCGCAACTCACGAGGAGCAAAGCATGACGGCCACCAGACCCGAGTCGATTGGGACCGAAAAACCTGATTCGGAAAAGACAAGCGAAACGGATCAGGCAGTGACCGCGTTCGAAGGCGAGATTCGTGAGTTCATCCGGCGCGACGTTACGTTCCTGCGCCGGCGCACGCCGGAGGCCCAGGCGGCTCCCGAGTCGGAAGCGGAAAACGTCAACGCGCTGGTTCGGCGCGTGTCCGGCAACTCGCTGGAAGAGATCGATCGCGTCATCCTCGAACTGCGTACCGTGCGCGACATGCTGCGCAGTGAAGGCGAGCGGGTCACGCGCGAGGTCGCCGGCTTCGCGAGCCTCAACCACGCGGCGGTGACGTCGATGAAAGTCATCGCCGACAGCCTTGCGAAATGGCGAAGCCCGCCGCCGCGCATTCCGGACGCCGGCTAGGGTCGCTTAACGGAAGCGCCGCTCGCCGCAGCGTCATTGCCGGACTTGATCCGGCAATCCATCTTTGCGAAGGAGATGGACCCGCGGGTCAAGCCTGCGGCTGACGCCGAAGACATTGAGACGATTCAATCCAAAGCAATCATGCTTTTAGCGCTTTCGTAAAACCCGCCGGATTGACCCGGCGGGTTCAATTACAAAGACGCATGAGCGCCGGAGCGCTTGGGCTACATAAATCCGGTGGGTAAGTTCAGCCCTCTCGCGCTTTGGGCTGTGGATTGTCGGGACATCGTCGGCGAATGCGAAATCGCGCAACTCCGGAGCGTAACATTGCAGTTGCTCGCAGGCGGCTGCACGTCGCACGACGCCGCTGCATCTGGGATCGCCGCGACAGCGAAGGGGGCACCCAGGCCGGGCATTCCTCCCAAACTGAAAGCCCCGCTCGCGCGGGGCTTTTTTGCCGTCCTTGCCTGAACGCGAATCAGTTCGCTGCTTTTCTCCGCGGCAACGGATAATCGTCGCTTTCGTAGAGTTGCCGGATGCCGTTGCCATCGAAGCGTTTCTCTTCGACCTCGAGATAGGCGCCCAGCAGTAACTCGGGCGGCAATTCTTCGATGGCGAAACGGATGGCCTCTGCGGCGGTGGAAAAACGCTTGTAGCCGATCGGCCGCCGACTCTTGCGACTCCGGCTCGGAAATAGCTCCGAGGGAGCACGGTAGTTGATCAGGGACATAACGGGTAGCTCCTCGACCGCTAATATGGGGCTTCAACGCGCGAAAATCCAGCCGTGCAGCGGGTTCTGCGGAACCGAGCGCGCGCTACCCTACGGATCACAAGGTATGCGGCGGGCCGTCCAGCAACGGAAGCTTGGCGCTGAGCACGGCAATTCGCCTGTCCGCCTCCGCGCGAGTCAAAGTTTCGCTGAAAGCCTCAGGCTCATAGGCTTCGATCGACAATGCCTTCAGACGCGTGGCTTGCTCTTGCGTCATCGGTTCATCGGATGAGCCCGCGTCGCGAGAGGTCTCGAGTACAGGTTCTGGATGCTTTGCGGCCATGCGTATTCAATTCGCAGTCGGCCTGGCCGTTCCAGCCCGCCCGTTTCCAATTCGATTCGAGTTTTGCAAAAAAAATGGCTCCGGGTGAGGAGCCATTTTCATCTCGCCTCACCGTCCTCAGTCGCAGCGACGAACCTTGCGAACCACGACGCCATGCGGTCCGTGGTGGCGCTCGGTGATGGTCCGGCAATAATGGTGGTGATGATGACGATGATGGTAATCGTGGTCGTAGTCACGATCGCGGACAGTCACGCCGTTTGTGCCGATCGTCACGCTGTCCGCCAGCGCAATGGCCGGCATGGCCATCACACAACCCGCTGCCGCGGCGATTAAAACAAGTTTCTTCATTCATGCCTCCTCTGGACAGGCGCGTGCGCGCGCCCGAACCAGAACGCATCGGACTCGACTTGGTTCCGATTTGCAGAACTCAGCAAACCTACAGCTTGTGAACAGAAATTCAGGAAGCTGCTGCCTGTGAAAGCGCCGGCCGCAATACGAGCGTGATCGGCAGAGTTAACAACACGACGCCGGCGACAATGATGAGCGCCGCCGGCACGCCGACCGCATCGCCGAGAACGCCATAGATCGCCGGCGACACCGCTCCGGCGCCGATCGTGCCCGTATAAAAAATGCCGAAGGCGCGCGTGCGTCGCTCAGGCGCGACCAGATCGGGCACCGACCCGTAAAGCACCGACGACGTGCCGTTCAGCGCAATGCCGACGACGGGCAGCAACACGAGCGTCGCTTCGAGGGGCAGCGGCAGGGTTGCTGCAATGCCGATCGCCGTCACCGCCTCGGTCAGCCAAACCGTTGCGACGGTGCCGATGCGTGCGCCGATGAAAGCGCAGACGAGCTTGCCGGCCGCGCCCCCGGCAAACACCAACGTGAGGGACAGGCCGATCGTCGGCAGGCTCGCTCCTTTCGCCGTGAGCACGAATGGCAGGAACGTGAGAAAGGCCATACGCGTGGCGCTGTCGAGCACGCCGACCGACAACAGGAGCGGAAACGCGATGTTCGAAATGCCCGTGCCGCCACGCGATTGTTCAGCCTTGCGCACGGGCGCGGGCGCGTTCGATTGCCGCGGCGTCGCGACGAAAATCACGATAGCCGCGAGCACGCCGAAGCCTCCAAGCAAGGCAAGCGCATGACGCCAGGGCAAAATCACCAACAGCAGCGACGCCGCCGCAGGAACAACCATCTTTCCGATATCGCCGGCGAAATTGTACGTGCCGAGCGCTTTGCGTGAGCGCGCGCCGGCAAACGCATGCGCCACCAGGGACGATGCGAGCGGATGTTGCGTGCTGGCGCCGAGCCCACCGACCAATAGAGCGGCCACCAGCAACGCGATCCCGGTGCTCAGGCCGGCAAAGCAGTAGCCGAGGCCGGCAATCGCCGTGCCAAGCGCAAGCACGAGCGCGGCACCAAATCGCTCTGCGATAAAACCTGCCGGAATCTGGAAACCGGCCAGCGTGCCGGAGAACACGGTTTTCATCAGGCCGAGCGCGGCGTAGCTCAGCATGAATTCATGCTGCCAGACGGGCAACATAACGTAGATGAGATCGGTGTAGCCGTCGTGGAGTGCGTGGGCGCCGCAAGCCACGGCGAGCGCGCGGCGTTCGTCACGCTGCACGTTCACTGCCGAAACCGCGTCGGTGGTGATCATGTGTTTCCGAATTAAGCTCAACGGCCATCTTCGGCGAAACAAATCGCCAAGTAAACACGATCGGAAAGCTTCAGGTCGCAAACCTGAAATGCATCACGTCGCCATCGGCGACCACATAGTCCTTGCCTTCGAGCCGCAGCTTGCCGGCGTCGCGAGCCTGCGCTTCACCGCCGAGCGAGACGTAATCGTCGTAGGCAATCGTTTCGGCGCGGATGAAGCCGCGCTCGAAATCGGAGTGGATGACGCCGGCAGCCTGCGGCGCTTTTGTGCCTTTTGTGATCGTCCAGGCGCGCGTTTCCTTCGGGCCCGCGGTGAAATAGGTGACCAGATGCAGCAGGGCATAGCCCGCGCGAATGAGCCGATCGAGCCCGGTCTCCGTCAAGCCGATCGCTTCGAGATAATCCGCGCGCTCGCTCGCCGGCAGCATGGCGATCTCCGATTCGATCTTCGCCGAGATGACGACCGAGACCGCGCCTTCCGCTTTGGCGCGCTCCTCGACCTTGCGCGAGAAATCGTTGCCGGTCGCCGCGGACGCCTCATCGACATTGCAGGCGTAAAGGACCGGCGCCGAAGTCAGAAGGCCGAGAGAATGAAAAAGCTTTTCCTCCTCCGGCTTGCGCTCGACCAGGCGTGCGGGTTTTCCCTCGCGCAGCAGCGCCAATGACCGCGTGATCAGGTCGAGCGTTTCCTTGGCTTCCTTGTCGTTGCCTTTGGCTTTTTTCTCCAGGCCGTCCACGCGCTTTTCCAGACTGTCGAGATCGGCGAGCATCAGCTCGGTTTCGATCGTCTCGATGTCGGCAATGGGATCGATCTTGCCTTCGACGTGCGTAACGTCGTTATCCTCGAAGCAGCGCACGACGTGCACGATGGCATCCACTTCACGGATCGTCGCCAGGAACTGATTGCCGAGCCCCTCGCCTTTCGAGGCTCCTTTCACCAGCCCCGCAATGTCGACAAAAGAAATGCGCGTCGGAATGATCTCGGCCGATTTGGCAAGCGCAGCCAGCTTCTCAAGTCGCGGATCGGGCACGGCGATCTCGCCGACGTTCGGCTCGATGGTGCAAAACGGATAGTTAGCCGCTTGCGCCGCCGCGGTCTGCGTGAGCGCATTGAAGAGCGTGGACTTACCGACGTTCGGCAATCCGACGATGCCGCATTTGAATCCCATGAAATTTCGATCCGCTCAGTCGCCCGGCTGTGGCTGCTCGTCCGCCTGGCCGAAGCCCTTCGCCACCATCGCGAGATGAACCTTGTTCTGAAAGGTCGAATCCCGCCCCTGGGCAAGCAGCGCCGCATTTTCAGCCGCGATCGCGCACAGCGCCTCCACCCACGGTTTGTCGTTCTTGGCGAAATCGTGCAGCACGTAAGGTTGCACCATGTCCTTATCGCCGGGATGCCCGATGCCGAAGCGCACACGGCGATAATCATTTCCGATATGCGCGGAAATCGAGCGCAAGCCGTTGTGGCCGGCGTTGCCGCCGCCGGTCTTCACGCGCAGCTTGCCGGGTGGAAGATCGAGCTCATCGTGAAACACGACGATGTGCTCGACGCCGAGCTTGTAGAAACGCGCCGCTTCCGCCACGGCGCGCCCGGACTCGTTCATGTAGGTGCCCGGCAGCAACAGCAGCACGCGCTCGCCGCCAAGGTCGCCTTCCACCGCCACGCCCTGAAAGCGCCGACGCCACGGCGCGATGCGATGCGCGCGCGCGATCGCCTGCACGGCCATGAAGCCGATGTTGTGGCGGTTGCCGACGTGGCGCTCGCCCGGATTGCCGAGGCCGACGAAGAGCAGCATGGGTCAACCGCTGCGCGGCGCGCCGCCGAAAGACGAAGCCCCGACACGCGCCGCGCGCCGCCTCACTTCTTGGCCGGTGCGCCACCGGCGGGAGCGGCAGCTCCGGCCGCAGGCGCTGCACCGGGCGCGGCGCCTGCCGCGCCTTGCGCTGGTGCACCTTCTGCACCGGGGGCGACGCCGGCGGCAGCCGCGGTCGCCGCCGCAGCCGCAGCGGCAGCAGCAGCTTCCGCCGCAGCCTTCATTTCTTCCGCGTAACCCGACGGCGGCACGACCGTGACCAGCGTGATGTCGCCCTGCGCGATCACGCGCACGTTCGGCGGCAATTGCACGTCGCTCAGGTGCTTGGAGTAGTTGATCTCCAGGCCCGTAATATCGACGTCGATCGATTTCGGAATGGCGTCCGCCGGGCACATCACCTCGATCGTATGCGTCACGATGTTGACCGCACCGCCGCGCTTCACGCCGGGCGATTGATCGGTGTTGAGCACGTGAATCGGAATGTTGACCCGAATATTGGCGCCTTCGGCGACGCGGAGGAAATCCACGTGAACGGGGAAATCCTTCACCGGATCGAGCTGGAAGTCGCGCGGGATGACGCGGTGCTTGGTGCCGTCCACGTCGAGGCTGTAGAGCGTGGTGAGAAAGCGCCCGCCATAGATGCGCTGGCGCAGTTCCGCGTGGTCGAGCGAGACCGTCATCGGGGGCTTGTTGTCACCATAGATCACGCCCGGCACACGGCCGGCGCGACGCTCCGCCCGGGCGGCCCCCTTGCCGCTCTTCGGGCGCGCCGTCGCTTTCATTTCCTTGACGGTCGCCATATCGATACCTCTATCTAGCTGAAAAGGCGGCGCTTTCCGCCGCCCACGCTCGCGGCAAGCCTCCAGGGGTGCCGGGGGCCGCGATTGGGCGGGTTTATAGCGGCGGTGGTCGGAAAGGGCAAGGAATCGAGTGTCATTCCGGGACGGTCCGAGGGACCGGGCCCGGAATCCATAATCACAGACCGGGGTTATGGATTCCGGGCTCGCCCGCCTCCGCCTGTTGGCGTCGGCGAGCGCCCCGGAATGACACCATCCGGGCCTGGTTAGAGCTTTTCTTTACGCTCGCCCTCAAGCGCCTCAATGCGCGCCTTGAGCGCGTCGTTTTCCTCGCGCGCCAGCCGCGCCATTTCCTTCACCGCCTCGAACTCCTCGCGCTGCACGACGTCGAGATCGCGCAAAATGCGCTCGGCTTGCGTGCGGAACAGTGTGTCGAATTCCCGCCGCACGCCCTGGGCGACGCCGGCGGCGTCGTTCATCAGCCGCGCCATCTCGTCAAACAACCTGTTCGTGGTTTGGGTCATCGGTCGCCTCCACGCATAACCGTTACAATGACCATCGCCTCCCCAGGCCGCAAGAGCCGCCGGCTGCTATGCTTGACAGCGGCAGCCGGGCGGCAGCATCACCTTGCCAGCAGAGCGCGCATGCCCCTTTTCGTCATCCCGTTTCCGGCTATCGATCCCGTGCTGATCCATGTCGGCCCGCTGGCGATCCGCTGGTACGCGCTTGCTTATATCTGCGGCATCCTGATCGGCTGGGTCTACGCCCGCGCGATCATCCGCTCGGAACGTCTGTGGGGCGGCAAGGCGCCGATGACCCTCGCGGACTTCGACGATTTCGTGTTGTGGGTTACGTTGGGCATCATCTTGGGCGGCCGCATCGGCTACGTGCTGTTTTACAATTTCCCGCATTACGCCGCGCATCCCAGCGAAATCCTTCAGCTCTGGAACGGCGGCATGTCGTTCCACGGCGGATTCACGGGCTGTGTCATTGCCGTCATTCTATTCGCATGGACACGAAGAATTTCGATTCTCTCGTTGGGAGACGTGACCTGCGCGGTCGGCCCTATCGGCCTCTTCCTCGGACGCATCGCCAATTTCATCAACGGCGAACTGTGGGGCCGGCCGACCGATGTGCCTTGGGCGATGATCTTTCCGGGCGGCGGGCCGATCCCGCGCCACCCGAGCCAGCTTTACGAAGCAACGCTTGAGGGCCTCGTTCTGCTCGGTGTGCTTGCGCTGCTCATCCGCCTCGGCGCATTGAAACGGCCGGGCTTTATCATCGGCGCGTTTGCCGTCGGCTATTCGATCGCACGCATTACCTGCGAGCTTTTCCGCGAACCCGACATCCAGCTTGGATTTTTGTGGGGCGGATTGACCATGGGGCAAATCCTCTCGGCGCCGCTTCTGCTTGCCGGCCTGTGCTTCATCGCTTATTCGATACGGCACCCGCAAACACGGCACTCCTGATGGACGAGGCTCCATCGCCGCTCGAGCTTGATATCCGCCGGCGCATCGAAGCCGCCGGTCCGATGCCCGTCTCCCAATACATGGCCTTGTGCCTGCTCGATCCTCAGCACGGCTATTACACCACGCGCAACCCGCTCGGCGCCGGCGGCGACTTCACCACTTCGCCTGAAATCAGCCAGATGTTCGGCGAACTGATCGGCATCTGGATGGCGGCGACCTGGCGGCAACTGGGCTCGCCGGAAAGCATCCGCATCATCGAGCTCGGACCCGGCCGCGGCACCATGATGAGCGACGCGTTGCGTGCGGTGAAGGTGATGCCGGCGTTTCGCGCCGCCGCGGTGGTCGACCTGGTCGATGTCAGCCCGACGCTGCGCGCCGAGCAGCAACGCACGCTTGCGGGCTCGTCCGTGCCGATCTTGTGGCATACGACGCTCGACGACGTGCCGCGCGGGCCGGCGATCATCGTCGCCAACGAATTCTTCGATGCGCTGCCGGTGGCGCAGGTCGTAAAAAAAGGCAACGGGTGGCACGAGCGGCAGGTTGCGATCGACCGCGACGGAAAATTCATCTTTACGATCGCGGCTGCGCCGCTTCCGCATTTCGACAAGCTCCTGCCACCGCAAATACGCGCGGCGGCAGACGACGCAATTCTGGAATGGCGCGCCGACTCGTCTGCGATCGAGATCGGGCGGCGTGTGATGGACGGCGGCGGTGCGGCACTCATCATCGACTACGGCCATGAAGAAAGCTCGATCGGAGAAACATTGCAGGCCGTCGGTAGCCACGCTTTCGCCGATCCGCTGAGCGCACCGGGCGAAATCGACCTGACCGCTCACGTCGATTTTCAGGCGCTCGCGCAGGCGGTCGAGAGCACGGGCGCGCGCGCGCACGGCCCAATCATGCAATCGCAGTTGCTGCGCCGGCTCGGCATTCAAACGCGCGCCGCCGCGCTCAAGGCGAATGCCGGGCCTGAAGGCGCGGCGGCGATCGACGGCGCATTGGCGCGCCTTATCGGCTTCGGCCGCAGCGCAATGGGCGACCTGTTCAAGGCGATCGGCATCGCTCATCCGAAGCTCGGAACGCTGCCCGGATTCGATTCATGAGCGGGGAAACAAAAGCGGACGTGGGCATGTTGCAGGCGCACTCGCTCGCCGCGCTTGACGGCATCCGTCACGCCTTTTTCACGCGCGAAGGCGGCGTGTCGCAGGGCATCTACCGCACCCTCAACGGCGGCGTCGGCTCGAGCGATTCACCGGAACTGGTGCGCGAGAATCGCGCGCGCATGGCATCGGCACTCGGCGTGGCGCCGGATCGACTTCTCTCCGCCTATCAGATCCATTCGCCCACCGTCGTCGTCGCCGACAAGCCCTGGCCGGCAAACGAACGACCGCGCGCGGACGCGATCGTCACGCGCACGCCGTCGCTCGCGATCGGCATCTCGACCGCCGACTGCGGGCCCGTCCTGTTCGTGGACAAGCAGGCGCGCGTGATCGGCGCGGCGCATGCAGGCTGGAAAGGCGCCCTCACCGGCGTGCTGGAAGCGACGCTTGCCGCGATGGAAAAGCTGGGCGCGCAACGCGCACGCATCGTTGCGGCGCTGGGACCGCTGATCCGACAGCCGAATTACGAAGTCGGCGCCGAATTCGTCGAGCGTTTTCGCAACGAAGAGGCTTCGAACGAAGGTTTCTTTGCAGCGGGCAAGCGTCCCGGCTACGCCATGTTCGATCTCGCCGGCTTCATCGCGGCGCGGCTTGAACGCGCCGGCGTCGGCGGTTTCGAGGACCTCGGCCGCTGCACCTACGCCGAGCCGGAGCATTTCTTCAGCTATCGCCGCACCACGCATCGAGGCGAAGCGGATTACGGCCGCCACATCAACGCGATCGTCCTTGCCGGCTGAGCGTTTTTCCACTTTTGGAAATGACCGCTAGACCTGCCCATTTCGGCCGGCTACGATTTCGAAAATCGTCGGCGCGATCTCAACAATAACAAACGCCGCAGGGTGCGCTCATGAAGTGGAGTCGAAGCCGTCGCCCGCGCGCGGCGGCGCGAATTGTTCAGCGGCTCTCATGCATATTCGCGGCTGGCTGTGCGCTCGGGCTTGCGGGTTGCAACACGGATGGGCAACCCACCGCATCGGTTGCCGCGCCGCGTGGCGCGACCGTCGCATTCGAGTCAATCGACGGACCCCCGCCCGCGATCTTCCACAAGCTGGTCGAGGACTTGAACGACGAAGCGCAGACGCGCCGCATGGCCGTCGTCTCACGCGAAAGCCCATCGGTTTACCGTATACGCGGCTATCTCTCCGCGCATGTCCTGCAAGACAAAACGGCGATCGCCTGGGTGTGGGATGTCTACGACCAGGCGCAGCACCGGGCGCTGCGCATCAGCGGGGTGGAGCAAGCGGCCGGAAGACATCGGACTTGGGCCGCGGCGGATGACGCCATGCTGCACAGCATTGCGCGGACCAGCATGGAGCAGCTCGCCGCCTTCCTGACCGGGCCGGAAAATGCTCCTGCCGCCACACCGCCCGAACCGCCGATTACCGTGGCCAGCTTCAGCAACGAAACGACGCCGGAATCGGCCGGCATTTTCCGCATCTCGCAAGCCAAGGCCGATCCCGTGGCCAACGGAAGCACCGTCGCGCCGGCGGCCAGTCCGCTGGCAGCCGGCGCAGCGGTACCCCTTCCGCCCCGGCGCCCGCAGATTGTCGCAACCGCCATTTCCGCCGGTGAAACGCTGACGCTGGTGGCTTCACGCCACTGAGGCGCAGCCGCATTTACGCTTTGGCAATAGCGCCGGGCCGGCGATTTGGAATCGTATTGCCCGCCTCTCCCCACCTTGTTATGACCACGCCGCCTTCCCAACGCAGCACGAGGCGGGAATTTGACGATGTCGGGCAAGAACGGCGCGATTAAGCTCGTCGCCGGAAACTCCAATCCCGTCCTGGCGCAGGCGATCGCCCAGTACCTGAAGACCCCCTTGGCCAAGGCCGTCGTCCGGCGCTTCGCCGACATGGAAATCTTCGTCGAAATTCAGGAGAACGTGCGCGGCGCGGACTGTTTCGTCATTCAATCAACGTCGTTCCCGGCGAACGACCATTTGATGGAGCTGCTGATCATTATTGACGCGCTGCGCCGCTCGTCGGCGCGCCGCATCACCGCGGTGATCCCCTACTACGGCTATGCCAGGCAGGACCGCAAACCGGGACCGCGCACGCCGATCTCGGCCAAGCTCGTCGCCAACCTGATCACGCGCGCCGGCGCCGATCGCGTGATGACGCTCGATCTCCACGCCGGCCAGATTCAGGGCTTCTTCGACATCCCGACCGACAATCTTTACGCATCGCCGGTGATGGTGCGCGACATCAAGGAGCGCTTCAAGCTCGACAACATCATGGTCGTGTCACCGGACGTCGGCGGCGTGGTGCGCGCGCGCGGGCTTGCCAAGCGCATCAACGCGCCGCTCGCGATCATCGACAAGCGGCGCGAGCGCGCGGGCGAATCCGAAGTGATGAACGTGATCGGCGACGTGGCCGGCTACACGTGCATCCTGGTGGATGACATCGTCGACTCGGGCGGCACGCTGATCAATGCGGCCGACGCGCTGCTCGGGCAAAAAGCGAAGGCAGTCTACGCATACATCAGCCACGGCGTGCTGTCGGGCGGGGCCGTCCCGCGCGTGGCGAAGTCGCGGTTGAAAGAGCTTGTCATCACCGACTCGATTCAGCCGACCAAGGAAATTCTCGCCGCCGGCAATATCCGCACCTTGCCGATTGCGCCGCTGATCGGCGAAGCGATCGGACGGACCGCCGCCGAAGAGTCGGTTTCCAGTCTCTTCGACTGATATTTGTTTCTGTCGTTGCGGGACCGCCCAATGCGCCGGACCCGGCATCCTGATGCACGCTTGCAGTTTACGTCCGGAATCCGGTTCGCCCGGCGCTCCGGAATGCCTCCGAGATTGTCCACAGCTGAGTCAAGCCGCCGCACCTTAGGCTGTGGAGAGTCGCGCGGTCGCGGTTGCGCGCGAATCGCAAATCACGGCTCATAGCGCGCTCACGGTGCCTTTGGCGGCCGGAATCCAGCGGGCTATAGTCATTCGGCCCACTGATTCGCTTCGCGGGTCAAGACGCCCAGTACCCCTGCGTCAATATACCCTCGGAGCCGGCAAGGCTCCTTGCGTGCAGTGGCGTGCGTTTCCTCTGGCTCAACTTGGCAAGGCGGAGACGTCATGTCCCTCACCGGCTACCCGGATGCGCAGCGACTCAACCCCCTTGATGTCGTCGAGCGGCTTGCCGCCGTGAACGATTGGTCGTTCGAACGGGCAAGCGACGACGAAATCACCATCCTCGTTACGGGCAAGTGGACCGACTACCAGGTGTCCTACACCTGGATGAGCGGCATCGAAGCGCTGCATCTTGCTTGCGCATTCGACATGAAAGCGCCGGAGCGCCGCCGCGCCGAGGTCCAGCAGCTCATCTCGCTCATCAACGAGCAGATGTGGATCGGCCATTTCGATCTCTGGCCGAAGGAGGGCTTGGTCATGTTCCGGCACGCGCTGGTGCTTTCGGGCGGCGTGGCGGCCTCCGGCACGCAATGCGAGTCGCTGCTCGGGACCGCGCTCGATGCGTGCGAGCGCTATTTCACGGCCTTTCAGTTCGTCGTGTGGGCAGGCAAGAGCGCGCGCGAAGCCCTCGACGCCGCGATGTTCGAGACCTCGGGCGAGGCCTGAACGAGAAGCTCCAATCCCGTCATTCCGGGACGGCCCGAAGGGCCGGGCCCGGAATCCATAACCCCCGTCCGTGTTTATGGATTCCGGGTTCGCCGCCATAGCGCGTCGAAGACGCACGTTAACGCGCTTACGGCGGCGCCCCGGAATGACAGCCGAGGAGTTCGCGGCTGATGCGCAGGGAAATTGCCGCTATTATCGGACACATGAAAATGCCAGCGCTCAGTAAGAAACCGCTTGCCAAATTCCGTGGCACCCTTGTGCTCGTCGGCGCCGGCAAAATGGGCGGCGCGATGCTGGACGGCTGGCTTGCGCGCGGGCTGAAGCCGAGGCAAATCGCGATCGTCGAGCCGCAGCCGGCGAAAGCAATCAAGTCGCTGGCGCGGCGTGGCGTGCGTCTCAATCCGAAAGGCAAGATCGAAAACGCGTCGGCCGTCGTGATCGCGGTCAAGCCGCAAACCGCGCCGGAAGCGCTGCCGCCGATTGCACCGGTTGCCGGCAAATCGACGCTGGTGCTCTCGATCATGGCGGGCCGCACCATCGCCTTTCTGGAGAAAACGTTCACGGCGAACGCTGCGATCGTGCGCGCGATGCCGAACACGCCGGCCTCCGTTGGTCGCGGCATCACGGTTGCCGTCGCCAACGGCAAAGCGGTGGCGCGCCATCGCAAGCTTGCTACCGACCTGCTGTCTGCGATCGGAAAGGTCGAGTGGACGTCCGACGAAAAGCTGATGGACGCGGTCACCGCGGTATCCGGCTCCGGCCCCGCCTATGTTTTCCTGCTGGCCGAGTGTCTCGCCAAAGCCGGCGTCGCCGCCGGGCTGCCGGCCGAGCTCGCGGCAACTTTGGCGCGCGAAACCGTGGCGGGTTCCGGCGAGTTGTTGCACCGCTCGCCGCTCGATGCGGCAACGCTGCGCCAGAACGTCACCTCGCCCGGAGGAACGACCGCCGCCGCGTTGGAGGTGCTGATGGGCCCCGGCGCATTCGGAGCGCTGCTCACGGAGGCCGTTGCCGCTGCGACCCGGCGCGGGCGCGAGCTCGCGGGCTAGAACCGGCTCCTGGCCAGACCTAGATTAGGGCCAGAGGAACAGCCCGACGGAGGCCGCCATGGCCCGCAAAACCAGACGTCAACGCGCGGCGCGATCAGCGCCCGCCAATCCGCCCGCCGCTCCCACCGGCGGCACCGATCGCGAAAAGGCGATCGCCGCATTCATGTCGCTGCTCGCCGAGCAGCCGTTCGAGCGCATCGGCCTTGCCGAGATTGCCGGCCGCGCCGGCCTGTCGCTCGCGCAATTGCGCGGCGAATTCGGCTCGACACTCGCCATTCTCGCCGCGCACATCAAGGAAATCGATCGCGCCGTGCTTGCCGGCACGGACGAGGACATGGCGGAGGAGCCGCCGCGCGAGCGCTTGCTCGACGTTCTCATGCGCCGGATCGAGGCACTCGCGCCTTATAAAGACGCCATCGCCTCGTTGATGCGCTCGGCGCGGCGCAATCCCGGCCTCGCGCTGGCGCTCAATACGATGGCCGTGCGCTCGCAACAGTGGATGTTGACCGCCGCCGATATCGGTTCGTCCGGTCCCATGGGTGCGCTGCGCGCGCAGGGCGCCGCGCTGATGTATGCGCGCGTACTCGACGTGTGGCTCGACGACGACGAGCCGGGCTTGAGCCGCACGATGGCGGCGCTCGATCGCGGACTTGCCAGCGGCGAGCGCTGGGCCGGATTCCTGAACGATCTGTGCGCCATTCCGCGATGCATCGTGCGCGGCCCGCGTCGGCGCCGGCGCCGCCGGGACGAAGAGGCCGAGGCCGCGTAAGCTTTATACCGGCACCCTGACCGTCGCGCGCAGGCCGCCGAGCGGACAGTCGCCGAGCGTAATGTCGCCGCCGTGCGAACGCGCAATGTCGCGCGCGATCGCAAGACCCAAGCCGGTGCCGCCCTCGTCCTGATTGCGCGCATCGTCCAGCCGCAGAAACGGCTTGAACACTTCCTCGCGCATGTGCGGAGGGATACCCGGTCCATCGTCGTCGATGGTGACCGTGAGCCAGCGGTGATCGCGGTGGCCGGTAATCGCGATCGAGCGCGCAAACCGCGCGGCATTCGACACCAGGTTGGCGAGGCAGCGCTTGAGGGCCGCCGGCCGCACGGTGACGACCGGCGGACCGTGAAACACGACGCTCGCTTTATGTCCGTGACGCTCCGCGTCGTCTTTCAACTCATTGAGAAACGCTTCCATATCCGTCGGCGCCGACTGCTCGCCGAAATCGCCGCGCGCGAAGGCAAGATACGCCTCCAGCATGCGCGCCATTTCGTCGACGTCTTTTTTCATCGCCTCGGCTTCCTGGCTGTCGCCGATCAGCGCCAGTTCGAGCTTGAAGCGCGTGAGCACCGTGCGCAGGTCGTGCGAAACGCCGGCGAGCATGGCCGTGCGCTGCTCGATGGTGCGCTCGACGCGCGCCTTCATTTCGATGAAGGCCTGCGCGGCGCGGCGCACCTCGCGCGCCCCGCGCGGGCGGAAGTTCGCCACGTCGCGGCCTTTGCCGAAACTTTCGGCGGCATCCGCAAGCCGCAGGATCGGCTTGATCTGGTTGCGCAGGAAGATGATGGCGACAGTGAGCAGCACAACGGATGTACCCACCATCCACAGCAGGAAAATTTCGGAATTGGAAGCGTAGGCCGCGCTGCGCCGTGCGAACACGCGCATCACGGCATTGTCGAGCTGAACGCGGATTTCGATCAGCGCGGATTTGCCGACGGTATCGAGCCAGAACGGGCGGCCGATCTTCTTGCGGATTTCGTCCGACAACGATTGGTCGAGCAGGGAGAAGAACGGCTTCGGGCCGGGCGGCGGCATTTCCGAGATGGGCAGGAAATCGACTGCGAGCCCGAGACGCTCGCGCGCGATGCGCTTGATCTGCGCACGATCGGCATCCTGCGGATAGCCGTTGTAAACGTCGATCAGCGCGGCGATGTCCTGCACCACGGCCGCCGACAGGCGCTGGGTGACCAGATTCCAGTGGCGCTCCATGAACACGAACGCCACCACCGACTGCAAGATGACCATCGGCAGGATGATGATGAGCAGGGCGCGCGCATAAAGGCCTTTCGGCATGACGCCGGCGACCCGACGGCTGAAGCGCCGCCACGCATCGCCGAACCGTCCCGCCGCCGTCCGGATCGAGCGAATCGTAGCGACGCCGATATCGAGGCTCGTCATGAGACGACCAGGCGATAGCCGATGCCGCGCACCGTTTGCACGATGAGCGGGTTCGTGGGGTTGAGCTCGATCTTGCGGCGCAGCCTGTTCACCTGCACGTCAACGGCGCGCTCGCTGACCGGGCCGCCATCGCCGGCAAGTGCAAGCCGGGACACGGTTTCACCTGGCGTCGCGGCCAGCACGCGCAGCATTTCACGCTCGCGGTCGGTCAAGCGGATGACTTCCTCGCCGCGCCGCAATTCGCCCCGCGCGAGATGAAAGATAAATTGACCGAAACGCACCGATTCCGGCGTCGGCACCGCCGCGGGCTGCGCTCGCTTGAGGATGTTGGTAATCCGCAGCGACAGTTCGCGCGGCTCGAACGGCTTGGCCACATAATCGTCGGCGCCCATTTCGAGGCCGCGGATGCGGCTCTCCGCCCCGTCGCGCGCCGTCAGCATCAGGATCGGCACACTGGAGAAGTCACGGATTCCCTTGGCGAGGTCGAATCCGGTTTCTCCCGGCATCATCACGTCCAGAATCAGAAGGTCGAAACTCAGGCCGATGAGCTTGGCGCGCGCCTCGACCGCCGTCTCGGCTGTCGTCACGCGATACCCTTCGCCGCGCAGAAATCGCGAAAGCAGATCGCGAATGCGCCGGTCGTCGTCCACGATCAGAAGATGCGGCGCGTCGTCTGCTAGAAGAGCGGGAACAGACATCGATCGTATCCCGAATCACCTCAGGCGCGTTGCTTGCGCACATGATCGCCGCGCGCGATCAGACGGACGACATCGTCGCGATTTTCCGCATCGATCATCGCAATGAGAAAGCGCCGCGCCGCCTCGTGCGCACCCGGGCCGAGCTCTGCGAGCGCGCGCGTGATCCGCTGGGTTTGCAGGGACGCAAGCTTCGAGGCGAGCGCCTCGCCTTTCGCGGTAACATACAGCAAGCGCTGACGGCGATCTTGCGCGCCTTCTTTTTGCAGCACGTATCCTTCATCGATGAGCTGCTTGAGCACGCGGCCGAGCGACTGCTTGGTGATGTTCAAAATCCCGAGCAGGTCGGCAACCTTGATGCCCGGATTGCGATTGACGAAGTGCAATACCCGGTGGTGAGCGCGGCCGAAGGCGAGCTTGCTCAGCACAACGTCCGGATCGCCGACGAAGTCGCGGTAAGCGAAGAACAGCAGCTCGATAATGTCCCAACTGGGCTCGCGCGCGTCGCCTGGTCCCGGCGTCGCCGAACCGGGCCGGTCGGCGAATCCTGCCGCTCTGACCTTCAAATTTATGTCAGCCATATTGACATATTCTCGATGTATTGTTACAAAACCGAGCGCACAAACGAAAGGATCGTACCCAAGCCACCCGACCAAACGCGTTGCCTCTTCTCAGCGGCGTGCTCATGGGTTGGGCGAGTATTACCGGGGTTGCGGTGCGAAGCAAAGTGTTGGATCGCGCGCGAAAAAAGCGTCATTAAGGCCACAAAACGAAGGCGACGCGATGTCCAGAGTCAGGAGGAAATCCCCATGGCTGCACAATCTTACGATCGGCTTGAGGGCGTCATCTGGTACGACGGCAAGCTGGTGCCCTGGGAAAGCGCCAATCTGCATGTCTTAAGCCACGGCCTGCATTACGCCAGTTGCGTGTTCGAAGGCGAGCGCGCTTACGGCGGCAAAATTTTCGAAAGCACCAAACATTCGGAACGGCTGAAGCGGTCCGCCAATATCCTCGATTTTGAAATCCCCTACTCCGTCGCCGAGATCGATGCCGCCAAAAAATTGGTTCTCGAAAAAAACGGCAAAACGGAAGCCTATGTGCGCCCGGTCGCCTGGCGCGGCTCGGAGATGATGGGCGTCTCGGCGCAAAACAATACTATCCATCTGGCGATCGCGAGCTGGCAGTGGCCGAGCTACTTCGATCCCGAGCAGCGCCTCAAAGGCATCCGGCTCGATCTCGCCGAATACCGTCGGCCCGATCCGCGCACCGCGCCGTGTCGCGCGAAAGCGGCGGGCCTTTATATGATCTGCACCATCTCCAAGCACAAAGCCGAGCGCAAAGGCTATGCCGACGCCATGATGCTGGACTGGGAAGGCCGCGTCGCCGAATGCACGGGCGCGAATATCTTTTTCATCAAGGACGGCAAGATCCACACGCCGATCGCCGATTGCTTCCTCGACGGGATCACGCGGCAGACCGCGATCCGGCTCGCCCGCAAGCGCGGCATCGAGGTGATCGAGCGGCGCATCATGCCGAATGAGCTCAAGGATTTTTCCGAGTGCTTCATCACCGGCTCGGCCGCCGAGGTGACGGCGGTCTCCGAGATCGCCGACTGGAATTTCAACCCGGGCGGCATCACCAAGACACTGATGGATGATTACACCGTGCTGGTAAACGCCAAGACCGAAGCGGCGGTCGCTTAGAGTGCGATCAACTGAGATTGAAACGGCTCTTTTCTCCGCTCATTCCCGCGCAAGCGGGAATCCAGCGCATATGAAGTCTGGACCCCCGCTTTCGCGGGGGTGAGCGGATGACTGATCGATTCAACTCAAATGAATCAGACTCTAAAGTGCGATGCTTTGGATCGCAGCGGCTTTACGGCCGCTCGCGCACCACGACAAGCCGATCGGTGCCGGATTCCGCGCCCCAAACCTCGCCGGGGCGTCCGTTCAACTGACGCACGGCGGCGCCGCGGCGATTGCTCGGGAAGCTTTGGAATTTTTCGGTTGTCGGATCGAAACGCAAAATGGCGTTTGCGGTAAAATCCGAGACCCACACGATATCCTTGTCATCGACATAGACCGCATAGCAACCGGTCTTGCTGTTCGGCAAGCTCCACACTTTCCAGCTCTTCGCCATCGGGTCGTAGCGGGCGACTTCGCCGCTGTTCCAGAAGCTCACCCAGAGCAAGCCTTTGGAGTCAGACCAGATGCGGCGCGGCCCGACGCCCGGTTTCGGCGGCGGCACCATCAGGGCGTCGCCGCTGACGGTATCGATCTTGGCAATGTGGTCGCCGGCAAGCGAGGCGTACCAAACCTCGCCTTTCGGCGTCGTTGTAATGCCGTAGGGTCCCGCCCCCTTCGGCGCTTTCCATACTTCGACCTTTCCTGTTGCCGGATCAACACGGCCATAGACACCGCCTTGGCCCGTGAACCAGAGAATGCCCTTGCGATCGAACGTTGCAGTATTGAGGTTCGCGTTTGGAAAATCCTGCGGCAGCGGGAAAACTTTCACCTTCTTTGCGGCCGGATCGTATCGAACGATCGCATTCCGTCCGCCATCGGTCACCCAAGCCGCGCGATCCGGACCGACGATGACGCCATGCGGCGCCGAATCCGGCCCCAGTGGAATTTGCTCCGCTTTGCCGGTCTTCGGATCGAGCCGACCGAGCGCGCCCTGCAATTGCGCGGTGTACCAGACAGTGCCGTCGGGGGCCGGTGCAACGTCGTGCGGGCCGGCGCCTTCATTGACGTTGAAATAAAAAACTTTTGCCGCTTGCGCCGCGGCGTTCACACACAGCAGCGCGGCGATCAACGCGAGAACAATAGCTGACCTGTGCACTTGCTCTCTCCTCGCGGCTATCCTGCCGCAGGTTCGGGCCAACGCAAGTCAATCCTGCACAGCGGATGCGGCGGCGTCATTCGCGGTTAAAAGCGGAACCCGAAGCCAAGACCATAACGCGTTTCCGGCTCACCCGTCCCATTGCCAGGTAAGCCCGCCTTGCCGGGCTGCCGGTAGCTGGGATCGGTTTCGGTCGTCTCACCGTAAAGAAAGATGTCCTTCTTCTTGCCGACGTCGACTTGATACTGCCGCGTCTCGGTGCTCGGCGTTTTGACCGCATTTGTGCGATATTCGACGCCGCCTAACTTTTTCGTGGTGTTCGAATCGGCAGGCTTGTTGTCCTGCGCCATGCTGACGGAAGTCGCCGCAAGAAAAATGGTCATTGCAAGAAGCAAACCCCGCATAGCGTCCTCCTCGAATCGGTCGTCGACGGTCCCTGTAGTTAATATACGAGTAACCTCAACGAACCGTTTCGCTCTTGCCTCGCGCCGGCGCGGTCCACCGTTCGCTCGCGCGGTCGTCGCTTTCTTTTGCAGCGACCCAAATCGCGCCGCCCGTGGCTTCGACCTGCTTCCAGAACGGCGCGCGCGTCTTAAGGTAGTCCATCAGAAATTCGGCCGCCGCGAAAGCCGCCTCGCGATGCGAGGAGGCGGTAATGACCAGCACGATATTCTCTCCAGGCGCAATGCGGCCATAACGATGAATGACCGTGACACCGAGCAAGGGCCAGCGCTTCTCCGCCTCGGCGACGTGCCGGGCGATTTCCGTTTCGGCCATTCCCGGGTAATGCTCGAGAGTGAGCGCGCTTATTGAAGTTCCCGCCTCATCCCCGCGGCAGATTCCCGCGAAAGTGACAACCGCGCCGATGTCGGTGCGCCCACGCGTGAGTTTCGCCGCTTCGATGGCGGCGTCGAACGGCTCGCGCTGGAGGCGGATCGTGGCGCTCATGTCGCTAATTGTACTCGCGCCGGACGCAAAGCGGGAGCCTAGCCCCCGGTCATCGGCGGAAAGAAGGCGATCTCGCCCGCGTTCGCGATGTGCGCCTGCGGCTGCACGTGGTGGCGATCGATCGCCGCGCGGATGACCTTCGGATTTTCGAACGCATAGGCATATTCCTCGCCGCGCGCCGACAGCCAGCCGATCAAATCGGCGACCGTCTTCACCTCGGCGGGAACGTCGACGTTTTCCTCGGGAATTCCCACGCGCTCGCGCACCCACGCAAAATAACGCAACTTCATCACGCTCATTCCTCGATCAGATACCGCAATCCGGCGCGCAGATAGTCCCATCCGGTGTAAAGCGTCAGCAGGGCCGACAGCCACAACAGCGTCAAGCCGATAAGCGTAACGTAAGGGACGACGAGGTCGCCGGCGCGCCCTGCCAGCAGGAAGCCCACCGCGATCATCTGCCCGGTCGTCTTCCATTTCGCAAGCCGCGTCACCGGAACGCTGACGCGCAACTCGGCGAGAAATTCGCGCAAGCCGGATACGAGAATTTCACGGCAAAGAATGATGATGGCCGCCCACAGCGACCAGCCGCGGATGGTGCCGTCGGCGGCCAGCATCAGCAGGCAGGCCGACACGAGCAGCTTGTCGGCGATCGGATCGAGCATGCGGCCTAGCGCCGACTGCTGTTGCCAGGCGCGGGCCAAATATCCGTCGAGGATGTCGGTGAGAGCGGCGGTAATGAAGATCGCGAGCGCGACCCAGCGCAGCCACAAGCCGCCGCCAAGAAGCGCCTGCCAATAGAGGCAGGCAACCACGGCCGGCACGGCAACGATGCGGCCATAGGTCAGCAGGTTCGGCAGCGCCAGCGGCCGCGAGCGGTAGGGTTGGCTGCTCACCGAATTCATGGGCAAAAGCAATACCCCTCCCGGAGAGTCGTCAACCGGGCGTTCCGTCGCGATCCCCGTTCATTATTGAATCGGCGGGCGCGGCAGACGGCTCTTTCCGGGCTCCATGACGAAAGTTTGATCGAGCGAGTACCACTCGCCTTTCACGTCAGCGGCCGGCGCCGGGCCGTCGTGCCGGACGTAGTTGCCGACCAGCGCACGGGTAACGCCGAACTGCACGTCCGTTTCCAGGCGCTGGTCGTCGTTCACGTAGATCTGCGAGATCAGGGTCTTGAAGCCCGGCTTGAAGATCAGGAAGTGCAGGTGCGCGGGCCGGTAGTTATGCCGCTTGGTGGCGCGCACCAGATCGCCAACCGGTCCGTCGATCGGTATCGGGTAACCGGCGGGTTTGACGCTGCGGAAGGCGAAGTGACCATGACCGTCGGTCATGAATTTGCCGCGCAGGTTCATCTCGGCCTGCTTCGGATCCTGCTGCTCGTAAAAGCCTTCCGGCGAGGAATGCCAGATATCCACTTCGGCGCCTTGGATCGGCTTGCCGTTTTGGTCTTTGACCCAGCAATTGACGAACAGCGCCGGCCCCGGCGTCGGCGAGCGGACAATCGAGCCGCCGCTTTCCGTGCGCGGCGAGTTCATGCGCCAAAACGGCCCGAGCAGGTTCGCCGTCGTCTCGGTCTGGCCGTTATTGCCGTTGTTCAATAGGCAAATAAGCGTCGAGAAGCCGAGCGAGCCCGACATCAGCACGACCTCGTTGTGATTGTCGGTGGTCTTCTGCCCGAGCGCGGTGATGTAGGCGACGGCCTTCTCGAATTCTTCCTCGGTCAGGTGCACGTCGCGCGCGAACGCGTGCAGGTGCTTCACCAGCGCCGCGAGGATTTCGCGCAGCCGCGGGTCTTCGACGTTCTTGAACGCGGCGAGCACCGCATCGGTCACGTTTTCCTGCCGCTCGATGATCATACTTTGTCTCCGGTCCCTCCACTGTCATGCGCGGGTCAAGTTTACGACCGGGCCGGCCTCCGGCCGGATCCGGTTGCCCGGCAACGACTACCCCGCCCGCTCGTGGAAGAAGTCATATATCTTTCGCGCCGTTTCCGCATTAATTCCCGGCACGTTGGCGAGGTCCGGCAACGAGGCGCGCTCGATCGCCTTCAGCGTGCCGAAATGGCGGAGCAGCGCGCGCTTGCGGGTGGGCCCGATCCCTGGAATTTCCTGCAAGCCGGCTTCACGGATGTCCTTCTTGCGGCGGACGCGATGGGAGCCGATGGCGAAGCGGTGCGCCTCGTCGCGCAGCCGCTGGATGAAATAAAGCAGCGGGTCGCGCGGCGGCAGCTTGAATGGACTGCGGCCGGGCATGAAGAACGTCTCCCGCCCGGCGTCGCGATCCGGCCCTTTGGCGATCGCCACCAGCGGCACGTCGATCAACCCCAGGGCGGCGAGGGTCTCTTCCGCGGCGCGCAATTGCCCCTGCCCGCCATCGATCAGCACCAGATCGGGCCAGGGGGAGTCGACGTTATCGTCCTCCGGGCTGTCATCCTTCGAGGCTCGCTGCGCGAGCACCTCAGGATGACGATCGAGCGCATCCCCGGTCCCGCCATCCTGAGGTGCCGGCCGAAGGCCGGCCTCGCAGGATGACAGCCCGCCCACTATGCGCGGAATTTCCTCCATCAGCCGCTTGAAGCGACGCTGCAAGACTTCGCGCATCATCGCGTAGTCGTCGCCGGGCGTAAGCTCGGTCGAGCGGATGTTGAACTTGCGATACTGGTTTTTGCGGAAGCCTTCAGGTCCCGCGACGATCATGGCGCCGACCGGATTGCTGCCGGCGATATGGCTGTTGTCGTAAACCTCGATCCGACGCGGCACGCGCGTCAGCGAAAAGGTTTCGCTCAATGCCTTGAGCAGGCGCTGCTGCGACGAGGTCTCGGCGAGCTTGCGCGCCAGCGCCTCGCGCGCATTGGCGAGCGCGTGCGTTACCAATTCCTTGCGCTCACCGCGCTGCGGCACGGCAACGTCGATCTTGTGCCCGGCTTTCGTGCAAAGCGCTTCCGCCAGCAAAGCTCGCTCCTCGAACTCATGCGAAACGAGAATGCAGCGGGGCGGCGGCTTGTCATCATAAAACTGCGCAAGGAAGGCGCCCAAGACCTCGCCCGGCCCGAGCGCGCGGTCGGCTTTCGGGAAATAGGCGCGATTGCCCCAGTTCTGCCCGGTGCGGAAAAAGAAAACTTCGACGCAACTGAAGCCGCCTTCCTGATGCACGGCAAATACATCGGCTTCCTCGACACTGCGCGGATTGATGCCCTGGTGCGACTGGATCGCCGACAGCGCCGCGAGACGGTCGCGATAGATCGCCGCGCGCTCGAAATCTGTGGCGGCGGACGCCTTGTCCATTTCCGCCGCCATCTCACGTTGCACCGAGCGGCTGCGGCCCGACAGAAACGCATTCGCCTCGCGCACCAGCTCGCCGTAACCGGAAAAATCGATCTCGCGGGTGCACGGCGCCGAGCAACGCTTGATCTGGTAAAGCAAGCAAGGCCGCGTGCGCGCCTCGAAAAACGAGTCCGAGCACGAGCGCAAGAGGAACGCGCGCTGCAATGCATTGATCGTGCGGTTGACCGCGCCGGCATTGGCGAACGGCCCGTAGTAGTGGCCCGGCCGCGAGCGCGCGCCGCGGTGCTTCAGGATTTGCGGCGCCCAATGGTCCGACGTGATCAGAATATACGGAAACGATTTGTCGTCGCGCAGCAGCACGTTGAAGCGCGGGCGCAGCCGCTTGATCAAATTTGCTTCGAGCAACAGCGCTTCGGTTTCGGTCGCCGTGGTGACGAACTCGAGGGACGCCGTCGCCGCGATCATGCGCGTGATGCGGCTGTCGTGGCCGGTCGGCCGCGTATACGAAGCAATGCGCTTGCGGATGCTCTTCGCCTTGCCGACGTAGAGCACGTCGCCTTTGGCGTCGATCATGCGATAGACGCCGGGTGACCTGGGCGCGTGCCTGGCGTCGCGCGCGATCGCGGCATGGCCGGCGGCCAGCGTGCCGGGCGCTTGCGGCGGTTCCTGTTCGGCTTCCGGCAGCGCCTGCTCCTCGTCTTCCTCGACGAGTTCGCTGGCGGGATCGATGTCTTTTTTCGCTCCGTTCATGGAACCGCTTAAATAGGGCCGAGCGCGCGCTTTCACAGTTCCGCCAGACGGCGCCGCGCCCCGCGCTTTCGCGCAAGGTCGAGGCGCAACTCATCCCGCCCGAAACCGACGTTTCAGGTTATCGTAAATGTATCCTGACCGAGCATAGTAAACGGAACGGCGGCTCAACGCGCGCGAATAACCGTTCTTTAGGGATAGCGGCCGGAAGCCGTTTCGCGATTCATATCCGCTTAACGTAAAGTACCCGATAAATCCTTCACCAAATTGTCGATCTTTTGCCGATTGGTCGGCTCCATCTCGCGCAATTGTCTCGCCAATGCGAGCGTGCCGCAAAGGCCGACAGGGGTCGATTCCCGCGCGTAAGGCGGCGAATCGAGTGAGTGTGGAGGGTTTGATGAAGAAAGCAATCTGTGCGGCTGCGACTGCGCTGACCGCCATGTCGGGCGCGGCAGTCGCCGCCGATTTTCCGGGAGGCGCTCCGTATTATGCGCCTGCCCCCCGCTATTACAATTGGGCCGGCGCCTATGCGGGCGCCAATATTGGCTATCAGTGGGGTGACATCACCAATAACCCGACCAATCCGAGCGGCATCGAAGGCGGCTTGCAAGCGGGTTACAACTGGCAGAGAGGGCAATTCGTGTTCGGCGCCGAGGCCGATCTCCAGGCGTCCGGCGCCGAGGATACGTTCGCTCCCTACAAGTTTTCCAATCCCTGGTTCGGAACTCTGCGCGGCCGCGCGGGCGTCGCGTTCAACAACATCCTCTTTTACGGCACGCTCGGCCTCGCGGTGGGCGAATTGAAGGGTCAGAATTTCGCGCTCGAGGAAACAAAAACGCACGGTGGCTGGGCCGGCGGTCTCGGCCTCGAAGTCGGATTCAATCCGAACTGGTCGGCGCGCGTCGAATATCTCTACATGGATCTGAGCAGCCGCGCCTATTCGATCACCGGCGTCGACAACGGGCTGCAGACGAACATGATCCGCTTTGGAATCAACTATCACTTCTGATCGAGAACGGCTGGCGCGAAAAGCCCCGGCGCACGCAGCCCGGGGCTTTTTCGTATTCGCCATCTCTCTGCATCTGCCTAAAGTATTACGCGGCGAAGTCCGCTCCACGCGCTCGCAAATTCTGGCGAGAGCGTGGCATCACTTCGGCGCAAATGAGATGAAATGTTGTGCCAAGTCATTGCACGCCTGTGTCTTGCTTGCACTAGACAGAAGGCCGGTTCCGAATACTTTGCTCATCGATCCCTGAGTGAGTAGGGCGTATTGGAGGGTTGTGGAATGAAGCGTGTGGTTTTGGCGGGCGCCGCAGCGTTCGCGATGATTGCAACAACGGCATCGGCGGCTGATCTGGGACGACGTCCGATGATGCCGACGAAGGCGCCGGAATACGTTGCGCCGTACACTTGGACCGGCTTTTACATCGGCATCAACGGCGGCGGCGGCTTTGGTCGCTCCTCTTTCTCTGATCCGTTCGCGAGCGGCAACTTTGACCTCTCCGGTGGCGTCGTCGGCGGTACGCTCGGTTACAATTGGCAAACCGGCCCGCTCGTCCTGGGTCTCGAAGGCGACATCGACTGGAGCGGCATCCGCGGCGACGGCCTGTGTGGCCCTGCCGCCCTTAGCTGCGAAACGCGCAACGATTGGCTCGGCACCTTCCGCGGGCGCGTAGGCTATGCCGCCAACATGTTCATGCCTTACATCACCGGCGGCCTCGCCGTCGGCAACATCAAGACGAGCATCGCAGGCGTCGGCAGCACCGATCAGACGAACGCCGGTTGGACGATCGGCGCCGGACTCGAAACGAAGATCGCCGGACCGTGGTCCGCCAAGATCGAATATCTTTTCGTCGACCTCGGCCGTGGCGATTCGATCCTCGGCTCCGACGCAGACTTCCGCACCAACCTGGTGCGGGCGGGCGTGAATTACCGGTTCTAATCGGAGCGGCTGACTTCTCCGTAAAGTCCCGGAACGAAAGTTCCGGGACTTTTTGTTCGGCGAGCATGTTGCCGCAATAACACGACGCTGGGGTTCCTGCAGAACTGTCACGATTTCGGCACAAAATTAGGAACTGTTCCGCAGCCAGCGAGTTGAGCGGCCATCGGGGGACGGTGCACTCGCAACCGTCCAGCTACATTCAATGAGGTGCATCATGCGTAGGTATCTTCATGCCGGCATGCTGGTTGCGGTTGCAGCGTTCATCGGCGTTACAACGGCATCAGCGGCTGATCTTGGGCGGCGCGAGGCGCTGCCGGCCAAAGCGCCGCCTTACGTCGAGCCGGTTTATAATTGGACCGGCTTCTACGTCGGCATCAACGGCGGCGGCGGCTTCGGCCGCTCCTCGTTCTCCGATCCTTTCCCGAGCGACAGATTCAACGTCTCCGGCGGGTTGGTCGGCGGCACGCTCGGCTACAACTGGGAGTCAGGACCGATCGTATGGGGCCTTGAGGGCGACATCGATTGGAGCAGCATTCGCGGCAGCGCGGATTGCGGCATCGCCACCACCTGCCACCTGCGCAACGATTGGCTCGGCACCTTCCGCGGCCGTGTCGGTTACGCAATCACGCCGAGCCTGCTGCCGTACATCACCGGCGGTCTCGCGGTCGGCAACATCAAGCAGTCGATCGATTTCGTCGGAAGCTCGGATGAGACGAAGGCGGGCTGGACGGTCGGCGCCGGGCTTGAAGCGCGGATCAGCGGACCGTGGACGGCCAAGATCGAGTATCTGTTCGTCGATCTCGGCCACGGTGATCCGATCTTCGGGTCGGACGCGAAATTCCACGCCAACCTCGTCCGCGCGGGCGTGAACTACAAGTTCTGAGGACGCAGATCAGAGTGGTGTACGTGAAACCGAAAGCCCCGGTGTGAGCCGGGGCTTTTGTTTTCAGGCCGCCACTTTCGTGTGCGCGAAAGCGGGCACCCGTGCGGCAAATTCATCGTGCCAGGCTACGAGCCGCGGATGATCCCTGCGCCAACTGCCATTGAAGCGAAGATCGCGATAGCCGAGCACGCAAGCCAGCGCGATTTGTCCAACATCCGGCACCGCGCTCAGCTTCGGCACCGCCGCCTCAAGTGAAGCAAGGCCGCGCGCGACTTTCCCTTCCTGCCGCTCGACCCACGACTGGACGCGCATGTTCTCCGGACGATAGCGGCCTTCGTAAACCAGCAGCAACGAAGCATCGAGAATGCCGTCGCACAATGCTTGCAGACGCAGCGCCGCAAAACGCATGGCGGCATCGCGCGGCACGATGAGCCCGCCGCCGGCGCGGTGATCGAGGTATTCGAGAATGACGCGCGAGTCGAAGTAGCTCGTCCCGTCCTCGACGATCAGCGTCGGGATTTTGCCGAGTGGATTTTCCTCGCGGATCGTATCGCCGGAATCGTTGAGGTCGGTGTCACGCACGTCGATCTCGCCATCGAGCTTAAGTAAGCTTGCTGCGATGCGCACCTTGCGGCCGAACGGCGAAGCGGGAGAAGAGCGCAGGATCATCATGGAAAAAATCACCCTCCCGCCAAAGCGGGATCACCGCGCGGCTGTCGAATGAGGAAATCGCGAGCGGGCGCCGATGCCGGCGCCCGCAAGTTTAATCAGCCGGTGACCACCAGGTTCACCGCTTTTGGGCCTTTGCCCTTCTTGTCGGGCTCCACATCGAAGCTGATGCGCTGGCCTTCGTTGAGTCCCTTGAGGCCGGCTTGCTCGACGGCGGTGATGTGCACGAACACGTCGCGACCGCCGTCATCCGGCTTCACGAATCCGTAGCCTCTCTCGCTGTTGAAGAATTTCACGACACCCGTCTGCGCCATCTGGAAAACTCCTCTCCCCGTACTGCTTTGCCGCCAGCCCCCACGGCGTGGCGGCTCGGCCGGACATTCACATTCGGGGAAAGCGTCGGCCGCTCCCAAACGGCCTCAGTCACTCCGCCGGCCCCCACAGGAGGCGGAACGTCACTGCCAAGTCCCGGAACTAGACACCAAGCGGAAGCCTGTGGAAAGAGCCTCGCATCAGACCGCAGCTTCCTTAGCCAGCCAATCGAGCGCGTGGCCGCCTTTCCCGTTGCGGCCCAACGCCTTGGCAAGCTCCGGCAAAAGAACTGCGAGCTCGGCCTCCAGCGTCCACGGCGGATTGACGAGGATCAATCCGGAGCCGTTCAGGCGGCTTGGATCGGACAGCGGCGCGACCGTCAGCTCAGCCCGCAGGGTCTTGGCGATGCCGAGACGGCGGATGCTTTTGGCCAGCGCGTTGGGCTCGGGGCGGCCTTTGATCGGATACCAGAGCGCGAAAATTCCGGTCGACCACTTGCGATGGGCGGCGGCGAGCCCGCGCGAGAGACGGATGAAATCGCTGTCTTGCTCGAACGACGGATCGATCAGCACGAGGCCGCGGCGCTCTTTCGGCGGCACGTAGGCGTCGAGCGCGGTCCAGCCGTCGATCTGAAGAGTCTTGATGCGGGAGTCGCCGCGCAAATTGCTCGCCAGAGCGCGCGCCGCTTTCGGTTCGAGCTCACAGGCAATGAGGCGATCCTGCGGACGCAGCCACGCGCGCACAAGCGCGGGCGAACCGGGGTAATGCCTGAGCTGCCCGCGCTCGTTGAGCGCGGCGACGACGTCGAGATACGGCTTCAGCAGAGCGGAGACCTTTTCGGATCGCTGCATCGAAAGCAGCCGTTCGATGCCCTGATGCCACTCGGCGCCGCGTGTCGCTTCGTCGCCGGAGAGATCGTAGACGCCGGCGCCGGCATGCGTATCGATCACGCGGAAAGCCGCCGGCTTGCCGCGCAAATAAGCGAGGATGCGGCAGAGCACGGCGTGCTTGAAAACGTCGGCAAAGCCGCCGGCGTGAAAGGCGTGGCGGTAATTCAAGGCTCAAGACCCGCGTTGCGCCGCATGCCTAGCGCGCAATGGATGCTTGCGCCAGAGCAATGCGGCTCTTTGCAACTGAGGCCAGTCACAAGTGAGGCCGAGCCGAACGAATGCGCGCGATGCCGGCGCGGAAGCAGCAGAGCAGAGACAGCACCGCCGCGCCCGCGCGGACCCAGGCGCGCGGACGCGCCGGTGCGAAGACGCGTGGCGCGCTTGGCTTGCGGCCGCTACGGCTGAGCCGCTACTTCCGCCTGGCGGCCGCCGCGCATCGGCGGCATCACGATATTGCCGCGCCGGCAGGTCTCGCGCGCGACTTCCGCGCAATCGCGAAAGCTGAAATCCTTGCCAAGGCACACGCGCACCTCGCGCAGGCGCTTGCTATCGCAGACGACCGCCATCCCGTTGGTCGACAGGCCGGGATTTGCTTTGGCGAACGCGTCCTCGACTTCGGCGGGCGTCACGGTGCGCGCCGCCGAAAGCGCGACAAATTCCGCCGGGATTTTCACGGCCGCGCGCGCCTTATGCACGGCGTCGAAGTAATCGTGCGCGTTCATGCCCGAGCAGGTGCCGTGCCGATCCCATTCATGAAAGACGAGCCGCGGGCTCGGCATCACATCGAGCACCGACGAGACGGTCGCGCGATCGAGCCGCGGCGCCGGCACCTGGCAATAGGACGGATAGCCGTGCTCGTACTGCGGCCATAGCCCGTGCACCACGAAGGCATAGGGCCGCGCGCCGCACTGCGGGTCGGGACGCCGGTTGCCGGCGCGCTGGCGCTGCCCGTCGCAGAACGTCGGCGACCAGGAAAGCGCCAGGACATAAAAGTCGAACTTACCGGGTTGATTGCGGCCTTCGGCTTGCGCCAATGCGGCGGGATTATGGGACAAAAAGAGAACAGCGAGAACGACGGCAAAAAGCGAACCACAGCGGCTGATCATGGACGCCTCCAAAACACAACTGGCAGCGGAACTTTAGCGCCGCAGAGGAATAAATCAAGAACAAAAAGAATACAAATGTAGGCTCGATTGGCCCGTTCAGGGCCGCGCCATTTTGCAACCTGGGTTATAGGCCCAGTTGCGGTCGAGACCGACGACGCACCATTCGACGCCCCAGACGGCGCCGATAATGCCGGTGTCCTCACCGATCCAATAGTCGACCCGGCGCTTGCGTCCGTCGCTCACCAGGGCAGTCGCCCGGCAGAACCGCCGCGGGATCGTATCCGGCGCCCAGGGCCGGAAGGCCGTTTGACGCACATGCTCGAAGCCGAGAATTTGGAGGTCCGAATTCCAAAAACGGCTCTCCTTTTCGGCAAAACGCCAGGTGATCGTTTCCAGCGCGGCCTCGCAGGCGGGCAGCACGCCGTCGTAGCGCGGACCGCTCAGATAGAAGTTTTTCTCGAGCCAGCTCGCGGCAGACGCTGGCGTCAGCGCGACAAGGCCCAAAGCGGCGGCGAGGACAACGCTGTGCACCAGCGGCGGCAATCGACCAGACCAGCCCGACATGTTCTTCTCCCTGACAGCCTTGCCGTTTTTACCACAGATTTCTCACCGGCGCGCGCACTTGACCACAGCTTTGCGACGCACCGGCCTCGTGAGGCAAGGCTCGCCCCGCATCATCCACAGTGCGAATCAGCGTGGCAAGTCGCATATTGCTGAGCGGATTCGCATCGGCGGGAACGTGGTCGTTCCCGGCGCATTGCTGTGAGCGGGGTGGCGGCATGGGCCAACGTATCATGATTTATGCAGCGGCGTTTTGCGGCCTGTTGCTTGGCGGATGCGCCGGGCCGGGGCCCGGCGTCACCGGCAACGACACCGGCGGGATATTCCCGTGGTCGCGGGAAAACCGAATTCATGCGCGCGAAATCGCGGCGGAGCATTGCGCACGGTACTTCAAGCGCGCGCACATCAACGCCGTGGTGCCTGGATACGGCAATTACATAAGTTTTTCGTGCCGTTTCGACCGGCGCTATATCCACTAGTTACCGGCGCTTTATTCGCGAGCGGCCTCACTCCAATCGCCGAGCACCGCCTGCACCAAGGCCAGCGCGGCGACAGCAGCGGTGTCGGCGCGCAAGATGCGGGGGCCGAGCGACACGCGCACGACATTCGGCTGCTTGAGCAGCGCGGCCCGCTCTTCTTCCGCAAAGCCGCCCTCCGGCCCGATCAGGACGGCCAAAGGCGAGCCTGCGCGAGTGGGGCTCGTCCCCGCTTTCTCCAGCGCCGCGACAGGACCGGCAATTTCGGCGTCCTCGTCACAGAACACCAGCAGCCGCTCGGGCTCGCGCGTGCGCAGCATTTTTACGAAATCAAACGGCTCGCCGATTTCGGGCAGCGCCAGAATTCCGCATTGCTGCGCGGCCTCGATCGCGTTGGCGCGCATGCGCGCGAGATTGACGCGCGCAACTTGGGTGTGTCGCGTAATGACCGGTTGCAGGCGCGAGACCCCCGTCTCGACCGCCTTTTGCACCATGTAGTCGAGCCGCGCGTGCTTCAGGGGCGCAAACAGAAAATGCAAGTCGGGCGCCACAGTCTGCACCCGCGCGCGCGTTCCGACTTTCAGCCGCGCGTGCTTTCCGGCGCCGCTAAGCGTACTGTTCCATTCGCCGTCGCGGCCGTTGAACAGCAGCACCCCGTCGCCTTCCCTGAGCCGGAGCACGTTGCAAAGGTAATTCGCTTGGCCGGAGTCCAGCGCGACCTCTGCCCCCTCCTTCAGGGAGGCGTCGACATAAAGACGGGGACTGCGGAAATCGTATCCGGTCATTGGAACGCGATCAGTTCGATTGGGCACCTAGCGCGACCATTGGCAGCAGGGCGAAAATGCGGCGGTACGCTACGCACTCATTTTTGCTACCTTGCCGCTTTCCCGACGCATTCGGGCGGCTGTTAATAGCCCGCATTGAATGGTTCTGCCTGTATAATGCACACCGGTCTCGGAGAGCATAGAGCTATGAACTTGCGACAGAAGCTTGCTGTTGCCCTGACAGCGACGTCCTGCCTGGCCGCGTCGGCAGCGGCCCAGTTTCAGCCGGCCATGCCGCAGCAACAGCCGCCGTGCTTTAACGAGTTTGCGGCCTTGCGCGACGATGCCGTCAAAAAAGCAGACGCGATCCGCGCGGCGCAGAAAAAGAAAGTGCCGCCGACGGTCGCCTGCAAGCTGTTGACCGCGCTCGCCGCAGCGCAAGCCAAGATGCTGAAATATGCGGAAACGAACGCGGGCTGGTGCGGAATTCCGCAGCAGATCATTACCGAGATCGACACCGGTCACAAGCAAGCCGACAGCATCCGCGCGCGTGTCTGCAAAGTAGCCGCCAATCCACCACCGCCGCGGGGCCAGAGCATGGGCGACGCCCTTGGCGTCTCCGCGATTCCCGACGCCGCCAACATAAAGAAGGGACACGGCACGTTCGATACCCTCACCGGGACGCCACTCGGGGCCAAATGAGCGCGGGCAGCGGACGCGTTGCCGACGCGACCGGCAATTGGGTCGATAGCCTCGCGCCTGTCTTCACCCGTCCCTATTTGCGGCTTGCCCGGCTCGATCGCCCGATCGGCTCATGGCTCTTGTTGATGCCGTGCTGGTGGTCGGCGGGAATTGCCGGCGTGCGGGCCGGCCATTTGCCGACCCTGTGGCACATCGCGCTGTTCTTCATCGGCGCGTTCGCAATGCGCGGCGCCGGCTGCACCTGGAACGACCTCGTCGACCGCGAGCTCGACGCGAAAGTAGAGCGCACGCGCTCCCGGCCGATTCCTTCCGGTCAAGTCAGCGCGGCGCAAGCGGCGCTGTTCCTTCTGTTGCAAGCGCTGATCGGCCTGCTGGTGCTCCTCCAGTTCAACGGCTTCACCGTCGTCACCGGCCTCGTCTCGCTGTTGGTGGTTGCGATCTATCCATTCATGAAACGCATCACGTATTGGCCGCAGATCGTGCTCGGCCTCGCCTTCTCCTGGGGCGCGCTGATGGGCTGGCCGGCCGCATTCGGCCGACTCGATTGGCCGCCGCTGGTGCTCTATGCCGGGTCGATTGCCTGGGTGATCGGCTACGACACCATCTACGCGCACCAGGACCGGGAGGACGATGCGCTGATCGGAATCAAATCGACCGCGTTGCTATTTGGCGAGCGCACGCGGCCGATGCTGGCGATCTTCTACGCGATTGCCGTGGTGCTGATCGGCGCCGCGGGATTCATGGCCGGCGGCGAATTGATCTTCGCACTCGGCATGATCGCCTTCGCGGCGCATCTCGCTTGGCAAGTCACGCGGCTCGACATCAACGATCCGGCGCACTGTTTGATGCTGTTCAAATCAAACCGGGATGCCGGCTTGATCCTGTTCCTGGCGCTGCTGCTCGAGGCGGTGTTCTAGCCTGTTGACATATTGACATATTTTCTTATATGTCTTGACATATGATCGAGCGCACTACTGTCCGTCTCCCCCGCGAGCTGCTCCGCCGCGCCAAGCGCAAGGCGGCCGACGAAGGTCGCACGCTGACCGCGTTGATCGAGGACGGACTGCGGCTGGTGGTCTCTGGGGATACAAAAGCTTCGCCTCCGAAGCGAGTCATGCCGCGCGTGAGCAAAGCGACGGGTGGCCTCCTGCCCGGAGTGGACATCACGAAGTTTTCCGACATCCAAGAGCAGGATGACCTCGAATATGCCGAGCGGCTTAAACGCGGCTTCAAATGATTTTGCCTGACGTAAACGTTCTCGTTTACGCGTTCCGCGGCGAAGTCGAACATCACGCGGTTTGCCGTAGGTGGCTGCGCGAGGTTATTTTCGGCACCTCACAGTTTGGGATGTCGCACGCGGTGCTTGCCGCGGTTGTGCGCATCACGACTAACCATCGAATTTACAAAGAGCCAAGTTCGCTAACCGATGCTATCGGCTTTTGCGAAGATCTCCTTGGTCAGCCGCACTGCCGGCTCATCGAACCGGGTGCCCACCACTGGGATATTTTCAAACGCCTTTGCATCGAGACGAACACCGCCGGGGGCCGCGTCGCCGGCGCCTGGTATGCCGCGCTCGCCATCGAATGGGGGTGCGAGTGGATCACGTTCGATCGTGACTATGCGCGTTTTCCCGGCCTGAAATGGCGGACGCCCGCCGCGTAACGCAGCGTGACAATCCGATAAGCTATTGATTCAACGTCTCACGTTTTTGACTGAAGGCATTTCGCCCGGGGCTCCGTGAGCGCCCGATCGAGCCGGTCGTCCGCACGTCGTCTTCCGTGTCCGCGACATAGCCGTCTTGTCCGGGGACTGCGAGCGGCGCTTTGTCGGCACGCCGTCTGATCGATCCGGTGTAAGCCGGCCCACGGTGCCTGGCCGCATAACGCGCGCGCGCTTTCTCGGCGGCGATGTAGCCCGGGATTGCGGTTGGACGGCACGGCCGATAACCCGGCCGGCGGCGCATCAAATCAACGTGGATGTGATTGTAATGATAAATATTGTAGCCGGGCGCGAGCACGGTGGTGAACATATCGCACGCAGAAAGTTGCACGTCGTGCAGGAAGCCCTGCTCTTCCGGCGTGCCGTGCCAGCCGTCTTTCACCGTGACCTTGCGCCCGTCGGCAAGCGTGAATCCGGCAACGTCGAGCGCATTGCCGAAGGCGTGCTCGGAAACGGTCGAGGTACCCGAGCCGACCATCTCGCGGCATGAATATGACGAGATTTGCTTGATCTCGACGACGGGCGAACCGAACCAGCGCATCGCTGCCGGCTGCACGCCTTCGGCGACCCAACGATCGAGGGCGGACACGAGCGGACAGGCGAGCGTTGCGGGCGGCGACACCGCTGCCATCGCGTTCGAGGCAACCGGCGCGCGGGAGGGGCCGAGCGCAGGCGGCAGCGCGTCATTGGGCGCGTTATAAGCCGGACGCGTTTGCGGATAGGAGGGCTGTCGTTCACGGCCCGACGGGAGGACGGCGTCGTCGGGAATATCCTCGGCGCGCGACGGCTGTCGATCTGAAGGCCGCTGGTATTGCGGCTGATAGCGCGGCTGTTCGTAAGCGGGAGACCTCTGCGGCGGCGGCTGGTAGGCCCGCTGAGTTGGTGGATATTCCCGCGGGTCGGCATCCTCAGGAACGTCCTCGGGCGATCCGCCGATGCCCGGCGGCTCGATCGACATCGGTGCGCCGGCCGGGGCGTAGTTGGACGGCGCCGGCGGCGGTGCATAGGTCGTCGGCGGCGGTGGCGCGTAGCGCGGCTCGTTCACCGGCCAGCGCGGCATCCGGCTGTCGTACGACGCATTCGGAATAGAAGCCGGCGGGCGCAGATCGTCGCTGTAGCTCATGGCGGGCGAGTTTTCACCGAGCGCGCTGACCTTGAGCGGAAAATCGGCGCCGCAGATTCCCGGGCCTTCGATCGGCTCTATCCTGACCGCACCGGCGCCGAGTTTCACGTCGCCGGATTTGAGGCATGCGATTTCGGCTTCGCGCCGCCATGGCTCGCGTTCGCCGAAATGCATGAAGCCGTGGCCGCAGCCGGCAAGCGCCACGAGAACGGAAGTACCAAACAAACCGAACCAGACGCCCCGCTTCATGCCCCAAAAATGCGAGAGGTTTCTTTAACGGGGCATCAACGCTGACGGTGCGCGAATTCGTTAAGGATAAGAAAGTGTTTCCACGTCAGAACCCAGTAATCAGTGATCGGTAATCAGATGCCATCTGAAAACCGATTACTGATGACTGATTACCGATCACGCGGCCTCCGTCCTCACCGCCGGATCGTAATTGAGGATCGGCGCGAGCCAGCGCTCGCATTCGGCCAGCGTCCAATTCTTGCGCCGGGCGTAATGCTCGACCTGATCGCGCTCGATGCGACCGACGCCGAAGTAATGGCTTTCCGGATGGCTGAAATAGAGCCCGCACACGGACGCGCCCGGCCACATGGCGAAACTTTCGGTGAGCTTCACGCCGATGCGCTCGCTGTCGAGCAGGTTAAAGAGCGTCCCTTTCTCGGTATGGTCGGGTTGCGCCGGATAGCCGGGCGCCGGGCGGATGCCGCGATACTTCTCGCCGATCAGCTCCGTATTTGTCAGCGTCTCATCCGGCGCGTAGCCCCAGAACTCCTTGCGCACGCGCTGATGCAATCTTTCGGCAAATGCTTCCGCCAGCCGATCCGCGAGCGCTTTGGCCATGATTGAGGAATAATCGTCGTTGGCGAGCTTGAAGCGATCGGCGATCTCGTCTTCGCCGATGCCGGCGGTCACGGTGAATGCGCCGATGTAATCTGCAAGCCCGCTGCCGCGCGGCGCGATGAAATCGGCGAGCGCCACGTTGGAGCGCCCTTCCCGCTTCGATAGTTGCTGACGCAGCGAATGCAGCACGGCGATCGGCGTGTCGCGGCTTTCATCGGCAAAGACCTGAATGTCGTCGCCTTCCGCCTGCGCCGGCCAGAAGCCGCACACCGCGCCGGCCTTGAACCAGTTTTCCTCGACAATGCGCCTGAGCATCGCCTGGGCATCGTCGAACAGGTTGCGCGCCGCTGCGCCGAACTTTTCGTCATTGAGAATGGCCGGGTACTTGCCGCTCAATTCCCAGGTTGAGAAGAACGGCGTCCAATCGATGTAGTCGATCAGCTCGGCCACCGGATAATCGCGCAGCACCTTTGTGCCGATGAAGCTCGGCTTCGGCGGCACGTAGGCGCCCGACCAGTCCAGTCTCGGCGCGTTTGCGCGCGCCGCCGCAAGCGGCAGCCGCGATTTGTCGTCCTGTGCGCGCGCATGCGCGGCGGCGACCTTGGCGTACTCGCCACGCACCTGCGCGACGTAACCGGCGCGGTTTTCCACCGACATCAATGCTTGCGCGACGCCAACCGCGCGGCTCGCATCGTTAACATACACCGCCTGCCCGCGCCGGTAATTGGGATGGATTTTGACCGCCGTATGCACACGGCTCGTGGTGGCGCCGCCGATCAGCAGCGGCAGCTCGAAGCCCTGTCGCTCCATTTCCGCCGCGACGTGGCACATCTCGTCGAGCGAGGGCGTGATCAGGCCGGAAAGGCCGATGAGGTCGGCGTTTTCGGCCTTCGCCGTTTCCAGAATTTTGGCCGCCGGCACCATCACGCCGAGATCGATCACCTCATAATTGTTGCACTGGAGCACGACGCCGACGATGTTCTTGCCGATGTCGTGCACGTCGCCCTTGACGGTCGCCATCACGATCTTGCCGTTGGCGCTTTTCTCCGTAGCGCCGCGCCCGGCTTTTTCTTTTTCCATGAACGGCATCAGATAAGCGACTGCCTGCTTCATCACGCGCGCCGACTTCACCACCTGGGGCAAAAACATCCTGCCGGAGCCGAACAGGTCGCCGACGATGTTCATGCCGTCCATCAGCGGCCCTTCGATGACATCGAGCGGACGCTTGGCGTTTTTGCGCGCTTCCTCCGTGTCTGTTTCGATGAAGTCGGTAATGCCGTGCACCAGCGCGTGCGCAAGCCGCTGCTCGACCGGCTTCTCGCGCCAGGCGAGATCGGCTTCCTTGGCCTCCTGTCCCTTTCCTTGAAACTTCTTTGCGAGCGTGAGCAGCCGCTCGGCGGCATCGGGACGTCGATTGAGCACCACGTCCTCGCAGGCCTCGCGCAATTCTGGATCGAGGTCGTCATAGACCGCGATCTGCCCGGCATTGACGATGCCCATATCCATGCCGGCTTTGATTGCGTGATAAAGGAACACCGAGTGCATCGCCTCGCGCACGCGCTCGTTGCCGCGGAAGGAGAACGACAGGTTCGAGACGCCGCCGGAGATGTGCACGTGCGGCAGGTTTTTGCGAATTTCGCGCGCCGCCTCGATGAAGGCTACGCCGTAATTGTTGTGCTCCTCCATGCCGGTGGCGATGGCGAAGATGTTCGGATCGAAGATGATGTCTTCCGGCGGGAAGCCGACCCTGCTCACCAGGATGTCGTAGGCGCGCTTCGAGATTGCCACCTTGCGCTCGAGCGTGTCGGCCTGGCCCTTTTCGTCGAACGCCATCACGACCACCGCCGCGCCATAGCGGCGCACGATCCTGGCGTGGTCGATGAACGCCTCCTCGCCTTCCTTCAGCGAGATCGAGTTCACCACCGATTTGCCTTGCAGGCATTTGAGCCCGGCCTCGATCACCGAGAACTTCGAGGAATCGACCATCACCGGCACGCGCGCGATGTCGGGCTCCGCCGCGATCAGGTTGAGGAAGGTCGTCATCGCCTGCTCGGAATCGAGCAGCCCCTCGTCCATGTTCACGTCGATGATCTGCGCGCCGTTTTCCACCTGCTCGCGCGCGACGGTGAGGGCCGCGCCGTAGTCTCCGGCGGTAATCAGCTTGCGGAATTTGGCCGAGCCGGTGACGTTCGTGCGCTCGCCGACGTTGACGAACGGAATTTCCGGCGTGAGTGTGAAGGCCTCCATGCCGGAGAGCCGCAAGGAGCGTGGCGGTGCAGGGATTTGGCGCGGCGCCTTGCCCTCGACGGCTTTTGCGATGGCCGCGATGTGCTCGGGCGTCGTGCCGCAGCAGCCGCCGACGATGTTGACCAGACCTGACGCCGCGAACTCGCCGAGCAACTCAGCCATGAACTCGGGGCTCTCGTCGTAATAGCCGAATTCGTTCGGCAGGCCGGCGTTCGGATAGGCGCAGACGAGCGTATCGGCGACACGGGAGATTTCGGCGATGTGCGCGCGCATCTCGCGCGCGCCGAGCGCGCAGTTGAGGCCGATTGAAATGGGCGCCGCATGGCGAATCGAGTTCCAGAACGCTTCCGGCGTCTGCCCCGCGAGCAGCCGGCCGGAGCGGTCGGTGATGGTGCCGGAGATCATCGCCGGAATGTCGAGGCCGCGCTCATGGCATGTTTCGGCGATCGCGTAGATGGCGGCCTTGGCATTGAGCGTGTCAAAGATCGTCTCGATCAGCAGCAGGTCGGCGCCGCCGTCGATCAGGCCGCGCACCTGCTCGGCGTAAGCGGCGCGCAATTGATCGAACGTCACTGCGCGGTAGCCGGGATTTGTCACATCCGGCGAAATCGACGCGGTACGGTTGGTCGGGCCGATCGCGCCGGCGACGAAGCGGCGGCGGCCATTTTCCGCCTCTGCATCGTTCGCGGCTTCGCGCGCGAGCCGCGCGCCAGCAACATTGAGCTCGTAGGCGATGCCTTCCATGCCGTAATCGGATTGCGCGATCGCGGTCGAGGAAAACGTATTGGTCGACACGATGTCGGCGCCGGCCTGGAAATACGCGAAGTGGATATCGCGGATCGCGCGCGGCCGGCTCAGGTTGAGCAGATCGTTGTTGCCGCGCACCTCGCGGTTCCACGCGTCGAAGCGCGCACCGCGATAGCCGCCTTCGTCGAGCTTGAGCGACTGGATCATCGTGCCCATCGCTCCGTCGAGCACAAGAATGCGTTTCGCAGCTTCCTCGCGAAGCGCAGCCCGGGCGTCTGTGCGGGACGTGTTGGGCATGAACTATCCGCGAGCGACGACGCGCCTCGCCCCCATACATTTTTTTCTGTCATTCCGGGACGCGCCGAAGGCGCGGGCCCGGAATCCAGAGCAGCGCAACGAGCTTGGCTCTGGATTCCGGGTCCGGCCCTTCGGGCCGTCCCGGAATGACCCGAGAAAGAGCGCGCCGCCCATTACCCGCAGATTCATCACACCACCTCCTGCATCGCCGGCCTTAAACCCAGCAGGTGGCAGATCGCGTAGACGAGGTCGGCGCGATTCATCGTGTAGAAATGAAAGTCCGTAATGCCGCGGTCGACCAGATCGAGCACCTGTTCGGCGGCAACCGCCGCAGCGATCAGCTTGCGCGTTGCGCCATCGTGGTCGAGGCCGTGAAAACGATCGGCAAGCCAGGCCGGCACCGAGGCGCCGCAGCGCGCGGCAAATCCCATCGTCGCCTTGAAGTTCTGCACCGGCAGAATTCCCGGCACGATCGGGATGTCGATGCCGCGCGCGTGCACGCGGTCGCGGTAGCGGAAGTAGAGATCGTTCTCGAAAAAGAACTGCGTGATCGCGCGCGTCGCGCCGGCATCGACCTTCGCCTTCAGCATGTCGATGTCGGCCTCGACCGTCGGACTATCGGGATGCTTTTCCGGATAGGCGGACACCGAAACCTCGATGTCGGGCGCGACGCGCTTGATGCCGGCCGCGAGTTCGGCCGCGTTCGCATAACCGCCGGGATGCGGCGCATAGCGTGCGCCGGCGCCGGCGGGTGGATCGCCGCGCAACGCCACGATGTGGCGCACGCCGGCGTCGTGATAGGTGCGCACGATTGCGTCGACGTTCTCGCGCGTCGCACTGACACAGGTTAAATGCGCGGCGGGAACGAGCGCGGTCTCGGTCAGCATGCGCTTGACCGTCGCGTGCGTGCGCTCGCGCGTCGAGCCGCCCGCGCCGTAAGTGACCGAAACGAAATTGGGCGCCAGCGGCGCCAGCCGCTCGATCGACTCCCAGAGAATCTTGTCCATCTCCTCGGTATTCGGCGGAAAGAACTCGAACGAGGTGCGGATGCTGCGATTGTTTCGCCCGACGAAGCGGCTGGGACGCATGTGCGAATTCATCACGCCACCTCGCGCGAAGCCGGTGTAACCATCAGCGCACGCGCATCGCGCGCGAGCCAGAGCGAAACCGCGATCTTGCCGTCCGAGCCCGGCTCCGGCCGAAGGCTCTTGTGCATCAGCGGCTCGAGATGCGCCGCGCTCATCCATTGCGTCACCGTTTCCGCCGCAAAGCCGAGTCGCCGGTGCGCGTGCTGCTCGCGCAGGAATTCAAGCTCGTGCGGCGCGAAGTCGACGACGAGCAGCCGCCCGCCTGGACGCAACACGCGCGCGGCCTCGCGGATCGCGCGGCCGCCATCGTCGAGAAAGTGCAGCACCTGGTGAATGATGACAGCGTCGAAGGAATCGTTCGCCAGCGGCAGGTCGTAGATGTCGCCCTGCCGCACGCTGCAATGCCTCAGACCTGCGCGCTCGAGGCGGTCGCGCGCGAGCAGCAGCATGTCGAGCGAGAGATCGAGTCCGAGGCCGCGCTCGATATTCGAGCCGAACAATTCGAGCATGCGGCCGGTGCCGGTGCCGAGATCGAGCAGGGAGCGGAACGGCCTGTCGGCAAGCGCGTCGGCAATCGCCGCCTCGACAGACGACTCCGCCACGTGCAGCTTGCGGATGCGATCCCATTCGGCGGCGTGCCGGCGGAAATAGGCTTGCGCCGCGGCAGCGCGCGCCGCGCGCACCGACGCAAGGCGCTCGCGGTCGCGCTTTACGATCGGATCGGCGGGATTGAGATGCGCGAGGAGCGCGCGGGATAGTTCGGCGCCGCCGCCATGGTCCGCAATCCGAAAGAAGGCCCACGTCCCTTCACGGAAGCGCTCGACCAGGCCCGCTTCGGCCAGCAGCTTCAGATGGCGGGAGATGCGCGGCTGCGACTGGCGCAGAATGTCGGTAAGATCGGAGACGGTCAGTTCGGCTTCGGCCAACAGCGCCAGCATGCGCAGGCGGGTCTCCTCGCCGGCCGCCTTGAGCGCCTCATTGAGAGCCTCGAAACTGAGCGGCCCGGACGTGCTCATCGAAAGCGCACTCAGGTCCGCTTGGGACCTGTCCCACTACATAAAGATATCTTTATACCTTTAAGAGCCTCGGGGCAAGTCCGTTCCTTCTTGATTTGTCATTCCGGGCGCGGCCTTCAGGCTGCGAGCCCGGAATCCATATTTCGCAGCGCCGGGGTTATGGATTCCGGGCCCGCTCGCCATAGCGCGTTGAAGACGCGGGTGAACGCTTACGGCTCGCGTCCCGGAATGACATAGCGAGAATCCCTCGGCATGACGGCGGAGGAAAACGCATGCCCCATAGTGACGATTTCGGCGTCTGGGAGGGCGAGGTCACCATTGACCTTCCGGCGCAAACGGATGCCGGCATCTACTTCATCGGCCACATCCGCACGCCGTGGAAGACGCGCAAGGAGTGCCCAAAGAACGCGCGCGAGTCGGACGCCCTTTGCACACTCGAAGTCGACTCACGCTGGGTGCAAGCGCTGAAGGACGTCGAAACCTGCTCGCATCTTGCCGTGCTCTATTGGATGGATCGCGCGCCGCGCAATATCGTGCTGCAAGTGCCAAGTCACTATGGCGTGCAGCGCGGCACCTTCGCGCTGCGCTCGCCCGCTCGGCCAAACCCGATTGCGATGAGCGTCGTAAAGCTCTTGCGCGTGGATGGACGTAAGCTGGCGGTCATCGGACTGGACTGTCTCGACGGGACGCCGCTGCTCGATATCAAGCCCTATTTCGCTTCGACGGATTCTGTGCCGGAGGCGGAGGTTGGGTGGCACAAGCGGCGCACGCAAGCGGCTCCAACGCAATGAGCGGCTTTCGGTTCCGCCCGGTTACCGCCTTGTGATCGAGAATTTGCCGGAACTCCTGAACCTTCTGCGCGCTTTCCTCGACGAACAAGCAGTCACTTCGAGGGGCTTGCCATGTCTCGTCTCTTACGTGCGGTCGCGCCGCTTGCGCTAGCCGCGTTGTTCTGTGCTTACGCAGGACAAGCAGGCGCGCAGCAGATCTTTCCGTTTTTCCGGCAGCCAGCGGTCACGGCAGCGCCGAATACTTCAACCGCAGCGCGCGGCGATGCGCTCGGGATGGACCGGCAATACGATCAGGCCACGACGGCCGATCCCGACCAATCCGACACCCAACTTCCACCCCGGCTGCAGCGCCAGATCGTGAGCTATCCTTCGCACGAAGCGCCGGGCACGATCATCATCGATACGCCGCATACGTATCTCTATTACGTGCTCGGCAACGGCAAGGCGATGCGCTACGGCATCGGCGTCGGACGTGAGGGCTTCACCTGGTCGGGCGTGAAGTCCGTCATACGCAAGGCCGAATGGCCGGACTGGTATCCGCCGCCGGAGATGATCAAGCGGCAGCCTTATCTGCCGCGCATGGTGGCCGGCGGGCCCGGCAATCCGCTCGGCGCGCGCGCCATGTATATCGGCGGCACCGAATATCGCATCCACGGCACCAACGATCCGAGCACCATCGGCAAGCACGTGTCGAGCGGCTGCATCCGGCTCACCAACGCCGACGTCATCGATCTCTTCAACCGCGTGAACATCGGCGCCAAGGTGATCGTGCTGCCGCAGAGCGCGCCGCCGAGCGTTGCAAACCCGCGCAAAGCGCGACTGACCTGGAATGCTTCGCGCCCGTCGGCGCTCTACTGACTAGGGCATGATCGCTTAAAAACGGAAGCCCCGGTCGCCGCAGCGTCATTGCCGGACTTGATCCGACATCCATCTTTGCGAAGGAGATGGACCCGCGGGTCAAGCCTGCGGGCGACGCCGAAGACATTGAGATGATTCAATCCTAAGCAATCATGCTTTAGGCTGCCTCAACGGCTTTGCCGGCTGCGGAGCCCGAGCAAAACTCGTTTCGATTTAACGGCTTGTGGATGAATGGATTGGAACTCCATTATCCATTCGCTGGAACTCGCGGACATATTGTGCGCACAAATGTGATGAACCATCGCCGCAAGAGAGGTTTATAATTCCATAGATTGGTCGCGGCCCTGCGTGACCAGCTAATTCGCAAGACTGGCGCG
>JAICMO010000092.1 GCA_025929185.1 Pseudolabrys sp.
CCTCGGTTTGCAAAAAGCTGCGCACCAGCGTGGTTTTGCCCGCGCCGAGGAAGCCGGTCACGACTGTAACCGGAATGCGCGCACCCCGCTCGCGCTTGAGCCGCCGGCCGAAAGGGCCGGATGCGGGTGAGGAGAAGAGCTTGTTCATGAACTGATCATATGCCTTGATAGCGGCTTGTCGAAAATTGGACCTGCGTGTATACCCAAATTGGGTACTGGTGTACCCGTTTTGGGTATTTTCGCATCAAATCTGGGCACCGGCTGATGGCTGCAAAGCAACCTTTTGGCTTGGCGAGCGCTTTGTTTTCGCAGGTTCAGCTGCGTATCCTCAGCTTGTTTTTTGGGGAGCCTTCTCGCGCCTTGCAAGTTACGCAAATCATCAAACTTGTCGGTTCAGGCCGCGGCGCCGTCCAGCGCGAGTTGGTGAAATTGGTAAGCGCAGGGATCGTGGACGTATCGGTCGTAGGAAGTCGAAAAGTCTACCGGGCGAATCGCCAATCCCCGATCTTCGAAGAATTACACAGCATCATCTTGAAAACCGTAGGGCTTCTTGAGCCGATACGACAGGCTCTGAAGCCGTTTATCAGAAATATAGCTGTCGCCTTCGTTTACGGCTCCGTTGCAAAGGGCAAGGATACGGCAAGGAGCGACGTCGATCTCATGATTATCGGCCGTGATATCGCTTACAGCGATCTCTACGTGGCGCTTCAGAGAGCGGAAAAGAAAGTTATGCGGTCCATAAATCCCAACTTGATGACCCCAGGCGAATGGATAGAGAAGGCTACCGACAAAAATCCATTCATCGGGAAGATTACGCAGCAGCCTAAGCTGTTCATATTCGGCACTGATAATGAGCTCAAGCGAATTGCACAATCTGGTTAGGTCCGGCTTGTTGAAGGCTGAGCCGGGCGATCAAAAGGAGTTTGATGGTCTGCTCGACTCAGGCCGGAAACGGCTGGCTGACGCCAAAAACGACAAGCTTTCGGCAGAGAGCCGATTCGACCTTGCCTACAATGCTGCACACGCCTTTTCTCTCGCTGGCATGCGCTGGCACGGTTATCGGCCAGCGAACAAGCGCTTCGTCGTCTTCCAAGCGCTCGGTCATACGCTTGGAATTAGACGCGAGATTTGGCGCATCCTCGACAAGTGCCACGGCAGCCGGAACATCCTGGAATATGATGGAATCTTCAACGTCGATCGCCGACTTCTGGCTGATCTCCTGACGGCTGCTGAAGCCGTCAAGAATGCTGCCGAGAAGCTGGGCCCAATTGCAAAGTCCAGTAAAGCTGCAAAATAAAGCTCATCAAAAATCCTTCTCCAGAATATACAGCCCGCCCGTGTGCCGATCGACCGTGTACACGACCTCGCGCTCGTCGACGAACACATCGTTGAGCTGCACGGCCCCGGCAGGCGTGCCATTCGGCGCCGGCGGAACGAAGGTCGCGATTTCCTTGGGTTGATACGGGTCGGAGATGTCGTAGGCGCGCAGGCCGCCGTTGAAGAACGTGCCGATGACGATGTCCTCGGAGTTCCACGCGGTCGGCAGCGGCACATTTTCGTGCACGTTGTGCGCGCCGAAGCGCCCACCGCGGTTGCGGAACGCATCGACCGGCGGCAGCGGGCAGGTGGCGATGGAAATCGGATTCTTCTCGTCGCGCGCGTCCAGAATCCAGATCAGCTTTGGCCAATCCTTCGCGCTCTGCTCGGTCGATTCATCGGTGACGATCAGCAGGTCGCGATTGAACATCGGCACGACCGTATGCATGAAGCCGGTGTAGGGCGGCGAGTTGGTCCAGTGGCTGATGACCTGCGGTTTCGACTTGTCGGCGATGTCCATGATGAACATGCCGCCGTCGATATAGGCGAGGTAAAGCCGATCCGGCTTCTGCGGATAAACGTTGGTGTTGTGCGCGCGGAAGCCCTTGTCGAGCGGGTGCCGCTGCGGCGGCGCGACATTGTCGCCGCGGCGCGTTCCGGGCAGCCACCAGCGGCCGACTTCGACCGGCTTCGACGGGTTACGCACGTCGATGCAGCGATAGAACTGATCGTCGAGCGGATTGCTCGGCTCGAAATCGGGCGCGCCGGACGCCATGTGCACATATTCGCCGTCGCAGAACCAGAGCTGGTGCACGCCGCGCGAATGCGGCCCCGACGTATCGAAGAAGCCGATCGAGCGCGGCTTTTCCGGCGCCGAGATGTCAAACAATTCCATGCCCGCCGGCTGTTGGCCGACCTTCTGCGTCTGATAGGCCACAGCCATGACGTCGCCCGCCGTCTCCAGCGAATTCGAGCGCATGTGGCTGGCCGGCAGATCGGTTTGCACCACGACTTTCGGCTTGCGCGGATCGGAAACGTCCACGCCGGTGAAATTCTTCGGCGCGCTCTCATGCGCCAGCCAGATGATGCGGCGGCCGTCCTTGGTCTTCTGCACCGACATGCCTTCGCCCATGCCGCCGAAGCCGCCGAGCTCGTGCTGCGCGAGCAGCTTGAAATTCCATGAAATCGGTTCGGCGGTGTTTTGCTGAAGCGGGCCTTTGGCGGCGGACATTCGTTGTCTCCGTTACTCGTTCGTGGCAAGGCCGGCGCTGATGCGCCGGCCCCAGATTTTCATCGCGTGCAATTCAATGCGGCTGAAAGCTCAAGCACTCGCCTTCTTGAGGAAATCCTCGCGGAAGGCTTTGCTCCAGTCGGGAATAGCCTTGATCTTTTTGTTCTTCAAGAGAACCTCGGCGTGGTGCTGCATGTATGGCTTGAGATCGGAGGGCCAGCCCGGCCCGACTTCGACGCGGCTCAGCGCCTTGGTGAAAGTGTCTTTCGACATCTTGTAGCCTTTGGACGTGTAGAACGAGTAGATCACGTCCGCGACCTTGTCCGGATGATTCTTGAAGTCCTTCTCGACTTCCAACCAAGCCTTGAGGTAGGCAACGATCGTGTCGGGATTTTTCTCGACGAACTCCGGTATCGCCGCCATGAACACCGGCAGCTTGTCGAACTTGTAATAGTCGACGAGCGTGTTGGCGAGACCTTCAGCTTCCGCGATCGAGTTGTAAGGCTCGACGTTGACCATGGCGTCGACGGTCTTGGCGGCAAGCGCCGCAACCATGTCGTTCACGTTCATGCGGATTTCTTGATAGTCGCCCTTGTGCAGGCCGGCGCTGGTCGCGATCTGGTCGACAAAAATATTGCCGGTCGACGAGCCGGTCTGGTTGGCGACCTTCTTGCCGCGCAGGTCGGCGACGGTCTTGAGGCCGAGGTCCTTGCGCGCCATCACGCGCGCGGTCTTGCCGACGTATTCGATCTTGGCGATGGCGACCAGGCCACCTTTTTGATTGCCGATGATGAATGAAGGGCCCGCATAGGTGCCCATGTCGACCTGACGGGCGACCATCTGCTGCATGGTGAGATTGCCCGAGGGCACGGCGAATTCCTCGAACTTGATGCCGTGCTTCTGCAACAGGCCAGATCGCAGGAGATAATAGGTCGGCATGCCCCACATGTTGGTCTGATAGCCTTGCCGCACCGTCGCCATATCCGCCATCGACGGGCGCACCCCGAATCCCGCCGCCAGCATGCCGGCGCCGGTCGCCCCGAGATATTGCCGGCGCGTCATTCCCTTTTTCAGAATTGTCATTGTCATCCTCCCGTTGTCGGTGCTTTTCCGTTGGCTTTTTTATGCTCCTGCGTCTCCGCGGTGCCATGACCGAGATGCGCCAGCAGCTCTTTCTGGTAGTCGAGAAATTCCACGCTCAGCGGGTCGCGCGGGCGCGTCAGCTTGATCGGAATTACCATTTTTACTGTGCCCGGGTGAGGCGTCATCACCACGACCCGGTCCGCCAAATAAACCGCCTCTGCGACATTGTGCGTCACGTAAATCACCGTCTTGCGGGTTTCCCGCCAGACGTCGGCCAATAACCGCTGCATGTCGTCGCGCGTCAGCGCGTCGAGCGCTGCGAACGGCTCGTCCATCAGCAGCACGGATGGATTGTAGGCCAGCGCGCGGGCGATGGCGACCCGCTGCTGCATGCCGCCCGACAGGTGGTGCGGATAGGACGCCACGAATTTTTCGAGCTTGACGAGCCGCAGCTGCTCGCGCGCGATCGTCTCGCGCTCCTGTTTGGGGACGCCCTTCATTTCGAGACCGAACGCGACGTTGCCGAGCGCCGTCCGCCAGGGGAAAAGCTGCGCGAAATCCTGAAATACCACGCCACGGTCCATGCCGTGGCCGGTCACCGCCTTGCCGCCGATCAGAATTTCGCCCGCGGCCGGCGCGAGGAACCCCGCAATAATATTGAGCAGCGTCGACTTGCCGCAGCCGCTGGGTCCCAGGATGCACACGAACTCGGATGCGTCGATGTTGAAATTGACGTCCTTTACGCCAGGCACTTTGCCACCCGGCGTGTCGTAAACGAGCGTCACGTCGCGAATTTCGATAGGGACCATTTTTTTCCTGTGACGCTTACCCTTAGCCTTTTGCGACCCGCACCATGCCCCAGCGCAGCACGGTAAAGCGCTCCAGCGAGCCGAACACGACGCGCTCGAATACGAAGCCGATCAAACCGATCATGACAAGCGACGCCATCATAACGTCGGTTTGCAGAAATTCTTTCGAGTCGAAGATCACCCAGCCCAATCCGAAATCCGACGCCGCGATCATCTCGGCGCCGACGACGGCGATCCACGAGCGCAGGAACGCTTGCCGCATGCCGGTGATGATGAAGGGTGACGCGCCCGGAATGATCACTTTCCAGAACAGCCGCTTCTCGTCCGCGCCCATCACGCCGGCTGCGCGCAGCCACAACGGGTTGACCGCCCGCACGCCCGACCAGGTGTTGAACACCATCGGGAAAGTCGCCGCATAGAATACACCGAGGATGGTGGTCAGGTTGCCGATGCCGAACCACAGCATGAACAGCGGCACCAGCGAGAACGACGGGATCGGCATCAGCGCGCTCACCAGCGGCAGAAAGAAGTTCTCCACTGCTTTGAAGCGCGCCATCAGGATGCCGAGCGGCAATCCGACGAGGATCGCCAAGCAGAAGCCGAACAGAACGCGGTAAAGCGTGTAACCGGCATGCTCCAGCATGCTGCCGTCCGCGAGCATCGAATAGAGCGTCGAAAGGATCGTCTGGATCGTCGGCAGCAGGACGCGCGGAAATAGGCCGCTATAGGAAACCGCTTCATAGAAAGCGGCTGCCGCCGCCAGAGTCACGGCCGCGCGCACCAATGAGCGCTTGTTCTTTCCCGTTTCGGTCAGCGCGGTCATGGCGCCATCGCTCCGATCATGCCCCAGCGCACCACCGTGTAATCTTCGATCTTCTGAAACACGTATTTCTCGAGCCCGAGGCCGATCAGCGCAATCACCACGACGCCCGCCATCATGGCGTCCGTATTGAGAAACTCGCGCGCGCCGAAGATCAGCCAGCCGAGACCCCAAGGCACGGCTGCGAGCATTTCGACCGCAACCAGAATGCGCCAGGCCTGCGCGAGCCCAAGCCGCAAGCCGGTGAGGATGTACGGCAGCGCGCCCGGCAGGATGACATGGCTGAACATGCGCCGATCGTCGGCGCCCATGGCTTGCGCCGAGCGCAGCCAGATTTCCTTCACCGATTTAACGCCGGTCCAGGTGTTGTAGATGACCGCGAACATCGAAACGAATGCGACCAGCAGGACAGCCGACACTTCGCCCGGTCCGAACCAAAGCAGAAACAACGGCGTATATGCGAGGCCCGGAATGGGTGCGAGGATGCTCACCAGCGGCAGAAAAATGTCTTCCGCCCGCCGCGAGCGTCCCATCGACACGCCGATGATGAGTCCCACAATCGCGGCGAGCCCGAAGCCCGCGAGCAGGCGGAGCAGGGTATCGATGGCGTGGTGGGGCAGGATGCCCGAAACCGTGAGATCGATGAAGGAGCGCGCAATATCCTCCAGCGTCGGAAACAGCTTGCGTGGAAACATGCCGGAGTGGGCAACTACTTCCCATATGGCGCCGACGACGACAAACGGATAGGTGTTGAGCGTGATCGTGCGCCAGCGCGCGCCGGCGGATGGCCCCGTTGCGCCGGCCACGCCGACTGCGCTTGCCGAATCCTGCACGGCCACGAAACGAAATCCTCCGGTTATCTTTTGTTCTTATGCGGCCTGCGAGCCGATCTTGTCCGACAGAATAATGCGCCTTTCACGGCGGCGACAAGCGTGGGCGCCGCCCCCGCTCAAAAGCGGGTGGGGCAGGGCAGATGCGAGATTATGGTGCTGGCGATTTGGCGCGGGAACAGGTAAAGGCCCGGTCGAAGCAAGCGCCCCGTGCGGCGGTATCGGAGGGAGTTGATGATGAGTACCAATCAGAAGATCGGCTGGATCGGCGCCGGACGCATGGGACTTCCCATGGCCGAGCGTCTGCTCAAGGCCGGCCATGACGTATCGATCTGGAACCGCACGCGTGCCAAAGCAGAGGCGCTGGCGGCGAAGGGCGGCAAGATCGTTGACAAGCCTTCCGATCTTGCAGACCGCGACGTCGTGTTCTCCATCGTCTCTACGGGCACGGACCTCGAGCAGGTTTATTTCGGCGACAATGGCGTTGCGTCCGGCAACGGAAAACTGAAGCCGATCTTCGTCGATTGCTCGACGATAGCCGTTGAGGAGTCCGCGGCGATTGCCAAGCGCTTGCAGGAGCGCGGCGGCCAATATGTGTCGGCGCCCGTTTCCGGCAACGCAAAAGTCATCAAGGCAGGACGGCTGTCCTCGGTGGTCTCGGGCCCCGAAGCCGCGGCGAAATCGATCATGCCGCTGATGGAAGTTGTCGCGCCGCAGGGCGTCTCTTATGTTGGCGAGGGCGAGCTCGCACGGGTGTGCAAGATTGCGCACAATGTCATGCTCGGCGTCGTCATCGAGAACCTGATCGAGATCACGCTGCTCACCAACAAGATGGGCGTACCGCGCCACGCGTTCCTTGCCTTCCTCAACAATTCGGTGATGGGCTCGATGTTCACGCGCTACAAGTCTCCGGCGCTGGTCAATCTCGACTGGACGACCACGTTCACGCCGGAGCTGCTGCGTAAGGACCTCGATCTCGGTCTCGAACTCGGCCGCGAGATGGATGTGCCGATGCCGGTGACCGCCGCGACGCGCGAGGTGCTGCAAGGCCACTTCGGTCACGCAATGTTGCAGCCCAATCCCGAAGAATACATCCAGAAGGATTTCGCTGCGCTCGCCGAAACGATGGCGCTTGCCGCCGGCATGAAGCTCACGTCCGAAAACAAGAACGTGCCGACGGGACTGGAGAGCTGACCACACGGTCGCCGCCGCTCACAAAAAAAGAGGGCCCCTTGCGGGGCCCTGTGTGCATAAGGTGGAGGATTCTCACCGCCGTCTCTAGCCAAAAGGGAGGAAAACAGCGGCAGCGCACGAATGCAGTCAACCGGCAAGCGGCCATTGCCTCAAGTAAATTGGCCGTAAATTAGCTGGCGTACGCATTGCTTTGTTATGCAGCATAAGCATGTCGGCCGGAACTTGCACGCTTGCCGCGCCCGTTATGACGGGACGAAAACATCAATCGGTTTGATCTATCGGCCCCAGATAAATTTTCGGCGCGGCTCGGCAAGTGCGCCCTCGGCGCACGGCCGGATCGCGCTGCTGATGATATTTCCATTCGCGAGATTGTATGTGACGTCGCGGCAGTTGGTCCCATCCTCCAGCGGATAGAAGGCGCGTCCGATCGAATTGGTCACCTCGCTCGATTTGGCGAGCGGGTTCTGCGGCGCAACGAGCATTGCGCCGCCTCCGCTGTACGCGGCGATGGCGATGACCAGAATGATCGCCCCCGCAATAATCAGCGGAGCGCGTTCATGACGCGCGTGGGATACTTTCGACCCGTGTGCGCTCATGCCGAGGATTAGAGCGCGGGCATGGTTGCCGGGCCGTTAAACGCCGATTAAGGCTGGAATACCGATGCTTCTGCTCAATACCGGTTGGCGATCGGCAGCTCTTCTGCAGGAAAGAGCGAGATGACCCGGCAGCCCTTGTCGGTGACGACGACTTCTTCCTCAATGCGCGCGGCGGAGAATCCGTCTTTCGCCGGACAATAGGTTTCGAGCGCAAACACCATGCCTTCCTTTATCTCGGTCGGATGCGTGAGCGAGATCACGCGGCTGATGATCGGCCGCTCGTGCAGCGCAAGTCCGAGGCCGTGGCCGAATTGCAGGCCGAAGGCTGACGTCTCGTCCGGGAAACCAAAATCCTGCGCCTTCGGCCACACGCTGCACACCTTGTCCGTCGTGACGCCGGGCTTGATCAGCGCGATCGCATTGTCGAGCCACTCGCGGCACTGCTTGTAGGCGTCGTGCTGCGCGGGCGTCGCGCGGCCGACGTTGAACGTGCGGTAGTAGCACGTGCGGTAGCCCATGAACGATTGCAGGATATCGAAGAACGCCTGATCGCCGGGCCGGAACATGCGATCGGTGAAATTGTGTGGATGCGGATTGCAACGCTCGCCCGAGATGGCGTTGATCGCTTCCACGTCATCCGAGCCGTTGCGGTAGAGAAATTCGTTGACCATGCCGACGATGTCGTTCTCGCGCACGCCGGGCCGCAGCTTTTCGTTGATGAGATCGTAGGCGCCGTCGACCATCGCCGCAGAGCGATTGAGCAGCGCGATCTCGTCGGTGTTCTTGATCTCGCGCGCTTCCAGCATCACCTGCTGGCCGTCGACGATCTTCAATCCGGCCTTCTGCAATTCGAACATCATCGGCGGCTCGATGATGTCGACGCCGACCGGCATCTTCTCGCAGCCGGCTTCTTTAAGAAGCGACGCGATTTCCTTGGCGTGTTTTTCCATCAGCCCAAATGACGGTGAGACGGTTCCGCGCAAGCCGAGCAGGCCCGCCTTGCAGTTTTCCGGCTTGAGCCACGGGCAATAAAGCTTGTGGTGCACGGCGGCGGAACCGAAGTCCCACAGGATCGGCTCGCCGTTGCGCGTGAGCAAGGCCCAGCGGCAAATCTTGTCGCGCTCCCATTCGCCGATTTTCGTCGAAGTGAGATAACGGATGTTGTTGACGTCCATCACCAGCAGCGCGCCGAGCTCGGAATTCTCCAGCGCCTGGCGCGCGCGGCTGATGCGATAACGGTGAAGCCGGCGATAATCGACGCGCTCTTCGAAATCGACACCCATTGTGCCGAGCGCGGGCAGGGCGCGGCCCCAGTTGTAACGCGGGTTGATGTCCTCGGCGCGGATTTGAATTGGCTCGCGCGTTCTCTCGTCCATCGTTCTCTCCTTGCGGGCTTGTCGATTTTGCGCTCTGCGGCGCTGCATTCGAGGCCGTTATACACGCCGCAACAGCCGCCGTCATTCAGCTATGCTGTGCAATCGCGCCTTGATCCGCGGCCATGCAAGCGCGCGGGGGGGGGCGGGCAAGGGTGGGATGGGACTTGCGACCGGCGGGAATGCCGGTCTTATTGTTTCGCCGCAACAGCGAGGTCCCGATGACGTTAGCCGCCCGCACGCCGCTTTATCTCGACGACCTGCAAGTCGGCCAGATATTTCGTGGGCAGGACCGCGTTCTGGTCGACGCCGCGGCCATCAAGGCCTATGCGCGGCAATTCGACCCCCAACCTTTTCACCTCGACGAAACAGCTGCGGCCGGCACGATCTTCGGCGGCCTCGCTGCGAGCGGCTGGCACACGGCTTCGATCACCATGCGGTTGATGGCGATCGATGGTCCTCCACTGGCGGGCGGCATCGTCGGCGGCAGTCTCGATGAACTGCGCTGGCCGAAACCGGTGCGGCCGGGCGACACGCTGCGCATCGAATGCGAAATCCTCGAGGTCATTCCGTCGAAATCGCGACCCGAGCAGGGACGCGTGAAAATGCGTACGACCACTTTCAATCAGCATGATGAGCCCGTGCAGATGATCGTCGCCAATCTGGTCGTGCCCCGCCGCCGGCAGGCGGCGGTGGGATAGCTGACTCGATGGAGTTGTCGCTTGTCCGAATGCCGGTGCCACAGATACGGCGTCATGCCCGGGCTTGACCCGGGCATCCATGATGCCGCGCAGCACATAAAAGCCTTACATAGGTATTCACTCGCTTCACTTCGTCATGGATTGCCGGGTCAAGCCCGGCAATGACAGCGAGGAAATGTAGCAAGCGCTGGACTCACGCCGCCGTCTTCTTTCCCCACAGCCGTGCAGAGGCGATGTCTGCGCCTTCGCGGATCGAACGCAGCTTGAGCCATACGGCGGGCTCGATCACCCATTCGCGGTTGGTGAAGGTGCCGAAGCCGCAATCGGTCGAGGCGATGACGCGTTCGCGGTCGCCGACGACGCGAACCGCTTCCTCGATGCGGCGCGCGACCACTTCCGGGTGCTCGACGAAATTGCTCGTCGTCTCCACCACGCCGGGAATGAGAATCATGTCCTTCGGCAGCGGATGCTTCTTCAGCGCCTCGTATTCGTGCGCATGACGGGGGTTTGAGAACTCGATCGACAAGGCGCCAACCTTCGCCTGATAGAGCGCAGGCAGGATGGTCGCGAGCGGAACATCGTGAATGTGCGGGCCTTCCCAGTTTCCATAACAAACGTGCAACCGCACGCGATCGCGCGGAATGCCTTCGATGCCCTGGTTGATGGCGGCGACGTGCAACTCGACGGCTTTGACGAACTGCGCATCCGACAGGTCGCGGTACATCATGGTGCGATCCATCGCGAGATCGGGCGCGTCGATCTGCAGAATCAAACCGGCCTTGTTGATGGCGAGATACTCGTTGCGCATCTCGCGCGCGATCGCCTGTAGATATTTCTCCTGCGAGCCGTAATGCGCATCGAGCATCGTCGTCGAAACGATGCCCGGCGAGGGCGCGGTCATGAACTGTTCCTTGAACTTGCCCTCGGAAATTTTCTTGAAGCGCGCGATCTCGCTTTCGAGCGGCTTGATGTTCAGATATTTCAACTCGCTCTGACACTCCGGCGCGTTCTGTTGCTTGCTGACATGCGGAAAGCGCCGCATGAGGCTTGCGACGAGCTCGGGAAATTCCTCGAACTCGCGTCCGCGCCGACGTTTCGACACGCCGCCGAAGCCCGACATGCGCTGCGGCACATAGGTCTGGAAACCGACACGCTGCTGCTCGCCGTCGTTGCCGACGTCGATGCCCGCGCTTGCCTGTTTGTCGACCACATGCCGTACGGCGCTGTCCATTTCGGCGTCGAGCATCCTCTGGTCGAGCGTCTCGCCCGCCTCTTGCCGCACCAGTAGGTCCGAGAGCTTCTCGTTACGCGGCAGGCTGCCGACATGAGTGGTTAGGATGCGGTCCCGGCTGAGAATCATGGAAAGCTCCCGTGCATCATGTTCTTCGTTCGTTGCGGCCGAACATAGCCGCAAAAGCCGGCCCGTACAGCCGGCAAGGCGGGAATGGGCCCGATAACCGCGGCGAATTGCGCGCAACATAAATCCATTGCGGCGCCAAGGTCCGGCTCGCATAATTTGCCAAGACGGTGGGATACCGGTTGGGTTGCGTCCCACCGCAAAGGGCCGCGGCTCGATTGGCCCGCCGCAAAACGCCTGAGGTAAACGCAATTACGGGAGGATGCCATGAAACGTCGCGAATTCTTGCGCGCCGCCGGTGCAGGGCTCGCAGCGTCGGCGGTGGCCACGCCGGCGATTGCGCAATCGATGCCCGAACTGAAATGGCGGCTCACCGCGAGTTGGCCGAAATCGCTCGACACCTTGTTTGGCGCTTGCGAAGATTTTTCCAAGCGTGTTGCCGAGAGCACCGATAACAAATTCCAGATTCAGATTTTCGCAGCCGGCGAAGTGGTGCCAGGCTTGCAAGTGCTCGATGCCGTGCAGAACGGCACGGTCGAGATGGGCCATACGGCGGCCTATTATTTCTGGGGCAAGGATCCGTCTTTTGCCTTTGCGACCGCGATTCCATTCGGCTTGAACGCGCGACAGCAGGATGCCTGGCAATTGCGCGCCGGCGGATTCGAACTGCTCGATCCGCTGTTCGCGGACTTCGGGTGCTACGGCATTCCCATGGGGAACACCTGCGCACAGATGGGCGGCTGGTTCCGCAAGGAAATCAAGACGGTCGCCGATCTCAAGGGACTGAAATTCCGCATCGGCGGTTTCGCCGGCAACGTGATCAAACGGCTAGGCGTCGTCCCGCAGTCGATTGCGCCAAGCGACATCTACCCTGCGCTCGAGAAGGGCGCGCTCGACGCCGTCGAATGGATCGGTCCTTACGATGACGAGAAGCTCGGCTTCTACAAGGTCGCGAAGTATTACTATTATCCCGGCTGGTGGGAGGGCGGCGCACACGCGCACCTGCTGATCAACCGATCGAAGTGGAACGGGTTGAGCAAAAGTTATCAGTCGATTATCACAGCAGCGGCGCGCGAGGCCGGCGTGGGCATGACGGCCCGCTATGATTATCTCAATCCGCCGGCGATGAAGCGCTTGATCGCCAAGGGCACCCAGCTACGTCCGTTTTCTGCGGAAATTCTCGAAGCGTCGTTCAAGGCGGCCAACGACGTTTATGCCGACATGGGAAAGCGCAACGCACGGTTCAAGAAAATCTTGGACAGCATTATGGCTTTCCATCGCGAGAGCTATTCCTGGTGGCAAGTCTGCGAACTGCCGTTCGACAGCTTCCAGGTCCGCATGCTGCGGCGGACCTGACGCGGAGATCGAGATATGACCATGACTGCCGGCGCGGCAACTGTGAGCGAAAGCACGGTCTCCGACACGAGCGTGCCGCGCGACTACAACTTCGCCGCGGATGTGCTTGCCGCGAATCTCGCCGCCGGCCGCGCGAACAGACCGGCCTATATCGATCCGCGCGGGACGTGGACTTACGGCCAGCTCGCCGAACGGGTCGAGCGCTTCGGCAACGTGTTGCGCTCCCTCGGCGTTCGCCGCGAAGAGCGCGTGCTCATCGCGCTGCTCGACACCATCGACTGGCCGACGGCATTTCTCGGTTGCCTGAAGGCCGGCGTTATCGCCGTTCCGGTCAACACGCTGCTGACCGAAGATGATTACGCGTTCATGCTCGCCGACAGCCGCGCCAAGTGTCTCGTGGTATCGGACGCGTTATTTCCGAAATTCGCAAAAGTCATCGGGGGCGCCGATATCGAGCACGTGATCGTCTCCGGCGAGAACACATATGGGCACAAAAGTTTCAACGAACTCGTAAATGCCGCAAGCACCGTGCCATACACCGCGCCGACGACGCGCGACGACATGGCGTTCTGGCTTTATACGTCGGGCTCGACCGGAAAGCCGAAGGGCGCCGTCCACGTGCATGCGAGCCTCAAGCTTACAGCGGATCTTTACGGCACGCCGATTGCCGGCTTGAAGGAAAGCGACGTCTGCTATTCCGTCGCCAAGCTGTTTTTCGCGTACGGTCTCGGCAACGCATTGACTTTCCCGCTGACCGTCGGCGCGACGATCGTGCTGCTGCCGGATCGTCCGACGCCCGATGCCGTGGCGGCGCTGCTGCGCAAGCATCCGATCACGGTTTTCTATGCCGTGCCGACGTTTTACGCCGCCTTCCTGGCCAGCCCGAATGCGCCGCAAAAATCGGAGGTGAAAATCCGTCGCTGTATTTCCGCCGGCGAAGCGCTGCCGGAAGAAATCGCGCGCCGTTGGAAGGAACGCTACGGCGTTGAAATTTCCGATGGCCTCGGCACCACCGAGATGCTGCACATCTACCTCACCAATGCGCCGGGCGCGACGAAGTACGGCACGACCGGCAAGCCGGTGCCGGGTTACGAGATCAAGCTCGTCGGAGACGACGGCAAGACCTGCGCCAAAGGTGAAATGGGCGAGCTTTACGTCAAGGGGCCGACCAGCGCGATCATGTATTGGAACAACCGCGAGAAATCGCGGAATACGTTCCAGGGCGAGTGGACGCGTTCGGGCGACAAATACATCGAGGACGAAGACGGCTATTTCATTTGCTGCGGCCGGCAGGACGACATGCTGAAGGTTTCCGGCATGTACGTGTCGCCGTTCGAGGTTGAGGCGGCGCTGTCCTCGCATCCCGATGTTCTTGAAGCGGCCGTCATCGGCTGGTTCGACGAGCAGAAACTGGTGAAGCCGAAAGCCTTCGTCGTACTGAAGGCGCATGACCGGGCCTGCGACGATCTTGCGCGCACCTTGCAAGATCACGTGAAGGCGAAACTCGCGCCGTTCAAATATCCGCGCTGGATCGAGTTTCGCAAAGAGTTGCCCAAGACCGCGACGGGAAAAATTCAACGTTTCAAGCTGCGGTCGGAAGGGCATCTGTGATGTCGCTCCGTTTGTCGTCCCCGCGAAGGCGGGGAGGTGGATTCACACTC
>JAICMO010000055.1 GCA_025929185.1 Pseudolabrys sp.
GAAGAGTCGAATCTCGCCAAAGTGAGCGATCCGGCGGCGGGCTCCGGCGCGATCGAGGACTTGACGAACAGACTGTGCGCTGCCGCCTGGGCACAATTCCAGGACATCGAAAAGGCCGGCGGCGCCTGGGCCGCGCTGGAGAAGGGACTGATCCAGAAGAAAGTCGCCGCTGTGCGCGACGCCCGCGAAGCGGCTGTTGCGCGACGCAAGGATGCGCTGACCGGCACCAGCGATTATCCCGATCTGCACGCGGAGGCTGCGCGCGTGTTGGACGTGCCGCGCGCAGCATTGCAAAAGGAGCCCGCTGCGAAGCGCACCGTCGAGCCGCTGCCGAGTATCCGCCTTGCCGAGCCGTTCGAGCAGTTGCGCGATGCATCGGACGCCATGCTCGCCAAAGCCGGCGCGCGCCCAAAAGCGTTCCTCGCCAACCTCGGCAAGCTTTCCGACTTCACGGCGCGCGCGACGTTCGCGCGGAATTTCTACGAGGCCGGCGGCATCGAGGCGGTTTTCTTTGAACCCTCCCCCCTTGTAGGGGAGGGTGGCGAGACGCGCGGCGCGTGTCGAGCCGGGAGGGGGGTGAGCCTTGACGACAAGGATCCCCCCCACCCGCCCGCTGCGCGGGCGACCTCCCCCACAAGGGGGGAGGTGGAAGAGAAATTGGCGCGCAGCGCGACAACCGACATCGCTGCGCTCGTCGCCGCCTTCAAAAAATCCGGCGCGAAGCTCGCCTGCATCTGTTCCGGCGACGAGGTCTATGGACGTGAAGCGGCCGCCGCCGCGCAGGCGCTGACTGCAGCCGGAGCGACGGTGCACCTCGCCGGCCGGCCAGCCGATAATGAAGCCGCATGGCGGCAAGCCGGCGTTAAGTCATTTATTTATATGGGTTGTGACGCGCTTGCGACCCTCCGAGCAGCGCATGATATCTTCACCAGATGAGTCATGCCCGGGCTTTGACCCGGGGCATCTCGCTCAGGGACGCAGTGCCTTCAGGATCGGGATCGCCGGGGCGAGCCCGGCGATGACAGAGGAAATGAGATGCCAAGCGTTCCGAACTTTGCCGAAATCGACTTTGCCGACCCTCCTCTGAAAGGCGGCGCGCTGCCGGCTGAGCCATGGCTGACGCCGGAAGGCATTGCGGTGAAGCCGGCCTACTCTGAAGACGATCTCGCCGGCATCGATTTCCTCGACACATATCCCGGCAAGCCGCCGTTCCTGCGCGGCCCCTACCCGGCTATGTACGCGGCCCAGCCGTGGACCATCCGCCAATATGCCGGCTTCTCGACGGCGGAAGATTCCAACGCCTTCTACCGGCGCAATCTCGCGGCCGGGCAGAAAGGACTTTCGATCGCCTTCGACCTCGCCACGCACCGCGGCTACGACAGCGATCATCCGCGCGTGGCCGGCGATGTCGGCATGGCGGGCGTCGCCATCGACTCGATCTACGACATGCGCACGCTGTTCGCCGGCATTCCGCTCGACAAGATGAGCGTGTCGATGACCATGAACGGCGCCGTGCTGCCGGTGCTGGCGCTCTACGTAGTCGCCGGCGAGGAGCAAGGCGTGCGGCCGGAAAAACTTTCCGGCACGATCCAGAACGACATCCTCAAAGAATTCATGGTGCGCAACACTTACATCTACCCGCCGGCAGCAAGCCTGCGCATCATTTCCGATATCTTCGCTTACACCGCCGCGCACATGCCGAAGTTCAATTCGATTTCGGTGTCCGGCTATCACATGCAGGAGGCGGGCGCGACGCTCGATCTCGAGCTTGCCTATACGCTCGCCGACGGCGTCGAATACGTGCGCACTGGCATCAAGTCCGGCATGACCATCGACCAGTTCGCGCCGCGCATTTCGTTCTTCTGGAACGCCGGCATGAACTATTTCATGGAGATCGCCAAGCAGCGCGCCGCACGCATGTTGTGGGCGAAGCTGATGAAGCAATTCAATCCGCAGAGCGAGAAATCGCTGGCGCTGCGGGCGCACACGCAGACTTCGGGCTGGTCGCTCGCTTCGCAGGATGTGTTCAACAACGTGCCGCGCACGATGATCGAGGCGATGGCGGCGACGCAGGGCCAGACCCAGTCGCTGCACACGAACTCTCTTGATGAAGCGCTGGCGTTGCCGACCGATTTCTCCGCGCGCATCGCGCGCAACACGCAGATCGTGCTGCAACAGGAAGCGGGTGCAACGCGCATCGTGGACCCGTGGGGCGGCTCGTATTACGTCGAGCGACTCACGTATGAGCTCGCACGCAAGGCCTGGGGCCACATCGAGGAAGTGGAAAGCCTTGGGGGCATGGCCAAGGCGATCGAGGCCGGCATCCCGAAGCTGCGCATCGAGGAAGCCGCCGCCAAAACGCAGGCGCGCATCGACGCCGGCACGCAAGTCATCATTGGCGTCAACAAGTATCCGCCAACCGACGAAGCACCGATCGACGTGTTGAAGGTGGATAATTCCGCAGTGCGCCGGCACCAGCTCGAGAAGCTCAAGCGGTTGAAGGCCGAGCGCGATCCTGTGGCGCTGAAGGATGCACTCGACGCGCTCACACGCGCGGCGGATCGCGGCAACGGCAACCTGCTCGCGCTTGCCATCGACGCCGCCCGCGCCAAGGCAACGGTCGGCGAGATTTCGATGGCGCTCGAAAAAGTGTTCGGCCGGCACACCGCCGAGATCAAGGCGATCACGGGCGTCTACAAGCGGGAGGTCGGCAAAGGAGGGCACATGACCGGCGCCGTTGAACGTGTGCGCAAAGAGGTCGAGGCGTTCGAGGCTGCCGAAGGCCGCCGCCCGCGTCTGCTGGTCGCCAAGATCGGGCAGGACGGGCACGATCGCGGGCAAAAGGTGATTGCGTCGGCCTTCGCCGATCTTGGTTTTGATGTCGACATCGGACCGTTGTTTGCCACGCCGGCGGAGGCCGCACGCCAGGCGGTGGAGAACGACGTGCACATCCTCGGCGTCTCATCGCTTGCCGCCGCGCACCTGACGCTGGTACCGGAACTGAAAGCCGAGCTCGCCAAGCAAGGCCGCGCCGATATCATGATCGTGGTCGGCGGCGTGGTGCCCCCGCAGGATTACGATACGCTGATGAAGGCCGGCGCCGAGGCGATCTTCCCGCCCGGCACCGTGATCGCGGAGGCCGCCGAGGATTTGCTCGGCAAGCTGGAAGGGCGGCTTGGATATGCACGACCGGCGCCGGAATAGTTATTGACACCAGCACGTTATGGGGATGCACGGAATCTAGCTAGACTAGTCTAGCTAGATTCATTAAATTGGGCTCATGAAACACGTGGGCATCTTTGAAGCGAAGACCAAACTCTCAAGCCTCGTGGACGAGGTCGAGAAGGGCGCCGAAATTGTTATCACCCGTCACGGGAAACCCGTGGCGAGGCTGGTGCGCGCGGCCGTCGAGCACACGCCCGAGCAAATCGAGCGCCGGCGAAAAGCCATCGCCCGGCTCGACGAGATTGCGAATAAGTTGAAAATCAATCCCACACACGAGGAAATCAAAGCCTGGATCAATGAGGGGCGGCATTGATCGTTCTCGACGCCTCGCTGATGTTGGCGTGGCTGCTCAGCGAACCGGGTCTGGCATCGAGACCGCAATTGCATACGATCCTGATGCGGGAGACCCTGCTCGTTCCGGCCCATTGGCCTGCTGAAGTCGGCAATGCGCTTGTCGTCAACGTGCGGCGCGGCCGAATAGCGCAAAGTGACGTTGCCGACATCCTGCAAAATCTGGCGACGTTTGCCGTTTCGCCGCAGACTCCGCCCGAAACGGAACACTTCAACCCGCTGCTGCAATTTGCGCAGGCGCACCGGCTGACATTCTACGATGCGATCTATGTGCAGCTTGCGTTGGAAACGGAATCGAAGTTGGCGACGTTGGACGAAGAAATGCGCAAGGCCGCTTTTCAACTCGGCATAAAGCTGCTGCCGGTGTGACATGAAATCGCCGGCTTATGTCGCCGCTGCCATTCGCGCCGGCGACCGCGCGACGCTTGCCCGCGCCATCACGCTGATCGAGAGCAAGCGCGCCGATCACCGCAAGAGCGCGCATCGGCTCGTGCAGGAATTGCTGCCGTTCACCGGCAAGGCCGTGCGCCTCGGCATCACCGGCGCGCCGGGCTCAGGCAAATCGACGACCATCGATGCGCTCGGCACGTTCCTCACGTCGAAGGGCCACAAGGTAGCGGTGCTCGCCGTCGATCCGTCCTCGACGCGAACGGGCGGCTCGATTCTCGGCGACAAGACGCGCATGGCGCGGCTTGCCGTCGATAGCAGTGCTTTCGTGCGCCCTTCGCCTTCCTCCGGCACGCTTGGCGGCGTCGCTTCGAAGACGCGCGAGACGATGCTGCTGTGCGAAGCGGCGAACTATGACGTCGTGATGGTGGAAACCGTCGGCATCGGGCAGTCGGAGACCGCCGTCGCGGACATGACCGATTTCTTTCTCGTGCTGGCGATTCCCGGAGCGGGCGACGAATTGCAGGCATTGAAAAAAGGCATTGTCGAGCTTGCCGACATGATCGCGGTCAACAAGGCCGACGGCGACAATGTCGAGCGCGCGAAACTGGCCGCTGCCGATTACCGCGCCGCGCTCAACATTCTCAAGCCGCAGTCGGGCACCTGGTCGCCGCCGGTCGTCACCTACTCGGCGCTCACGGGAAACGGAATTGCGGATTTATGGGCGCAGGTGCGTGCCCACAAAGAGAAGATGACGGCGTCCGGTGAACTCGCCGAGCGCCGCCGCGAGCAGCAGGTGAAGTGGATGCGGTCGATGCTGGAAGAGCGGCTCACGGCGCGGCTGCGCAGCGATGCCGCCGTGAAGACCAAGCTTCGGCAGGCCGAAGCCGCGGTTGCCGCCGGCAAGCTCACGCCGACGCTTGCGGTGGAAGAGATCGCGAAAATATTGGGAGTCTGAGTTGTCCAGCATGTCATTCCGGGGCGCCGCGCAGCGGCGAACCCGGAATCCATACTCGCAAACCGGGGTTATGGATTCCGGGTCCGCACCTTCGGTGCGTCCCGGAATGACAGGTAAATCCATGACCACCATCCTCCTCACCGGCTTCGGCCCCTTTCCCGGTGCCCCGTTCAATCCGACCGAAACGCTCGTGCGCAAACTCGCGCGTCAACGCCTTGCGCGCGTGAAGATCGTGCCGCACGTGTTCCGCACCAGCTACACGAGCGTCGACCGCGAACTGCCGGCGTTGCTGCGCAAGTATAAACCTGACGCCGTTTTGATGTTCGGCCTCGCGCAACGCACGCCGCATTTGCGCATCGAGATGCTGGCGCACAACGCGGTCGCGCGGCTGGCCGATATGAACCGCGCGGCGCCTCAGAATCGCATCATTGCCAAGAGCATGGCGTCATCGCTCCCGCTGCGCACACCGGCGCAGGCGTTGCTGGTTGCCGCGCGCACCGCGCGGGTCAAGGCCGCGCTGTCGCGCGACGCCGGACGCTATCTCTGCAATTATCTCTGCTGGCGCGCGATCGAAGCTACAGCGAAGGCTGGCGGCCCGCGGCTTGCCGCCTTTGTCCATGTGCCGCTCGTGCCGCGCGGATCGCGCCCCCGCCGTGCCTCGCAAAAGCCGCGGATCGCCCTACCCGACCTTGTGCGCGCCGGACGCGGGTTTCTGCGCGCCCTGGCGGCGGCAGCGGGTCGTTAACCGGGCTGGCGCAAGATGCGCCGCATGCGCTTCGACCGACGATCTTTTTTGACGGCCGCGGCGGCGGCGCTAGCCACGCCGGCTACCGCTGCGCCGCTCTCCAGGTTCGGCATTGACGCGGCAACGCTTGGCGTCCGCCCCGGTGCGCCAGACGACCAGAGCCGGGCGTTGCAGCGCGCGATCGACCAGGCCGCCAAAACCCGCGCGCCGCTCGCGCTCGCGCCCGGCGTCTATCGCGCCGGCAATCTCAAACTGCCCGACGGAGCGAACCTGGTCGGCGTGCGCGGCGCGACGTGGCTGATGTTGAGCGCAGGGCCGATCCTCATCTACGGCGAACACGCGAACGCCGTTTCGCTCTCGGGTCTCGTTCTCGACGGCAGGAATCAAACCCTTTCCAGCGACCGCGGGCTTGCGCACCTGAATGCGATACGTCACGCGCGCATCGTCGAATGCCAGGTCGTGAATGCGGCCGGCAATGGCATCCTGCTCGATCAATGCGGCGGCGAGGTAATGCGCACGACGATCCTCAATGCCGCCGATACGGCGCTGTTCTCGCGCGACGGCCGCGGCCTGATGATCCTGCAAAACATCATCGACGGCGCGGGCAACGGCGGCATCCGCGTGTGGCAAAGCGACGAGCGCCACGATGGCAGCACGATTGCCGATAACCGCATCGAAAACACGACGGCGGCCTCGGGCGGCAGCGGCCAGAACGGTAACGCCATCAACGTCTTTCGCGCCGGCAACGTGATCGTGCGCGGCAACCATATTCGCAGCGCCGCGTTCTCGGCGATTCGCGGCAACGCCGCTTCCAATATTCAGATTCTCGGCAACAATTGCAGCGCGTTGGACGAAGTCGCGATCTATTCCGAATTCGGTTTTCAGGGGGCGATTATTGCCGAGAACATTGTCGACGGCGCCGGCATCGGCCTCTCCGTCACCAATTTCAACGAAGGCGGCCGGCTTGCGACGGTGCGCGGCAACATTATCCTCAATCTCGCGGCGCGGCGGCCCGGCACCCCGCCGGAAGACGAAGGCGTTGGCATCTCGGTCGAAGCCGATACGGCGGTGAGCGGAAACATTATCGAAAACGCCGCCAACGCCGGCATCAGCGCCGGCTGGGGCAGCTATTTGCGAGATGTGGCGATTACCGGAAATATCGTGCGTGTAGCGGATTACGGCATCGCGTTATCCGTAACGGCCGGCGCCGGCAGCGCTGTCGTGACCGGCAACCTGATCGCAAGCGCCCGGCGCGGCGCCATCGTCGGCGTCGAATATCGGAAAGCGGTAACCGGCGACCTCGCCCGCGGCGGCGCAAATCCGTATCCGCAGCTCAAGATCGCCGATAACCAGGTCAGTTAGACCACGCATTGCGAGGAGTTAATACGCCGGCCATGTTTCGGCCGGAATGAATTTCTATGCGCCAAAAGTAATGAATTTCTATGCGCCAAAAGTCATGACGCTCGCCATCGTGCCCGCGCTCCGTCGCAGACGATTTCGGAAGTCTCTCGTGCTCCTGCTGCTTGCCATTTTCCTCCTTCCGATCCTCGCGCGCGCGATGCTGTTCGCCATCGGCGACGCGCCGCGCAGTTGGCGCGACGCTGACTGGTCGAGCAGCGGCACGCTCCCGGCCGCGGCCGATTACAAACCCGCGCGCGTCATTGTCTTCACCGGCACCACCGGAAGCTGGAAGGGCGTCCTCGCGGTGCATAGCTGGATCGTACTCAAGCGAGCAGGCGCTGCCGATTGGACGCGTTACGACGTAGTCGGTTGGGGAAGCCCCGTGCGCACCAATAACTGGCCGCCCGACGGCCTTTGGTACGGCAACAAGCCGATCGCCATCGTAGACGTGAGCGGAGCGGCCGCGGAAGAATTGATCCCGAAAATCGAGACCGCGATACGCAGCTATTCCTATCGCCATGATGGCGATTATCGCATTTGGCCCGGGCCCAACAGCAACACCTTCACCGCCGCCGTTCTGCGCGCCGTGCCGGAACTAGGCGTGACGCTGCCGGCGAACGCGATTGGGCGCGATTTCCGTGGGCGCTTCTACGCGGGTCTGACCGACAGCGACACCGGCGTCGAGGTCAATTTCTGGGGCGTGGCCGATATCAAGATCGGCTGGGTGGAAGGCATGGAAGTCAACCTGCTGGGGCTTGTCGCCGGCATCGACCTGCGTCACCCCGCGATCAAGCTGCCGGGCTACGGGCGCATCGGAGCTGAGCCGGCGCTCGCGACAGCGGCGGTGCACTGACGCTCCGCTCACGTCTATTTGTGTCGCCAGTCGCACCGCGGAGGTGACGCGGGCGCGCCGCTCGTGGCAAGTTGAGGCCATGCGCGATACCCGTCCTCTGCTCGACCGGATTCCTTTTCCGGCGATCCGCCGCAGCAAGCTCAAGATCCTTCAAGTCAATGTCGGCTATCGCTGCAATCAATCCTGCTTCCATTGCCACGTAAACGCGGGCCCGAACCGGACGGAGGAAATGTCCGGCGATGTCGTCGATCTTGTGCTGGATTTCATTGCGCGACGGAAAGTTGCAACTCTCGACATCACCGGTGGCGCGCCGGAGCTCAATCCTCACTTCCGCCGCCTGGTGCAGGCTGCGCGGCGACTCGACACTCATGTAATGGACCGCTGCAATCTCACGATTCTTGAGCAGGCGGGCCAGGCAGATTTGGCTGCATTCCTGGCAAGCGAAGGTATCGAAATCGTTGCCTCAATGCCCTGCTATTTGCAGGACAATGTCGAGCACCAACGTGGCAAAGGCGTGTTCGATGCCTCAATCCGCGGCTTGCAAAAGCTGAACGCGCTCGGCTATGGCCGCGGCGGCGAGCTCAAGCTCAACCTGGTCTATAATCCGCAAGGGCCGTCGCTTCCTGCGCCGCAAGCTTCGCTCGAAGCCGACTACAAGCGCGTGTTGGGCGAGCAATACGGCATCGTCTTCGACAAGTTGTTCGTGCTCGCCAACATGCCGATCCAGCGTTTCGGATCGATGCTGGTCAGCAAAGGCGAGTTCGACGGCTATCTCGATCTCCTGCGCGAGGCGCATCTCGACGCCAATCTTGACGGCGTGATGTGCCGCAGCCTGATTTCGGTGGATTGGCGCGGCTTCGTCTACGACTGTGACTTCAACCAGATGCTCGATCTGCCGCTCACGGACGGCAGGCGCAAGCGCGTCCATCTGTCGGACCTGCTCGATGAGAACATCGAAGGCAATCCGATCCGCGTCGCCGGCCATTGCTATGGCTGCACCGCGGGTCAGGGATCGAGTTGTGGCGGCGCGCTGAAGGAGGCGGCGGAATGAGTTCGTCCGCCGTGCTGCATGAGCAACCGTATCCCGGCCGCATATGCCCGGCCGACTACTGCTATTCGCCGGCGGAGTTCGCACGCGACGCTGATTTTGCCGCCGATACACTCTATGTCGTCGGCGGCCTCTATGGAAATCTCGCCGCGCTCGATGAAATCGAGCGGCTGGCTGCGCACGAGCGGACCGCCGTGACGATCGTCTTCAACGGCGACTTTCATTGGTTCGACGCCGAGCCGGAATGGTTCGCGGCCGTCGAGCGCAAAGTGGCGCGGCATCGCGCGCTCCGCGGCAATGTCGAGACCGAGGTTGCGCGCGAGACGGATATCGGCGTGGGCTGCGGCTGCGCCTATCCCGATGCCGTTGGCGAGGACGTGGTGCAGCGCTCGAACGCAATCCTCTCGACGTTGCGATCGATCGCGTCGCCTGAAACGCGAAGGCGGCTGCGTGCCTTGCCAATGCACGCGTTGGCGCAAGTCGGCAAACTGCGGGTGGCCATCGTCCATGGAGACGCCGCCTCCCTTGCCGGCTGGCGCTTTGCGCAGGATGCGCTGGACCGGCCGCGCTCATGCAAATGGCTGTCCAATGTCCATGCCGCTTCGCGCGTCGACATTTTCGCGTCGACCCATACGTGCCTCGCCACCTTGCGCAGCTTTCAGCTTCCCGGCGGCAGCCTTAGCATCATCAACAACGGCGCAGCCGGCATGCCGAATTTCTCCGGCACCCGTTTCGGCCTGATTTCGCGCATTGCCGCAACCCCGTCGCCGCACAAGCCGATCTACGGCACGCGGCATGGCGACATTCATATCGATGCCGTTCCGGTCGAATACGACCACGATGCGTTTATCGCCCGCTTTCTATCCCGTTGGCCGACAGCTTCGCCGGCCCACGCGTCGTATTACGGGCGCATTGTCGATGGGCCGGACTACTCAATCCCGCAGGCGGCGCCATGAAGCTGTCCATTGTCGTGCCGGTCCTGAACGAAGCCGAAGGCATTGAGGCTGCTTTGCGTGCGCTTGCGCCGCTGCGGCGGCGCGGCGCTGAGGTCATCGTGGTCGATGGCGGCAGCCGTGACGGCACCGCCGAATTGGCGCGTCCGTTTACCGATCGCGCCATCACCGCCACGCGGGGCCGCGCTTCCCAGATGAATGCGGGCGCGGAAATTGCGAGAGGTGAGGTTCTGCTGTTCCTGCACGCGGACACGCGCCTGCCGGAACACGTCGACGATCTCATTCGTGGTGGGATCGGCCGTTCCGGCCACGTCTGGGGACGCTTCGATGTGCGGATCGAAGAGGGCGGCTTTCTCAGGATCGTCGGCGCAATGATGAATTTCCGCTCACGGCTGACCGGCATCGCGACAGGCGATCAGGCGATTTTCGTCACACGCGAAGCTTTCGTCGCCGTCGGCGGATTTCCTCATGTCGGGCTAATGGAAGACATCGCGTTCTCACGTACGCTCAAGCGTATGGGGCGGCCGCTTTGCCTCCATGCCACAGTCGTTACCTCCGGCCGCCGGTGGCGGAAACACGGCGTGCTTCATACGGTCATGCTGATGTGGCGGTTACGCCTGTCCTATTTTTTCGGCGCCGATCCGGAAAAGCTCGCTCAAGCGTACGGCCATGCTCCACGAGAATCGTGAGCCTGTCGCCATTGCCGTGCTGGCCAAGGCCCCGATTCCGGGGCTCGCGAAGACACGGCTCATTCCGGAGATCGGCGCGCATGCCGCGGCCGTGCTGCAAGAACGGCTGACTGCACGCGCGGTCGAAACAGCAATCGAGGCCGACACTGGGCCGGTGACGTTGTGGTGCACACCGGAACTGGATCACCCCTCGTTCCAGGAGTTGGCCACGCGTTTCCCGATCACGCTGAAGCGGCAGCCGGACGGCGAGCTTGGCGCCCGCATGCTGGCGGCCATCGCGGCAAGCAACGGCCCGACGCTCGTCGTCGGCACCGATTGCCCCTCGCTTGACGCCGCACACCTGCGCGAGGCTGCGGAGGCGTTGCTTAACAACGCCGAGATCGTCGTCACCCCGGCGGAAGACGGCGGCTATGTGCTGATCGGTGCGCGGCAACCCCATCCAGTGCTGTTCGACGGCCTGTCGTGGGGCACGCAAGCGGTGATGGCGGAAACGCGCGCACGGCTTGCCGCGCTTGGCTTGGCGGCGCGAGAGCTCAAATCACTTTGGGACGTGGACCGTCCGGCCGATCTTGCCCGTCTCGAGCGTGAACACGCGTGCCTCGCCGTTTAGGCCGGCCATTGCACGCCCTAGCCCGCGGGAGCATATGACAGTTTGGCATCGGCCCTGGCGATTCGGCCGCTGTCCGCGTTGACAACCGCGGCCGACGTGCCGCCGCCGGAGGTCGCGTTGGAAGGCACTGAACTTTTCATCTCATTCTTGGGCGCGGTAGCCCTGCTCTTATGGGGCGTGCGCATGGTGCAGACGGGCATCACGCGCGCGTTCGGAGCGGCGGTGCATCGCGCGCTCACCCATTACGTGCGCTCGCCGACGAGTGCCTTCCTTGTCGGGCTCGGCCTCACCGGCGTTCTGCAAAGCTCGACCGCGACGGCGCTGCTGCTTGCCTCCTTTGCCGCACGCGGGCTGATCGCGTTGTCGATCGCGCTCATTATGATGCTCGGCGCCAACGTCGGCACCACGCTCGTGGCGCAGGTGCTATCGCTCAACGTCACGTGGCTGTGGACGGCCGTGCTAGCCTTCGGTGTCTTCCTGTTCATGGCCGCGAAGGCCGACCGGTCGCGCGCCATCGCACGCATCATCATCGGGCTCGGCCTGATGCTGCTCTCGCTTGCCCATCTCGGCGAGGCGGCGCAGCCATTGCGCGATTCTGCAACTTTCAAATCGTTCCTTTCAGGCCTCGGCGGCGACCCCGTGATGGCTTTCCTGGTCGGCACGCTCATCACCTGGCTGATGCACTCGAGCCTTTCGATGGTGCTGCTGGTGATGGCCTTTGCCGGCGCGCATGCAATCCCCGAGCCGCTTGCCCTCGCGCTCGTGCTCGGCGCCAACGTCGGCGGCGCGATCGCGCCGATGACCGGGTTAGCCGCCTCCCCGCCGTCAGGCCGGCGCGTCGCGCTCGGCAACCTGCTGATGCGCGCGGTCGCCGCCCTTCCGTTCATATTTCTCGTTCGCCAATGCGCGGATTTGCTCGCGATGGCCGAGCCGAACCCCGCGCGCATGGTCGTGAACTTCCACACCGCGTTCAACGTGGTTGCCGCGCTGGTGCTATTGCCGCTCACGAGCCTGTTCGCAAAAGCGGCCAATGCCATCATGCCCGACCGGCCGGAGCGCGAGGATAAATCCAAGCCAAAATACCTCGATCCCCACGTGCTCGACACGCCGTCCGAAGCGCTCGCCTGCGCGCTGCGCGAAACGCTGAACATGGGTGACAAGGTCGCCGACATGCTGCGCGATACGCTGGTCGCGATCGAGAAGTCGGACATGCAAGTGGTTCGCGATATCGAGCGCGCCGACAACGCGATCGACGCCATTCACGAGGCGATCAAGCTTTATCTGGTCAAGGCGTCGAAAGCCGAGATGACCGAGGAGGAAAGCCGGCGCTATATCGAAATCCTCACCTTCACCACCAATCTCGAGCACGTCGGCGACATCATCGACAAAAACCTGATGGAGCTCGCGGCCAAGAAGATAAAGCACAACTACACCTTCTCGCCTGAGGGGCTCGAAGACATTCGCCATTTCCACGCGCTGGTGATGGAGAACATGAAGCTTGCCTTCAACGTGTTCGCCACGCGCGATATCGCGCTTGCGCGGCGCCTCTTTGCGGAAAAGACCACGATGCGCTCGGCGGAGACCGCGGCCGCCGAGAGCCACTATTCGCGCCTGCGCGAGGGGCGCGCGGAATCGATTGAGACCTCCTCGATCCACCTCGACATCATCCGAGACCTGAAGCGCGTGCACGGGCACATCGCCTCCGTGGCATATCCGATCCTGGAGGCGGCGGGCGAATTGCGCGACACCCGGCTGGTCGCGCAGCATGAAGAGCCGCACGGCGACAAGGCGGTCGCGTCCTGACCGCGTTATTGCAATCGGATCAGCACCAAGCCGGCGACGATCAGCAAAGCGGCAGCAAAGCGCGCCACGCGCAGCGGCTCTTTCAGTATCAGAACGGCAATGATCGTGCCGAACAGCACGCTTGTTTCGCGCAAGGCGGCCACAAGCGCGATCGGCGCGACGGCCATGGCCCATAAGGCAATGCCGTAGGACATCACCTGAAATCCGCCGCCGGCAAGGCCGCGCAGCCAGTTTTGCCGCATCGCCGTCAATACCGACGGGCCGCTGCGCGCAAGCGCGTAAAGCACCACGATCGCGGCCATGCCGACGAACAGGCACATCGAATAGGCACTGGGATTGCCGGAAAGCCGCACGCCGACGCCGTCGACCACCGAGTAGGCGCAGATTGTCATCGCCGTAAAGAGCGCAAAGCCCACCGCGCGCTTATCAATGCGTATGAGATCGCGTCCGCCCCTTATCGACAGGAGCAGCACACCGGTTGCCAGCGCAACAATACCGATCCAGCCGATGAAGGCGAGCCGCTCGCCAACGATGGCGGTCGCAACGCCGGCCGTCATCAGCGGCGCTGCGCCGCGTGCGATCGGATAAACCTGGCCGAGATCGCCGGTGCGGTAGCTTTCGATCAGTGAAGCAAAGTAGACGAGGTGGATGAGGATCGAAGCGACCAGGTACGGCCACGAGGCGGCTGCCGGCATGCCGACGAAAGGCAGAAGAATTAGCGCGACGATCCCCGAGCCGAGCGAGATCAGCGCCGTGGTCATCAGCGGATCGAGACCGATCTTGATCAGCGCGTTCCAGCCGGCGTGACAGGCGGCGGCAAAGAGGACGGCGAGGAAGACAATGTTGGTCATTAGCTGTCATTGCCGGGCTCGACCCGGCAATCCATCTATCTTCGCAGAAGGCGATTTCTCGAAAGTGGATGGATGCGCGGGTCAAGCCCGCGCATGACCGGGGAAAAGATCGCCATCACGCATTCGCCGCCGCGGGCGCCCACAGCTTCGGGCCGGCGCGCTGGTATTGCGGCGGACGCGCGACCTCGGCGCCGAGCGCCTTCGCCGCATGCCAGGCCCAATGCGGATCGTCGAGGAAGGCCCGCGCCATCGAGACCATGTCCGCTTTTCCTTCCGCGACGATCGCTTCGGCTTGCTGCGGCGTGACGATCAGGCCGACCGTGCGCGTGGCGATGCTCGCTTCCTTTTTGACCCGCGCGGCGATCGGCACGTTGTAACCGGGCTCGGCCGGATTGTGGATGCCCGCCGCAACGCCGCCGGACGAGATGCAGACAAAATCGAGACCCGCGTCTTTCAGCGCCTGGGCGATCGTAACCGCGTCGTCCGCCGTCAGGCCGCCCTCGCGCCAGTCACTGCCGGTAATGCGCGCGCCGAGCGGCACGTGCTTCGGCACCACAGCGCGCACGGCGCGTGCAACCTCGAGCGGAAAGCGCAGCCGGTTTTCCAGCGAGCCGCCGAAGCCGTCGGTGCGCTTGTTGGAGATCGGCGACATGAAGCCGTGCATCAAATAGCCGTGTGCCATATGCAGCTCGATCGAGTCGAACCCGATGCGCAGCGCGCGCTTGGCCGATGCAACGAAGGCGTCGCGCACGCGCGCCATGTCTTCCTCGGTCGTCATGCGCGGCATGGGCCAGTTTTCGCCGAAGGGAACGGCGGAGGCCGCCATCGTCGGCCACGGATCGGCGTCGGCCTTCAACGGCCCGCCGCCTTCCCACGGCCGCTCGGCCGAGGCCTTGCGGCCGGCATGCGCAAGCTGAATGCCGAATTTCGCCGTGCCGGCGCGGCGACAGCGGGCGATCACGCGCTGGAGCGCGAGTTCGTTATCGTCGGAGTAAAGACCGAGACAGCCGTGCGTGATGCGGCCCGAGCGTTCCACCGCCGTCGCCTCGACCACGACCAACGCCGCGCCCGAATTCGCCAGCATGCCGAGATGCATCATGTGCCAGTCCGTCGCGCTGCCGTCGTCGGCGGAATACTGGCACATCGGCGAAACGACGATACGATTGGCAAGCTCCAGGCCGGCGAGCCGGCACGGCGAAAACAAAGCGCTGCTCATGACGAAGGAAACTCGTTCGTGGGCGCGGCGAGCGGGCGCTCAATGCCGCTGGTGCATTTCAAGAAGATGATAATGGCATCCCGACAGGGCGCGTTAAAGCCCGCCGGCCCGCCACCTCACGCCGCCGGCTGGACGTCGTCTTCGGCCGCTTGGCGGCGCGTGGCGAGTTCATCCCATTTTTTGGCGGCATACATCACGTCGCGGATGCGCGACCTGAATTGATCTTCGGAGTAATAACGCTGCCAGCGGCCGCTCCGATAAAGCTCCATGAAATAAGCACGACGACGCTCCGCCAGATCGCGCCATTTCCGCGCGATCCGATCGAACCCGTCGCTGTTGAGCTCTGCCGGCATCGAAGACCGTACCGAGCGATGATCCCCCGACCCCAATGGCCGCAAAAAGCGGTTCTCAAATTCGCAATCACGCAACAATGACTGCGCGCTTCACGACAAATGCCCCACCAACTAGTGGCACAGATCAATAGATTGCCATGTCACACACGCGGATACCACCGAAAATTGTCGGTGCGGGCGATCCACCACCGCCGCTCGGCCTGCACGGCTAAGCCGTTGTTGCAGGCCGATACTTGCCGGCCGCTCGGATTCGCCCCTAATGCTTCAGCTTCGGGTCGACCTTGAAGCTCGCCTGCGTTTTCTTGGCGATCTCGTCGACGGTAACATCGGGCGCAAGCTCGATCAGCGTCATGCCGCCGCCCTTTTTGTCGATGGAGAAGACGCCGAGATCGGTAATGACCATGTCGACCACACCGGCGCCGGTGAGCGGCAGGTCGCACTTGTGGAGCAGCTTCGGCTGATCCTTGGCCGTGTGCTCCATGATGACGACGACCTTCTTCACACCGGCGACGAGGTCCATCGCGCCGCCCATGCCCTTCACCACTTTGCCGGGAATCATCCAGTTCGCGAGGTCGCCGTTTTCGGCGACTTGCATCGCGCCGAGCAGCGCAAGATCGATGTGGCCTCCGCGGATCATGGCGAAGCTATCAGCCGAGGAGAAAAAGCTCGTCGTCGGCAATTCGGTCACCGTCTGCTTGCCGGCGTTGATGAGATCGGGGTCTTCGTCACCTTCGTAAGGAAACGGCCCGAAGCCGAGCATGCCGTTCTCACTTTGCAGCTGCACGGTCATGCCGGCAGGAATGTAGTTCGACACCAGCGTCGGAATGCCGATTCCTAGATTGACGTAGAAACCATCGCGCAATTCCTTGGCGGCGCGCTCCGCCATCTGTTCACGAGTCCAGGGCATCAGACTTCCCCTCCTGTTGCGGCCGCGGCGGGCCGCTTGCGCACCGTGCGCTGCTCGATGTGCTTGACGGCGTTCGGCACGTGGATGATGCGCTGCACGAACACGCCGGGCGTGATGATGTGATCCGGGCTGATCTCGCCGGGCGGCACCAGATGCTCAACCTCCGCGACGGTCACTTTGCCCGCGGTCGCCATCATCGGATTGAAGTTGCGCGCCGTCTTTCGGTAGACGAGGTTGCCTTCGTGGTCGCCCATCCACGCATGCACGATGGAAAGGTCCGCAACCAGCCCCCGCTCCATGATGTAGCGCTCGCCGTCGAAGGTGCGCTCTTCCTTGCCCTTGGCAATGTCGGTGCCGACGCCGGTGCGCGTGAAAAAGGCCGGAATGCCGGCGCCCCCCGCACGGATGCGCTCGGCGAGCGTGCCTTGCGGATTGAACTCGATCTCGAGTTCGCCCGCGAGGAATTGCTGGGCGAACAGCTTGTTCTCGCCGACATAGGACGAGATCATTTTCTTGACCTGATGAGTGTCGAGCAGGAGTCCAAGCCCGGCCCCGTCGACACCCGCGTTATTCGAGACGATCGTCAGATTTTTGACGCCTGACTCGCGAATGGCTTGAATCAATGTTTCCGGGATGCCGCACAGGCCGAAACCCCCGGCCATGATCATCATGCCGTCCTTGAGCAGACCGGCCAAAGCCGCTTTCGCGTCGGGATAAAGCTTTTTCATTGCAACTGCATCGCTCGCTCTCGTGTGCCCCCGTAACCATGCGAGAGAACATCAATAAGGCGGTCGAACGCAAGTCTGCTAACGGTTGGCCGGTGGCGGCGAGATGGTGGTGACCGGATTGGCCGGTTTTTGAGGAACCGGCGCGGGCGGCACCGGCGGAGCGGACGGGGCCACCGCCGGCACCGGCCGGTCCGACAGCCTGGTCGGCAGCGGCAAATGATGCGGGTAATAGCTCCACAGCACGAAAATACCGGCGAACACCAGCCCCGACAGTATCGCCGCGATGACGCGGTGACCGAATGACAGGAAGTTGCCGATGATGCTCGCAACGAAAGTGAATACCCCCAGCACTGCGACATAGACCCAGTTCACGCTCGTCCAATCGATCGGCATTTTGCGTCATCTCCCCGTTTGCTGCGGACGGTTTTAACCCAGGTCCATTGTGCGGGTCACCTTTGCATGGTTGTGGCGCGGCAGGTCAACCCGGCGTTTCTATTGCGCAAGTTTCCCATTATACCTTGCGCCCCCATGCCTCAGGTCCTCATTCTCACCGAAGTCCAGGAAGCGATGCGGGCCCGTTACAAGGCCATGCTGCTGGACCACTTTTCGCAGTTGACCATCAACGTCGTCGGCCATCACAGCCAGGTCGCCCCCTACATCGCGGACACTGAAATCCTCTTGTGCTTCTCGCCGCCGATGGCTGACCACGTCGTGCGGGACGCGAAGAAGCTGAAATGGATTCAGGCGCTCGGCACCGGCGTCGACAATATCGTGGACCTGCCCTCGCTCGACAAAGAAGTGCTGGTCACCAACGTGCGCGGCATCCACGGACCGCCGGTATCGGAAGCGACCATCGCGTACATGCTGGCGCTGGCGCGCAAGCTGCCGGACGCAGTTCGCGCGCAAGAGAAGCGCGCCTGGACGCGCTGGCCGGCGCAGCTTCTGCACGGCAAGACGGTCGGCATCCTCGGCGTTGGTCTCATCGCGGAAGCGCTGGCGCCGATGTGCAAGGCGTTCGGCATGACAGTTATTGGCATCAGTTCCGCGCCGCGCGCGACCGTGGGCTTTGACCGCATGGTTCACCGCGACGACCTTCTTAAGGTTGGCGGGGAACTCGATTACCTCGTCGCGCTGACGCCGCTCACCAATGAGACCCGTGGCATCGTGGGTGAGCGCGTTTTCGCCGCCATGAAGCCGACCGCGTACCTCATCAACGTCGCGCGCGGCGGCGTGGTCGACGAACCGACGCTGATCGAGGCGCTCAACGCGGGCCGGATCGCCGGCGCCGCACTAGACGTGTTCTCGGAGGAGCCGCTGCCGCCCGACAATCCGATCTGGACCGCCAAAAACGTGCTGATCTATTCGCATCTCGGCGGCTATTCGGAAGGCTATGAAGAGCGCGCCATGCCGACCATCGCCGGCAACATGGGTCATTATCTTGCGGGCGAGCCACGAAAGATGATCAATATCGTGCGCGCGCCCGCCTCCTGGGGAAAATAGATGCAATTGTCCGAGCGCCTGAACGCCCCGATTTCGACCGCCGAACTCGAGCGGCGCTGGCGCGCGGTGCGCGCCGCCATGGAGAAGGAAAAGATCGACGTTCTGCTGATGCAGAACAGCAACGATCACATGGGCGGCTACGTTCGCTACTTCACCGATATGCCGGCGACCAACGGCTATCCGAACACGGTCATTTTCCCGCGCGACGACGAGATGAGCATCGTGTGCCAGGGCCCGTTCGGCGGCAGCGAGACGACGGCGCAGGGCGACCTGAAATGGCGCGGCGTGAAGAAGATCATGACGACGCCGAGCTATGCCTCGGCGCATTACACCAAGGATTACGATCCCGAGCTCGTGGCGAAAGCGCTCGCACCCTATGCGAAGGCGACGATCGGCTTTGTCGGCACCTATCAGATGTCTTACGCGATGCTCGACTACATCAAGCGCGCGTTTCCCGGCGCGCGCTTTGTCGATGCCTCCGAGCTGGTCGACCGCATCAAAGTCATCAAGAGCGCCGAGGAAATGGAGCTGGTGAAGCGCGCGGCGCTGATGCAGGACGGCGCGATGCGCGCGGCGTTCGCCGCCGTAAAACCCGGCATGCGCGACACGGAAGTCGCCGCTGCCGCGCAGCACTACAGCCAATGTCACGGCAGCGAGAACGGAATCTATCTCTGCGCCTCGATGCCGCTCGGCCAGCCGTCGAAGTTCGCCAACCGTCACCTGCAAAACCGCGTGATTCAGAACGGCGACCAGATCGCGCTGCTCGTCGAAGACAACGGTCCGGGTGGCATGTACACCGAGCTTGGGCGTTCATGCGTGGTCGGTACGAAGGTGCCGCAAGCGATGAAAGACGAGCTCGATTTCTGCAAAGAGGCGCGCCGCTTCACGCTCGACCTGCTCAAGCCCGGCACGCCGTGCAAGGACATCTGGGACCAGTTCAACGATTTCATGCGCAAGAACGGGCGGCCTGAGGAAGCGCGACTCTATTGCCACGGCCAAGGCTACGACCTGGTCGAGCGGCCGCTTGTGCGCAACGACGAGCCGATGACGATCGAGAAGGACATGAATATCGTCGTGCACCCGACTTATGTCCATAACGGCTATCTGAACTGGCTGTGCGATAATTACCTGATCGGCGGCAACGGCCCCGGCGACCGGCTGCACCAATTTCCGGAAGAGATCGTCGAAGTCGGCTGACCCGCTTTTGGTCTCACGCAACGGAGAAACGATGTTCAAGACGTTGACGACGGCTGCGCTGGCCGGCTTGCTGGCGCTGACCGGAACGGCCAATGCGGCCGGCTTTCCCGACCACACGATCACGATGGTGATCCCATTCGCCGCCGGCGGCCCGACCGACGTGCTCGGCCGCGTGATGGCGCAACGCATGAGTGAAATCCTCGGCCAGACGGTGATCGTCGAGAACATCGGCGGCGCGGGCGGCATGACCGGCTCGAAGCGCGTCGCCGAAATGAAGGCCGACGGCTACACCATGGTGTTAGGCACCGTCGGCACGCACGCGCAGAACCAGACGCTCTATAAGCGACCGGCCTATAACTCGGTGATCGATTTCACGCCGGTCGGCCTGATCGCCGAAGTGCCGATCGTGCTGATCGTGCGCAAGGACCTGCCGGTCAGCAATCTCAAGGAATTCGTCGCCTACGCGAAGGCGAACCAGGCAAAGATGCAGTTCGGCTCGGCCGGCGCCGGCTCGGCGACGCATCTCGGCTGCGTCGTGGCCAATCTGGCGATGGGGACCAAGGTGACGCACATTCCCTACAAGGGCAGCGCACCGGCGATGGGCGATCTGATGGCCGGCCGCATCGACTTCTTCTGCGAAGTTGCCTCCACC
>JAICMO010000066.1 GCA_025929185.1 Pseudolabrys sp.
CGCGCCTCGGCCGAGAGCGAATGCAGGTGCGGCGGCAGATCGCGCTGCGCAACCGGCTCGCCGTTCTTGTGCGTGATCTTGATGAGCTTGTCGTCGAAGACGACGTAATTGCGGCTGAGCTCAGGCGGCTCGAACTTGTACTCCGGGTTGCGCGCTATGAAGTCGCGCGCTTCGCCTTCGCCCGGATATTCGAACGTGCCGCCTTCGGGATGGCGCGCGACCCAATATTTGGTTCCGCGCGAACCCTGGTCGAGATATTTTATGCCGGGAATGCCGGCCTCGCGCAGGCGCTGCGCTCGCGGTTGGACCGCCCTAACAGCCTTGGCGCCATCACCGACTCCGCCTAGATTACTCTAGGTCCCGCTCCCTCTCCGCCGTAGCATCGAGAAAGCGGAGATTGTAGGTCCGTTGCAGGCCTTAAGCCGGGTGGACCGCCGGGGCCGCTGCCTTCTCCACCACCGCGCGCTGGAACTGAACGCCGTCAGCAGCCAGGTCTTCTTCCGGCCGTGAAAGTCGCGGGCGATGACCGCGGTGTAGTAGCCGTCGGAAAGCCAGACGCGGTTTGGGCTTGTCGCTTCCCGCACCTTGCGCATGCGAGCGAGCCGCGCCGGCAATTTTTCGACGACTTCCGGATGCTCGCGATCGATGTGATCGAGCCCGTGGAGATGGCGGTGCAAGCCAACTGGAAACTGCCCTAAACCGCCACCTTGGTCAGGAAGTGCTCGACTTCGCTGCGCAAATTGGTGGCGACTTCCTCGACCGACTCCGACGCAGTGAGCACGCTTTGCGCCGAGCGTTGCGTTTCGGTGGTCGCGCCGGCGACTTCGTTCAGCACGGAAACGATCAACTTCGTGCCGTCGGCCGCTCCAACGACGTTTTGCGAAATCTCGCCGGTTGCCGCGCTCTGCTGCTGGACGGATTGCGCGACGGCCGAGGTGTGATTGTCGATCTCGCGCATGCGGTGAGCGACGCGCCCGATCGCTTCGACCGCTTTGCCCGTCGAATTCTGCACTTCCAGGATTTGCCGCGAGATGTCTTCCGTCGCCTTCGCCGTTTGCACGGCGAGAGACTTCACCTCGGACGCGACCACGGCAAAGCCGCGGCCGGCTTCGCCCGCCCGCGCCGCTTCGATCGTCGCGTTGAGCGCGAGCAGATTGGTTTGCCCGGCGATGTTGCGGATCAATTTGACCACGTCGCCGATGCTCTGCGCCGTTTTCGCCAGCGCTTCGATGTCGTGATTGGCGCCCTGCGCCTCGCTGACGGCGAGCCGCACCACGTCGGCCGTCTGGCCGACGCGCTGCTCGATTTCGGCAATCGAGCGAGCTAGCTCGTCGGCGGCGAGCGCCGCGCTTTCGACGTTTCCGGCCGCCTTGTTCGACGTGTGCACCGCATCGTCCGCCCGCTGCGAGGTGCGGCCGGAGGTGTTGAACAGGTTGGCCGCCGTCGAGCGCATCTGGTTGGCGTTCGCCGCCGCGGACTGCAGCAAGGTCTCGGCGCGCCGGCGGAACGCGGAAATCGCGTTCTCGACGACCGCGCGGCGCTCCTCCTGTTGCTGCATGGTCGTATGCTGCTGCTCGGCCTTGCGCCGCTCGGTGATGTCCTCGTGCGTGCCGATCCATCCGCCGCCGACCATCGGATGATTCATGACGAGCAAAATCCGCCCTTCGCTGGATTTCACCTCATGGACTTTTGTACGGCCTTTGGCGATTTCCGCGAGAAACTCTTTGCGATATTGGACGGGGTCTTTCGAGAATGTGCCCTTGGCGACCCGGCGCTGGAGCACGTCCGTCAGCGTTGCGCCGGGAAGAACGTCGCCGCGCTCCAACCCGTACATCTCGTGATACTGCTTGTTGCAGACGACGAGCCGTTCATTGGCGTCGAACATGCACAGGCCTTGCGCCATGCTGTCGAGCGCGGTGCGCATCTGCGCATTTTCCCGACCCAGGCGCCTCGCGCCGAGCATCGCAGCGACGCTCATTGCGAGGTAAGCGGCGACCGCGGCGAGCGCAACGTTGAAAGCAAATTGCGAGAGGCCCGCGGTGACCGACCTGGCGGCTCCGCCGGCGAAGGTGGCGAGCAGGCCGAAACTTGCTGCGAAGCAGCCGACAAAGACGAGCGCTAACCCGCGCCGGCCGTGCTTAATGTCGAAGGGAGAATGAGGTCCTGGCATGCCTTGCGCTTCGCTACGCAGCGCACGGTATGGGGTGACCGTTTTTGTTCGGTTAAACGCTGGTTAACGTTTCGTTAAAAGCGGATGTTGTTCGCGGCAGGTACGGCGCAGAGTGCGCTCCTGCATCAATTCGACGCGGGCGTCGTATAAGCCTGCTTCTCCGGCTGCCAATCGGCCACCGATGCGACGTCGATCTCCGTCTGCCAGCGGCCGCTCTTGCCCGGCAGGCGGTCGGCGGCGGCAAGCCGCGCCAGAAACTCGCGGCGCGGAATATCACGGAATCCCATGTCGCGGCAGGTCGGCGTCATGATCTTTCCGTCATTGAAAGCATAGCCCCAACGCGTGAGATGCCAGTTGAGCACGGTGAATCCGATTTTCGAGGTGTTCGTCTCGCGCGAGAACTGAGACTCGGTCGCAAAGGCACCGCCGAACGCCACGCCATAACCGCCGCCGGCAAGCTCGCCGCGCTCGTTCCAAACTTCGAAGCTGTGCACGAAGCCGGCGTCGAAAAGCTCCGCATAGGCGCGCATCAGGCGCGGCGTGATCCAGGTCAGGTGCCAGCGGCCCGCGCGCGCCGCTGCGCAGGCGACAATGACGCCTTCGAAATCGCGATCGAACGTGACGGTATAGCGGCCCTGCCGCATCTGCCGCCTCAACCGCTTGGCGATGTGCAACTCGTCGAAAAAAAGCACCGAGCGCTCGGGCGGGGACCACCATTTCATCGGCGGCAGATGCGCGAGCGGAAAGAGGCCTTGCCGATAAGCCGCCATCAGCGTGGACGGCGAAAGCTCGTGCGCGATGCCGGCAAGCCCGCGCGGATTGGTAAGCGTGCGCTCGGGATCGGGGATCGCGTAGTCGGGCGCGAGCAACTCGTCGAAGCAGAGCTTCGCCAGCGCCGGCAGCCCGGTGATGCGCGCCGGCATCAGCGCCCAGGCCGTTCCCATCAGCCAACGCTCGATCGTGGCGAGCGCCGACTCGCGGAACAATTGCGCGCGCCGAGCCGCCCGGCCGGAGGCGGCGAGCGGCATATGCAGGCGTTGCGTCTCAAAAGCCACGGGTCGCAGACTCCATCGGCTCGCCCCGCTTTCTGCCACGGGCGCGCCTAATAGAGCGTTATTGGCTATTTATGTTGCTTTCCCGGCTTCGCGGCGGCGGCCGCATGGCGCGGCCAAGTGTCACCGCCGGAACACAGCCCGGTTCCACACCGTTGCCCTTTCAGAACCATTCGTAACTCCTGAAAAAGGGCGAAAATCGATGAAAAACATTCTGATTGCGGCGGCCGCTGCCTTGGTGGTCGCCATTGGCGCACCCGCCGCAGCGATGGCGCGCGCGGGCTTCGCCACAAGCTCAGTAAGTATGCGTGCCGGTCCTTCGACCGAATTTCCCGTGATAACGACAATTCCGGACGGAGCCGACGTGAATATCCACGGCTGCATCACCGACTACGACTGGTGCGACGTGAGCTGGTCGGGCGACCGCGGCTGGGTCGACGCCAACTATCTGGAATTCCTTTACCATGATCGCCGCGTATTGCTGCCGGTTTATGCCGCGGAGGTGGACATTCCGATCATCACGTTCGCGGTGGACACCTACTGGCCGCGCTATTACCGGCACCGCGCGTTTTTCCATCGGCGGGCCTATTGGGCGCGGCGCTACGCGCACTTCATTCGTCACCATGTCCGCCATGCGCGGCATGAACAACGCCTGCGGGAACGCAGAGAGGTGCGCCAAGAGCTCCGTCATGAAAACAGACAGGACCGCCATGCGGTTCGTCACGAACAGCGAAAGCAGCTAAACCGCGCCGCGCGGGAGGAGCAACGCCGGCAGGTTCGGCACGAACGCCGCGCCGATGTGCAGCAGCGCCATCGCGCGCAGACGCAGCACCAGCGCCCGCGCGTCGAGCGCCAACATCAGCGCGTGCGCATCGTCCAGCATCAGCGCGTGCGGCAGCACGCCCAGGGCGTCCATCACCGGCAGGCGATTCAACGGCACGCTGTGAATCGCGCCCACGCCGTCCGGCAGCAGCATCGCGCGCGTGTCCAGCCGCGGGTTCAGCAACGCGCGCGAGCCATGCATCAGGCGAGGCCGCAGGCCCGGGCCATGCATCGCGCGGTCGGCCACCCCGCCGCCGCGGCCCACGCTCAGGCGCGCGGGGCCGGAGGAGCGCACCGCAAACATCACTGAAGACCGTCGAAACGTAGAACGACGTAAGTAGAGCCGGGGCTCGCCCTGTCCGCGTTGGACAAGGCGGGCTTCGGCCGTCTTCCTGCTTGACCGGGCTTTTCCTGCACCGCAAATAGCCTCGCCAACGGCCGGCCAATTCCGGTGGGACCCGTCGGAGAACGCCGCAGGTCAGATGCACGACAAAATCCTCATCGTCGATTTCGGCTCCCAGGTCACGCAGCTCATCGCGCGTCGCGTGCGGGAGGAGAAGGTCTATTGCGAGATCGTGCCGTTTCAGAAAGCGGAGGCCGCTTTTCGTGCAATGAAGCCGAAGGGCGTCATTCTTTCGGGCGGCCCCGCCTCGGTGCTCGACAAAAATGCGCCGCTCGCGCCGCAGGCGATCTACGAGTCCGGCGTTCCGGTGTTCGGCATCTGCTATGGCGAGCAGGCGATGGCGCAGCAACTTGGCGGCACGGTCGAGGGCGGCCATCACCGCGAATTCGGTCGCGCCGAAGTCGAGGTGGTCGACGACAGTCCTTTGTTCGAAGGCGTGTGGCGCAAGGGCGAGAAATATCCGGTGTGGATGAGCCACGGGGACCGGGTGACAAAATTGCCGCGAGGTTTCCGCGTGCTCGGCCGAGCGCCGAATTCGCCCATCGCCATGATCGGCGACGATGCGCGCAAGTTCTACGCCATGCAGTTCCATCCGGAGGTCGTGCACACGCCACACGGCGCGGCATTACTGCGCAATTTCGTGCGCAAGATTTCCGGCGCCGCCGGCGACTGGACCATGCGCACCTTCAAGGACGAGGCGATCGAGAAGATCAGGAAGCAGGTCGGCAAGGGCAAAGTCATCTGCGGGCTTTCCGGCGGCGTGGATTCGGCTGTTGCCGCCGTTTTGATCCACGAAGCGATCGGCGACCAGCTCACGTGCGTGTTCGTCGACCACGGCTTGCTGCGGCTCGGCGAAGCCGAAAAGGTCATGACGCTGTTTCGCGACAGCTACAACATTCCGCTCGTGCATGTGGATGCATCCGACAAATTTCTGCGCGCGCTCGAAGGCGTCGAGGACCCCGAGCAAAAACGCAAGACGATCGGCAAATTGTTCATCGACGTGTTCGAGGCCGAAGCGAAGAAGATCGGAAATAAGGGAGAAGGACCGACGCAATTCCTCGCGCAGGGAACGCTTTATCCGGATGTGATCGAAAGCGTGTCGTTCACCGGCGGGCCTTCGGTGACGATCAAGTCGCATCACAATGTCGGCGGCTTGCCCGAGCGCATGAACATGAAGCTCGTCGAGCCGCTGCGGGAATTGTTCAAGGACGAGGTGAGGGCGCTCGGCCGGGAGCTTGGATTGCCGGAAGCCTTCGTTGGCCGCCATCCGTTTCCCGGCCCCGGCCTTGCGATCCGCGTGCCGGGCGCGATCAGCGCTGAGAAGCTCGATATCCTGCGGCTCGCCGACGACATCTACATCGAGGAAATCCGCCGCGCGGGGTTGTACGACGACATCTGGCAGGCGTTCGCCGTTTTGCTGCCGGTGAAGACCGTCGGCGTCATGGGCGATTTCCGCACGTATGAATATGTCGTGGGCCTGCGCGCGGTGACCTCGACCGACGGCATGACGGCGGACTTCTATCCCTTCGACATGAAATTCATCGGCCAGGTGGCGACGCGCATCATCAACGAAGTGAAAGGCGTCAATCGCGTGGTGTACGACGTGACAAGCAAGCCGCCAGGGACGATTGAGTGGGAGTAGGGTTGTCTCCGGGCAGGAGACATCATGCGGTCCGATCGAAGGAAGAGCAATTCGACGAAGGCTCCTCACGCGGCGGCGACACGCGGACATCGAGTCTCATCGCGGAGCATAGTTGAGGATGACGGACCCGTTTCGAAACCGATGCGTGCCGACGAGTTCCAGTTTCAACAATGCCGGGTCGACATCCTGGAATGCGTGCTTCCCGTTTCCGACGCACTTCGGGATGATCCACAAATGATATTCGTCAACAAGTTTATGAGCGAGCAGGGTCCGATCGAGGTCGCTAACTCCGTATTTCATGATGTTCGCGCCCGGCTGCTTCTTGATATTGGCAAGCTCGGCAGCGACATCGCCGGCGATGAGCGATGCGTTCCACGTCACACATGCGGCCATCGCGCCGAAAACATTTCGTAAGTGAGCCGCCCGAGCAAAAAGTAGTCCACGTCCATCAATTTGTTGTAGGCGTATTCCTTGCACTCGTCGTCGAAATACGAGCCGACCCAGGTCATCGGCGCTTCGATGACGCCGTCCAGCGAAACGAAGCTTGAGACGATCAACTTTCTCATGTCACGCATTCACCCCATGTCTCTCTATGAAGCCGTCCATTGGCCAGCAGTCCGTCGTCACCGGCCGATCTATTCCGTCGAAATTTTCAGTGCCGGCATTCCGGCGTAGCCGTAAACATCGTGCAAGAGCGTCAGGATTTCACGCGCAAGCGCGGCATCGCTGTATTTATCCAGCGGATAGTTCTTCCAATAATTCGGCGCACGTCCGGGGTCCGCATAGCCGGCCTTGTGAAGCATCTCCACGCGCTCTGGCGTCAGGATCGACGCCAGAGCGGACCAGCTCTCCGCCGACTGCGCCTCGCAATAGATCTCGGCGGACTGTTTGTCTGGCATGCATTGCACGTATCCAATGCCGGCGCCGAACACGACAAAGACATGCCGCGCCGCATTGATGCGCAGTCGCTGGATTTCAGCGGTGACGGTCGTTCCATAGGTCGCGATAAGCTGATCCGCCGACTCGGCTTTCGTTGTCGTGGCGGGTTCAGCAACATAAGAGCACGCATGGATCGCGGTTGCGCGCATTGACCGCGCGTCATTGATGAGACCGGCGAGATTTTGGGAAAAGCCGTTGCGCGGAGGACAGGGCACGTCGACGACCCACGTCGTCTCAATTTCCACGCTCGCTGTGTCCGCGCCATAGACCTCCGCCAGCGTTTGCAGAATGGCGTCGGCAACGTCCGCATCCGGCACATCGGCGGCGAATGTTCGCGCGTAGTTGCCAAAGCTCGGGTCGATGATCCAGCCAAGTGCAGCAAGTCGACTCAGGCGCTCGCCCGTGAGCACGCTGCGCAGCGAAGGCTGCAAGACCGTACCCGCGGCTTCGCACCGCAGGCTGCGATCGCTGCGGCGGCGACACTGCACGTATTTATTGCCGTCCCAGACGGTCGCGTAGCCGATGCGGCCAACGCGCACCAATGTGGTGATGTTTTGCAGGGCGTCCTCGACCCGCTTTTTGATGTCGGCTGCGCAGCGCTATGCCCGGTCGCAGCGAACAGGCCGAGCCCGAGAATGATGAGCGCCATAATGACGCGGTGATTGCGCAAACTCATGCCGATCTCCTGGCACAAAGAAGAGAATTCAACCAAAGCGGGAAAGCCGAGTCAATCGGAGGTTGTAGCGGCCAAGGACTGCGACACGATGAAGAAGGCGCGCGTTTCTCGACAGATCGAGTTCATAACGTGACGTCGAGGCCGCTGGGGATATTCTATATGGGGGGAGGCGTCCGTTTGAAACTGACCGGAGTATCCCCATGCAACCCAGGATCGACGCCAATCTCGGTATCCAAGGTGAGCCCGATGCCTGGGTGCATTCGGCCTGCATCCTGTGCTCCAACGGCTGCGGGCTCGACATCGCGGTAAAGGACGGCCGCATCGTCGGTGTCCGCGGGAGCGCCGATCATCCGGTCAATTTCGGCCATCTCGGTCCTAAAGGCGAGCACGGCTGGGTCGCCAACAATTCGAAGCGCCGCGGCACCACGCCGATGATCCGCCGCACGAAAGGCGCTCCGCTCGAGCCGGTGAGCTGGCCGGAGGCGATGGATTTCTTCATCGAAAAATTCAACGGCGCTTGGCGGCTGGGGCATGAAAACCTCGCCTGCTACAATTCCGGGCAACTCACGATCGAAGAGTTTTACACGCTCGGAAAACTTTGGCGGGGCGGGCTGCAATCATCCAACATCGACGGCAACACGCGGCTGTGCACGGCAACGTCCGCCACCGGCCTCATGGCCAATTTCGGCGTGGATGGACCCGTTGCCGCCTATGTCGATGTGGATCAGGCCGATCTCCTGTGCCTCTACGGCCACAATGTCGCCGAGGCGCAGACGGTGCTTTGGGAGCGCATGCTGGCGGCGAAGAGCAAGAACGGCGGACGCATTATTGTCGCCGACCCACGCCGGACGCCGACCGTGCGGCAGGGCGCCGACCTGCACCTCCAGCTACGGGTCGGGACAAATGTTGCGTTGATGAACGGCATCATCCATCTTTTGATCGCGCGCGGATGGGTGAACCGCGATTTTGTCGCGAAGTACACGGTCGGCTTCGATGAGCTCGACGCGGTCACGCGTGAATACCCGCCCGAGCGTGTTGCCGAAATCTGCGGCCTTGCCCAGCGTAATCTCGAAACCGCAGCCGAGTGGATCGGCACTACGCAACGCATGGTGTCGACCGTGTTGCAGGGGTTTTACCAGAGCGTCGAAGCGACGGCCTCGTCCTCGCTGGTGAACACGGTGCACTTGTTGACGGGCGCGATCGGCAAGCCCGGCGCAGGTCCTTTGCTGATGGCGGGCCAGCCCGCCGCGATGTGCAACCGCGAGGCGGGTGCAGGCGGCTCCTACCCCGCCTACCGCAATCCGCACAGCGAAGCGCAGATGCGCGATCTGTGCGAGCTTTGGAATCTCGACTTCGACAAATTCCATCCCGATGTGCCGAAAGACATCCTGCTGATGATGGAAACCGCCGAGCGCGGCGAGATCGAGTTCATGTGGGTGATTGGGACGAACCCGCTCGTCAGCCTGCCCGATCAGAACCGCAGCGAGCGGATCCTGCGCCGGCTCTTCCTCGTGGTGCAGGACCCATTTCTCGACGCGGAGACAGTGGACCTCGCGGATATCTATTTCCCGGCGGCGATGTGGGGAGAGAAGATGGGCTGCGTCACCAATGCGGACCGCAGCGTCAATCTCCTGCTGAAGGCGGTCGATCCGCCGGGCCAAGCGCGCAGCGACTTTGACATTTTCGTAGAGGTCGCCAAACGGCTCGGGTTCAAGGACCGGGACGGCGCGCCGCTGATCCGGTTCAAGCAGCCGAAGGACGCGTTCGAGGAATGGCGCAAGGTATCGAAAGGCCGACCCTGCGACTATTCCGGCATGAGCTATGAATTGATTCTGCAAATGGGCGCGGTGCGCTGGCCCTGCAACGAGCAGCACCCGCGCGGTACCGAGCGCCTGTACGAGGATTTCAAATTCTGGACGGGCATCGACGCGTGCGAGAGCTACGGCGCCGATTTCTTGACCGGCAACAAAAACACCCGCAGCGACTACGAGCGGATCGATCCCAAAGGCAAAGCGTTCTTGCGGCCGGTGCGCTGGCGGCGGCAGCCGAATCCGGCGTCTGACGACTATCCGTTTGTGCTCATCACCGGGCGCGTGGTTTATCACTTTCATACCCGCACCAAGACAGGCCGATCCGCGGCGCTGAATGAGCGGGCGCCGCTTCCGTACGTCGAGATTCATCCCAGCGATGCTACCCGCCTGGAAATCGGACTTGGTGACCTCGTCGAGATCACCTCGCCGAACGGCCGGTGGGAAGGAGCGGCGATGGTGGTCGATACGGTGCGCCCCGGCGAAGTGTTCGTGCCGTTTCACTACGGGCACGGCGCGCAATCGGCGAACCAGCACACCTGGTACGCGCGCGACCCGATCAGCCATCAGCCGCAGCTTAAATCGTCGCCCGTTGCGGTCCGGCGGCTCAGTTTCGGGCAGCCGGAGCCATGGCTATTGCGGCGGCTTGCGGAATTGAATGGAAATTCCACGGTGCCGTTTGCCGCCCAGGAATTCGGCGGCACAGTCAACCGCGCCGTTTCAGTTTAACAACCAAGCGAATGAAATCACTCTTGATGTCCCGGGCGCGGTGCAGCGTGAAGCGAAGCGAAACGGTGCGCCGCAGAGCCGGGACCTTAAATGGACCGGAGCCTTTGGCGGTCCCGGTTCTGCGGCGCACCAGCGCAGACTGCGCCTGCGCCGCTGCGCCGCGCCCGGGACACACGTTAATGTTTATCTAGGTTGAGTATAACATACCGAACGAACCAGCCGGACGCCTTGCCGGGAATTGCAATGACAAAGACGTTCAACATCGGCGATCACGTCAGCTGGAATTCCGAGGCCGGCCGCGTCAGCGGCCATATCGAGCGCGTGCATACGCGCGACGTGAACTACAAAGGTTACATGCATCACGCGAGCGAGCGTGAGCCGCAATACGAGATCAAGAGCGACAAGACCGATCACATTGCCCTGCACAAAGGCAAAGCATTGCGGCTGCTTCGCCGTTGATCGCCGATGCCCGCTCAGCCCCGTTTCGGCCTGTGCACCGCTCTCACCTTGCCGCTGTTTCCGCCGCCGCAGAAAAACCGGTCGCCGCCGTCCGACTCGAGTCCCGATACGGCGACGCCGGGCGGCATGTCGATCTGCTCGATCACGTCGCCCGACTGCGGATCGACGCGGCGCAATTCGCTTTGATCGGCCTCCCACGTGCCGTGCCAGAGTTCGTGATCGACCCACGTCACGCCGGTGACGAAGCGGTTCGACTCGATCGTGCGCAGGACGTTGCCGCTCTCGGGATCGATCTGATGGATCTTGCGATTGCGATATTGCCCGACCCAGAGCGCGCCTTCCGCCCAGGCCAGTCCGGAGGCGCCGCCGTCCGGCGTCGGGATCGTCGCGAGCACGCGGCCGGTCTGCGGGTCGACCTTCTGGATGCGATTGTCGGAAATCTGAAACAGGTGATGGCCGTCGAAGGCGGTGCCCGCATGCGCCGGCACATTGAGCGCGCGCAAGGTCTTGCCGCTGTCCGGATCGACCGCGTTCAGCGCGTCGCCGGTCGCGATCCAGACGGACGAGCCGTCGTAGCTGACCCCGTGCACATGTGTGATGCCCGGGAAGGGGCCGTATTCGCGGACAATGTTGGCTGCCGAGCGTTTCATGATCTCATCCTCTATTGCATCGGTTCGATGAGCTCACCCTAGCCACCGGGCAGCGCGGCCGTGAGTAACAAACTTGTCGGGAAACCCGGCACGGGCGGCGTCATCCAACGTCGCGCGCGGGCGCGGCCGATTGACTGCACTTTTCCACCTGTCGCAAGCTCGTCGAGGGCGCGCTGCACGGTGCGCTGGCTTGCGCCAAGCGCGAGCGCCAGCGCCGAACTCGACCAGGATTCGCCGTCGGCGAGCAGCGCAAGCACGGCGGCATGCTCTTCCTCCTCCGGCCGCGCGAGCACGACGATGTCGCGGGCCGGCCGCGGCCTCAGGACGAACCCGTCCGCGGTCGCGCCGATATCGGCGATCTTGTGCAGCGCCTTGCGCAGCCGTCCGATCTCGACCCGCAGCCGCGCGCGGTGCGACTCGTCGGCGTGCCTGGCGCGAAACGCGCGCGCCAGCAGCGTTTCCCGGGAAGCATCGCCGGGCCAGGCTTCGGCCAGCGTGCGCGCGAGCGAAAACAAGACCGGCCGGCTTTCAAGAGAAACGATCGTGCCCGCGTGTCGCACCACAGCGCGGCAGGCGTCAACGACGATGACTTGCGATGCGAGCAGGGCTTCGACTTCGTCGAGGCGCAGCAGTTTTTCTTCGCCGCGTCTGATGAGCCGGGCCGCGGGCGTCGTCAGCGCAAGCGCCGCGGTCTCAACTTCGGCCAGCAGCGGCGGAATGTGCGCCTCGCGCGCCGCGCGTTCGGCCCGCGCGAGAGCCGCGCGCGCCGGCTTCGTCTTGAGATGCCTGAGCGCGATGCCCGCAACGACCAGCTCGTGCGCGGCCCGCAGCGCTGGCGGCAACGGCGAGGGATCGAAGTCGGCAAGCAGTCGCTCAGCTTCGCTGAGGCGGCCGATCAGGATCAGGCGGCGGATCGCCAGATAACGCCCATGCGCGGCATTCACCCGGTCGCCGCGCATTTCAAGCGTCGTCCGCGCGGCTTCGAGCGCCTTCACCGGCCAGTTGAGATCGCGCGACACCAGCGCGATCTCGGCTTCGGCCACAGCGCAGCGCGCGCGGGCGATCGCCTCTTTCGGTCCGAAAGCGCGCGCCGCGCGCCGCAACAGCAGCTTGGCGCGCGCAAGGTCGCCGAGTTGCGCCATCGCGATGCCGCGCAGCGCCAGCGCCGGCGCGTCGTCACGCAGCGCGATGAAGTTGAGCGCCCCGAGCGCATCGCCGGCGGCGAGAGCGCGCGCCGCGGCGGTGATCAGCGAGTCCATTCAAATCCCGCCACACTTGTCACTCCCGGCCGTCCGATGGCCGCCGCTAAATCTATCTCACGATGAAGGTCCGGCAAGCCACCGGGCCACGAAAGGAGAAAGACGATGACGGCACATATCACGGCATCACGCGACAAGTGGTTGGAGGCGCGGCGCGATCTGCTCGCCGCGGAGAAGGATTTAACGCGGCGCAGCGATGAAGTCGCGCGGCTGCGCCAGCAGTTGCCCTTTGTCCGCGTCGACAAGCGCTATGTGTTCGATACCGAGAAGGGGCGCGCCTCGCTCGCCGACCTGTTCGACGGCCGCTCGCAGCTTCTCGTCTATCACTTCATGTTCGGGCCCGACTACAAGGCCGGCTGCCCGTCCTGCTCGATGATCGCGGACGGCTTCAACGGCTTCGCGGTGCATCTCGCCCACCACGACGTCACGCTGACGGCGGTGTCACGCGCGCCGCTCGCCAAGCTGCTCGCGTACAGGGAGCGCATGGGCTGGACGTTCCCCTGGGCGTCGTCAAACGGCGGCGACTTCAACTTCGACTTCAACGTCTCCTTCAGCGAGGAGCAGGAGAAGAAGGGTGCGGTCGAATACAATTACGCGCGCGGCACGCACGCGATGGACATGACGCCCGTTCCGCCGATGGTTGAAGAGTTTGCGGCAACATGCGGCACCGATGGCAAGACCTATCGCCGCGATCGGCCGGGCATGAGCGCTTTCGTGCGCGAGGGCGATGCCGTCTATCACACTTATTCGACTTATGCGCGCGGGCTGGACGGCCTCTGGGGCGCCTATCAGTGGCTCGATCGCGCGCCCAAGGGACGCAACGAGCAGGGCATCTGGTGGCGCCGTCACGACGAGTACGGCCATGACTGACGTGTCGATGTCCCCCCTCGTGCGTCACGATGCCGGTACTTGCGCCGGGAGTGGTCACGCTGCTGCCGGTACGACCGGCTGGCTCGCGCTCGCCGCCACGCCGACCTTCGCGCTCATGGCGCTATGGACCGGCCTCTTCGGCGGCCCGCCGGACATGCTCTGCGTGCACGAAGCTTCGCCGCTGAGCGGCATGAGGGCGATGTATCTCCTGATGAGCGTCTTCCACGCCGCGCCGTGGCTGCGATTGATCGCGGGCCGGTCCTGATCGCCGCCCCAGAGGCTTGTGCGTAATGCGGCGGCCGGGCTTGTCCCGGCCGTTCCGCTTCTGCTTGTCTTGACCGCTCCGATCAAAGGCCGAGCCATGCCCATCACGATCTACGGTATCAAGAACTGCGACACGATGAAGAAGGCGCGCGCGTTTCTCGACAAGAAGCACGTCGCCTACGATTTCCACGACTACAAAACGAGAGGCATCGAGCGCGCGAAGCTCGAAGGTTGGGCGAACAAGGCAGGCTGGGAGACGCTGCTCAACCGGGCAGGGACCGCGTTCAGGAAATTGCCCGATAAAGAAAAGAACGGCATCACCGAGAAGAAGGCGATCGCGCTGATGCTGGCGCAGCCGTCGATGATCAAGCGCCCGGTGCTCGAGCTCGGCGGCGGAAAAATTCTCGTCGGCTTCAGGCCGGAGGAATATGCGAAGCTCTGATCCGCGTCATCCGTTCGCGCGGTTGCAACCCATAATCCTCACCGCACGAGGCGGCCTCGCATTTGAGGTGCCGGCCGCCCCTGCCACCTTTAACGCGCAAATCAATTCTTGATATTCTCCCGCACCCGGTCGTGAATTTCCGCGACTTCCGCCGTGACGTTGGCGCCGAAATCCTCCATCTCGTAAAGCGGACGAATCTCGATCTCGCTCGGGCCCGGCATCGGATTGGGGCAGCGCTTCACCCATTCGACCGCTTCGGTCATGTCCTTGACCTTCCACAGCCAGAAGCCGGCGACAAGCTCGTTCGTTTGCTTGAACGGGCCGTCGATCACGCTGCGCTTGGCGCCGTCGAAGGCCACGCGCTTGCCCTGCGACGACGGCTTCAGGCCGTCGCCGGCTTGCATAATGCCGGCCTTCACCAGCTCCTCGTTGAATTTGCCCATCGCCGCGAACATTTCGGTCGAGGGCAGGGTGCCTGCTTCGCTGTCCTTCGTCGCTTTCACCAGAACCATGACACGCATTGTTCTTGCTCCTTATGTTTTGTGCTGTTCAGCCCTTCGCGGCGCATTCGATTTCCGCGACGTCGATCTTCACCATCTGCATCATTGCCCGCATGACGCGCGCGGACCTGGCGGCAGCGGAATCGTTGAGCAGTTCGATGAGCCTTCGCGGCACGATCTGCCACGAGAGGCCGTATTTGTCCTTCAGCCAGCCGCATTGCACCGGTTGGCCGCCGTCGCGGGTGAGGGCGTTCCAATAGCGGTCGACTTCCGCCTGATCTTTGCAGTCGACCGACATTGAAATGGCTTCGTTGAATTTGTACCGAGGCCCGCCGTTCAGCGCCTGGAACGATTGGCCGTCCAGCGTGAATGCCACCATCAGCACCGAGCCTTTCGGTCCTGGCCCGGCATCGCCCGTGCGCATGGTCGTGTCGATTTTCGAATTCGGAAAAACCGACACGTAAAAATTGGCGGCTTCTTCCGCGTTGCCGTCGAACCACAGGCACGGGCTGATTTTTTGCATCAAGATGATCCTTCACGCTTGCCGATCGGGAATGGACGAGGGCGGTTCGCTCACGTTTCGAGCAAGAGCTCGAAGCCGCCGTAGATCATGCGCTTGCCGTCGAAAGGCATGTCCTCCGGCTTCATGCGCGGATCGGCCATCAGTTTCTTGCTGCCTTCGTCGCGCACTTCTTTCGAAGGCCACACGATCCAGGAGAATACAATCGTTTCGCCGGGCTCGGCTTTGACCGCGCCGTAGAAGTCGGTGATTTTGCCGTGGGGCACGTCATTGCCCCAGCATTCCACCAGCTTGAGCGCGCCGTATTCCTTGAAGATAGCCGCCGCCTTCTCGGCCATCTTGCGGTAATCCTCCTTGCGGCCCGCAGGCACAGGGACGATAAATCCATCGATGTAGGTCATGGTGTTCTCCCGTTTTTGATCGATTTCTATAGCGCGGCCGCCGTCTGCTTCGCCTGCATCTGCGCCTTTGCGGCCTCAACGTCCATCCACATCACTTCCCAGGTATGGCCGTCCGGATCTTCGAAGTTGCGGCCATACATGAAGCCGTAATCCTGCTTCGGACCCGGCTCGCGCGCGCCGACGGCGAGCGCCTTGTTGACCGTCGCGTCGACCGCGGCGCGGCTTTCTTCCGAGACGCAGATCAGCACTTCGCTCGTTGCGCGCGCGTCGGCGATCTTCTTCTGGGTGAACTGGCGATACTTCTCGTGGGTCAGCAGCATCGCGTAAATGGTCTCGGAAAAGACCATGCAGGAGGCTGTGTCGTCGGAGAACTGCGGATTCTTCACGGCGCCGACGGCTTCGTAGAACGCCGTCGATTTCTTGAGGTCGCTGACCGGCAGATTGACGAAGATCATCTTGGGCTTGGGCATCTCTGGCTCCTCTCGTCTCGTGTTTCTCTCTTGCAAACCGTAACGCACGTAGTTATAATATGCAACATGAAAGTTAGAAAAAATAACCATTTTAGCCCGAACCGGGATAAGGCCTTGAAAAAGAGGCTTTATGAGGACGGCTGCGCGACCGCGCACGCGCTCGATCTGGTCGGCGAGCGCTGGGCGCTGCTCGTCATGCGCGAATTGTTGCTAGGGCCGAAGCGCTTCAGCGATCTGCGCGCGAGCTTGCCGGGCATCAGCGCCAACGTGCTCACGCAACGGCTGGAAGACCTCGAAGCGGTGTCGATCGTGCGCCGCCGCACGCTGCCGCCGCCGGCCGCATCGTCGGTCTACGAATTGACCGAATGGGGGCAGGAATCGGAAGAGCTGTTCCGCGTCATCGGCAGGTGGGCCGCGCGCTCGCCACTGCACAATCCGAAGTCGCCGCTGAGCGTCGCGTCGGTCGTGATGTCGATGCGCACGATGTTTTCGCGCGAGCGGGCAGGCCGCATCTCCGCCTCGCTCGGCTTCCGCTTCGGCCGCGAGGAGTTTCTGGCTGTGCTCGATAAAGGTGCCTTTTCCATCGAACGCGGCGAGGTGAGCGGCGCGGACGTGATCGTCATCGGTAATCAGAACGCGCTCGCAGCCGCACTCTACGGCGGCGTTCCGCTCAAGGCGCTGGAAAAATCGGGCGCGCTTAACGTCGAAGGCGACCGCGCGCTGATCGAGCGGTATCTGACGCTCTTTCCATTGCCCGAGAAGGCGCCACGGCAGGACGCAGATCAAGTGTTGGCAAACAGGAAGGTTGGACAGAAATGACGCAGCAGACTGCAACGGTCGAACGTCAAATCAGGACGCTTATCGAAGCATGGGCGGACGCGGTGCGGCGGCATGACCTGCCCGCCATCCTTGCCCATCACGATCAGCACATCGTGATGTTCGACGTTCCGCCGCCGTTCCAGTCGCGAGGAATGGAGGCGTACAAGAAAACGTGGGATTTGTTTTTCAAATACCACAAGCCGTCACAGACGTTCGACATCGAGAAGCTTGAAATTACTGCCGGCGAGGATGTC